>NZ_CP039373.1:1200031-1534859 GCF_000179235.2 Synechococcus sp. CB0101
GGGCTGCCGGCAGCTGTCCATTGCCGAAAGCGACCACGACGGCCTCCTGGCAGCGTGCCGAGAGCACGGCATCGAACTGGTGGTGGTGGGTCCGGAGGCCCCCCTCGCTGCTGGGCTGGCCGACAAGCTGCGCGCAGCCGGCATCCCGGTGTTTGGCCCCGGCGCCGATGGCGCTCAGCTCGAGGCCAGCAAGCAATGGGCCAAGGCGCTGATGGTGGAGGCGGGCGTTCCCACGGCGGGCTACTGGAAAGCCAACAGCCGCGAGGAAGCCCTGGCAGCGCTGGAGACCCAGGGCCAACCACTGGTGGTGAAGGCCGATGGCCTGGCCGCCGGCAAGGGGGTCACGGTGGCCGAAACGATCGAAGAAGCCCGTAGCGCCATCGAAGAGATCTTTGCGGGCCGTTTCGGCAGCGAGGCCTCACTGGTGCTGGAGGAGCGCACCCACGGGCCGGAGGTGTCGGTGTTTGCCCTCACCGACGGCGAGCGCATGGTGCTGCTGCCTCCCGCCCAGGACCACAAACGCATTGGCGAAGGCGACACCGGCCCCAACACCGGTGGGATGGGTGCCTATGCCCCGGCACCGCTGCTGAATGCGGCTGGACTGGAGCAGGTGCGCCAACTGGTGCTGGAGCCAACCCTCGCCGCGTTGAACGCCCGCGGCATCCGCTATCGCGGCGTGATTTACGCCGGCTTGATGCTCACCGAGCAGGGGCCCAGCGTGATCGAGTTCAACTGCCGCTTCGGCGACCCGGAATGCGAAACGCTGATGCCCCTGCTGGGACCTGAATTGGCCGCCGTGCTGCTGGCCTGCGCCAATGGCACGCTGGATCAAGCTCCGGCCCTGAGCATCGCGCCCTTCTGCAGTGCCTGCGTGATTGCCGCGGCCCAGGGCTACCCAGGTGAGATCCGCAAAGGGGATGCGATTGAGAGCAGCCTCCAACCCAGCAGCGATCTGCAGCTCTTCCATGCCGGCACCCAGCGCCAAGCCGATGGCCGCTGTCTCACCAGCGGCGGACGCGTGCTGGCGGTGGTAGCTCAGGCCGACTCCTTTGACAACGCCTTCGAGCGGGCTTACACCGGCCTGGCTCAGGTGCAGTTCGAAGGGATGACCTTCCGCCGCGACATCGGACACCAGGTGCGCAGCCGATGAGCGCGGGCACTGCCCCCTTGAACTGGCAGCAGCGGCTAGCCCGCTGGTGGGCTGAATTCAGCCTGCAAACCAAGCTGCTCGCCGCGGCCACCTTGGTGGTGAGCCTGGTGATGGCGGGCATCTGCTTCTTTGCCCTGAACGGCATTCAGGCGGATGTGCGCATGAGCGACACCCGCTTCGCCCGCGATCTGGGCCTGTTGCTCTCGGCCAACGTGACGCCCCTGGTGGCCGAAGGCAACGACCGCGAGCTGGCGGCCGTTGCCGAACGCTTCTGGAAATCCAGCCGCAGCCTGCGTTACATCTTTTTTGCCGATCCCGATGGGGTGATCTACCTCGGGATTCCGATCAGCGGCAGCAGCGGCGGCAGTGAACTGCTGCTCAGCCGCCGCCTGGAGCTCCCGGCCGACCTGGCCCGCCGCCCCCAGAACCCGCTGATCCGCCAGCACCTCAGTCCGGATGGGCAGGTGACCGATGTGTTCGTGCCGCTGGTGTCAGGCGATCGCTACCTAGGCGTGCTGGCCCTGGGCATCAACCCCAACGAAGCCGCCCTGGCCAGCGCCGCCCTGAGCCGTGAGGTAACGGTGGCGGTGTTCATTTCGATTTGGGTGCTGGTGATCCTTGGGGCGGTGTTTAACGCCCTCACGATCACCCAACCGGTGAAAGAGCTCCTGAGAGGCGTGCGCTCGATCGCCAGCGGCGATTTCGAAGCCCGCATCGCTCTGCCGGTGGGCGGCGAACTCGGAGAACTGCTGGAGGGGTTCAACGACATGGCCTCCCAGCTCGAGGCCTACAACGAAGCCAACATCGAAGAGCTCACCGCCGCGCAGGTGAAGCAGCAGTCGCTAATCGCCACCATGGCCGATGGCGCTCTGTTGCTTGATGCCGAGGGCCGAGTGGTGTTGGTGAACCCCACGGCACGCCGCCTGTTCCGATGGGAAGGCCGCAAGCTCGAGGGAGCACTGGTGGGCGAGGAGCTGCCGGATGTGCTGGCACTCGAACTGCAAACACCCCTGGAGACCCTGCTCAGCGGTGAACGCGACAGCAGCGATGTGCGCTGCAACTTTGGCGAGCCGCCCCGCACCCTGCGCATTGTTCTGCAGTCGGTGCGGGATGCCAGCGGTGAAAGCCTCAAGGGCATCGCCGTCACGGTGCAAGACCTCACCCGCGAGGTGGAGCTGAATGCGGCCCAGAGCCGTTTCATCAGCAACGTCTCCCACGAACTACGCACGCCGCTGTTCAACATCAAGAGCTACGTGGAAACCCTCCACGACCTGGGCGATCAACTGAGCGAGGAAGACCGCAAGGAGTTTCTGGCGATTGCCAATGACGAAACGGATCGCCTCACCCGCCTGGTGAACGATGTGCTGGATCTCTCTCGGCTGGAGAGCGATCGCACCTGGAGCATGGAGCCGGTGGAGCTGCGGCCCGCCATGGAGCAAACCCTGCGCAACTACCGCCTCAATGCCCAGGACAAAGGGGTGGAGCTGTCGTTGGAAGTGGATGAACAGCTCCCGCGGGTGCGGGGCAACTGGGATCTTTTGCTGCAGGTGTTCGACAACCTGGTGGGCAATGGACTCAAGTTCACCGCCAGCGGCGGGAGATTGATGCTGCGGGCTTACCCCTGGCCCGACACCTGCCTGATCGACCCCAGCACCGAAGCCACAGGCGACAGCCCCACCTGCGCCCTCACAGCACCGTTGCCGCGCCTGCGGGTGGAAATTGCAGATACCGGCTCCGGCATTTCCCGCGAAGACCAGGAGCGGATCTTCGAGCGCTTCTACCGGGTGGAAAACGCGGTGCACACCGAAGTGGGTACCGGGCTGGGCCTCTCGATCGTGCGCGGCATCCTCGAGAAACACGGCACCCAGGTGCGCATGGTGAGCGAGCTGGGGGTCGGCACCACCTTCTGGTTCGATCTACCCCTGGAGCAAGCCGACGACGGCGAACTGCGCATCGAGGCAGAGCGGGCCAGCCGCAGCCTGGAGCTGATCTAGCGCCTGGGCGTTACAGCCGGTCGTCGCTGGTGACCCCTTGCACGATCCGCGAGAGCTCGCTGCGTTCGTCGGTGTTGATGCGGTGGGGGACACCGCTAATGATCCGCTCGAAGTTGGAGAAGGAATCCTTGATCTCGGGGCCGTTGCTCGTGATCATGAATTCGCGGATGCCCTTGTCGTGCCAGGAACCGCGCATCTTGAACACGTTGAGGGCGCGGGCCATCTCGCCGCGGATCTCCACGTATTGCAGCAACAAAATCGTGTCGGTGATCGTGGAGATGTGGGAGTCGGTGATCGAATGGCTGCCCATGAACTCCTCGGAGGTGTTCGTGAAGAAGCCAGCGATCTCCTCCTGCTTGGCATAACCGGTTACGCCAATCACAAACTGGCGGAAGGCGTTGTGGCTGACGCCACGGGCCAGGGCCGAGAGCGAATCGATCGCCATGCGCGAGGGCTTGAACTGGCCGATCTCGGTTTTGATGATCTGAAGGTGATCCTCAAGTCCAGTGGATTCGGGATAGGCGCAGATGATCTTGAGCAGGCCATCGCGCTCCATCTGCTCAAAATCAATGCCCCAGCTGGTGGCATTGCGCAGCAGTTGCGCCCGTGATTCCTCGTAGGCAAACAGGATCGCCCGCTCCTTGTTGGCGCAGGCGTTCTCCACAAACTTGCTCACGAGGAGCGTCTTGCCAGTACCGGTGGCGCCGGTGGCCAGGATGATCGAATCCTTGAAGAAGCCGCCGCCGCACATCTCATCGAGGCGCGGCACACCGGAGCTCACGCGCACATTCGAGCTGCGCTGGGTGAGGCGCATCGCCCCCAGCGGGAAGATGCTGATGCCGTGGGAGCCCATCGTGAAGGGGAACTCCCCCTTCATATGGGTGGTGCCCCGCAGCTTGAGAATCTCCACCGTGCGCCGGCGCCGCTCACCCTCGAGCACATTGCGCAGGATCACCACGTTGTCGCTCACGAACTCCTCCACGCCGTAGCGGGCGATCGGGCCGTATTCGTCGATGCGCTCGGTGGTCATCACCGTAGTCACACCGATCTCCTTGAGCCGGGCGATCAGGCGGAAAATCTCACGCCGCACCACCGAAACGGCGTCGTATTGCTGAAACACGGCCGTGATCGAATCGATCGCCACACGGCGCGCCTTGTATTTGCGGATGGCGTAGTTGATCCGCTCGATCAGGCCGGAGAGATCGAAGCTGCCCGCCACATCCTGACCTTCTGGATCAGGCGATGCATCCAACAGGAAGAGCTTGTCTTGCTCCACCATTTCCTGCAGGTTCCAGCCAAAGCTGGCGGCGTTCCGGAGAATATCGAGCGGCGACTCTTCAAAGGTGACGAAGATCCCCGGCTCATCAAACTGCCGGATCCCGTTGTACAGAAAATTCAGGGAGAAGACCGTCTTACCGGTACCTGAGGTACCGCTGATCAGGGTGGAGCGTCCGATCGGCAGACCGCCCTGACAGATGTCATCGAAACCCTCGATCCCCGTGGGCAGCTTCTGCACCGAGGAGAGAGCATGGTTGGTGGCGGAAGGGTCCTGCATGGAACGGGTGGGCCTGGGGGAAATCTAGAGGGGTCTGACTGAAAGCACAGGTGGCATGACGAACTGGAGTGCAGCTGTTAAAGCAATCCGCCTGAGTCCTCCTCCTCGCTATAGGGTTCACTCAAGGCTTCATCACTGAGCTCCTCATAGAGGAGATCAAGGCCGATCAGCACCCGCTCCCGATCCGAAAGATCACCGATGATGCGGCGCACCGGCGGCGGCAGAATCTTGGCCAGCGTCGGCGTCGCGAGGATCTTGTCCTCCTCCGCCAGCTGGGGATTCTTCAGCACGTCGATCACCTTCAGGGCATACACCCCCTGAAACTCGGTATCGAGAATGTTGCGCAGGGTCTTGAGCGCCCGCATCGAGTTGGGCGTATTACCTGCCACATACAGCTTGAGGATGTAGGTCTTGCGCGGGCTCATCTAGATCACCTCCTGAGATGGGGACTGGCTGGCTTCTTCGGGGTCTTGAGGTGCTCCGAGGGGCAAGTCGGGAGGCACCGAGCGGCGGTACATCTCACAGAGATGGGCCATGACATCGAGCAAAGCGAGGCGATAGTCCTGAAGAAAGTCGTTCTTGTGCCCCTCCAGCTTGAGTTGCTTCCAGAACGCGTCAATCAGATCGACGTGAATTTCCACGACCTTGTTGATCGGAAGGTCTGAGAAGAAGGCGGAGTGCACGAAGCTCTCGATGGCCTGGTTCGCAGCAGCCGGATCGCGGAAGTACCCGATCAACACATCGCGGTAGCTGCGCTTGAGTGAGCGCAGCAGCTCCTCGCGCTCGTCTTGGGGCAGGTTGCGCAGGAACAGCGAGGGATCCCGCTTGTAGAACACCCCCAGATAGCCCAGCCGCCCCTTGAGGCGATTGGGCAGACGCCAACGCTCGGGCGTGTCGCCCCCGGTTCCTTCACCCACCCCAGTAGGAGTGGCCTGCATGCCCCGCCGCAGAAAGCGCGACACCGCAGCGTCGACGCTGTAGGCGATCTGCTCGAGCTGATCTTGAGGGAGGTGAACCTCCGCTTCGTGGTACTCGACCCGGCCGCTCACCTCACCGATCACCACCGCAGGCAAGAGCAAACCCTGCTGCTGTAGCTCCTCGTACACCTCCGGCGGATGCACCCCCTGCTGGAGCAGCACCACATCAAACCGGTCACGCTGCTGCTGCAACTCCAGGATCGGATCGGCCAGGGAGCCGAGATCCTCCAGTTGATAACGACCACCTTTGAGCCAGCTGCGACAAGCGCGCTCCACCCGCGGGTCCGGCAACAGCGAGGCAATCGTGAGGGCCGGCTGTGACATCCGCCGCGATCGGGGCCTGGCAACGCACCCAGTGTTGACGTCTAGGAGGGCAAAAGGGGAAGATCATTGTTTGTCTTTCGATTGCCGTGCGGCAGGCCGAAATGACAGAGCCTCCCCCGGGTCGCTCACGTCAGCCTGTCCACGCCCTTACCGCCATGAGCACGACTCCCAGCACCGGTCCCTACGCCATCGTTGAGACCTCCGGCACCCAGGTGTGGGTTCAGCCCAACCGCTACTACGACCTCAACCGCATCAACGCTGAGGTGGAGAGCACCCTCACCCTGGAGAACGTGCTCTTGGTGAACGACGGCAAGGCCGCCAACGTGGGCCAGCCTTATGTGAAGGGCGCCACCGTTGAGCTGCAGGTGATGGAGCATCGCCGCGGCCCCAAGGTGATCGTGTACAAAATGCGTCCCAAGAAAAAGACCCGCCGCAAGAATGGTCACCGTCAGGAGCTGACCCGCGTGATGGTCAAGTCCATCAGCGTGGGCGGCAAAGCCCTGGCCTGATCAGCCGCAGCGTTCCTCAACCCAACACTCCTCTGAACCATGGCCCATAAGAAAGGCACCGGCTCCACCCGCAACGGCCGCGATTCCAACTCCAAGCGCCTGGGCGTGAAGCGCTACGGCGGCGAAGCCGTCAACGCCGGCTCGATCCTGATCCGTCAGCGCGGCACCTCCGTGCTTCCCGGCGTGAACGTGGGCCGTGGTGCCGACGACACCCTGTTCGCCCTGGTGGATGGCGTAGTGAGCTTCGACACCATCAAGCGCGGCCTGCGCACCCGCAAGCGCATCAACGTGGCTGTCGGCTGAGCTCAGCTGCTCAGGTCTCCTGAACCTTCAAGCCGGCGCCCCCAGGCGCCGGCTTTGTTGTGTCTGCCGCCCGGGCACGAAGGCTCAGAGCAATCGGTAAGCCCGGGTGGTGATCAAGAAGGGGTGAAACACCTCGAGGAAACGGCTCTGCAGCGTGCGGAAGAACCGCTCCACCAGCTGAGGATCATCGAAGTGGAAGGGGTACTCCCCGGCGAAGCCCTTGAAGAAGTACCAATTCAGCAACGCCGTGGCCTCCGCGCTCATCCGTGAGGCGAACTGCTCCAGCTGAGCGCTCGGATCATTGAGGTGCTCCAGCACATCGAGGCACACGATTGTGTCGAACTGCGCCGGCAGCTCAGGCGCCTCGAGATCGCGGAAACAACGCAGCTTCTGCTGCAGCCCGAAGCGCTCAGCGCGGGCCTCCACAAAGCGACGGTTCTCAGGATTGAGATCCACAAACCACACCGCCTCCACCTGAGGCAACGCGGCAGCCGCCAAGGCATGGGTGCCGATGCCGCCGCCGAAGTCGAGCACATGGCCGCAGGCGAACTGGGCCTGCAGCCGCAGCGTGTCGGCGATGTAATCGGCGCTGCTCAGGTGCCAGGCCGCCAGCTCCAGCAGGTGCCCGGTGCCCACGGCGGTTTCGTAGAAGGCCTCCGCCCGTTCCGGATCAAAAGCGCCGGGATGGGCAGCGGCCAGGTCGTCGACGGCCAAGGGCAGGCGCCGCTCCAGCTCCTGCAGCTCCATCGAGAGGTGATCGGCCAGCTGGCGGCGCAGATCAAAGCCTCCCTCGAGAAAGTGATCGAGGGAGAGGGTGGCGGTAGGGCTCATGGCTGCTCACCGTAGTGCTGAGCCCAGAGCAGGACCTAATTCACTGCCCGCACCTGGCACCACCAGCCAACGCCGCAACCAGGCCGTGAGCCAATAAAAGGGCAGGGTGTCCGCCAGGGCCGCCAGCACCTTGAACAGATAACCGCTGGCAATGAAGCTGGCCAGCTGCGGCAGCACCGGCAGCTCGGGCTTCACCGGCAACACGTGGGCGGCGTAGTGGCTGATCAACACCACCGCACTGGTATCCACCAACTGGCTCACCAGGGTGGAACCGTTGTTGCGCAACCACAGGGCCCGGCCGCCGCTCACCCGCTTCCAAAAATGGAACAGCCGCACGTCGGTGAATTGGGCGGCCATGTAGGCCACCATCGAGGCACCCACCGCCCCGAAGGCCAGATCCTGCACCGCAAAGAAGGTGGCTTCCGGCGCGCCGGGCAAACCGGGCAACACACCCCCCAGCCACAGGATCAACACGATCCAGCCATTGAGCAGCAACCCCACCCACACCAACTGGCTGGCGCGCTCCTCCCCCCAGATCTCGCTGATCAGATCCGTGCAGAGGAAGGTGACCGGATAAGGCAGTGCTCCCACAGCCACCACCACCGGCCAGGAGCCGATGCTCCCCAGCTGCAGAAAGCGCGTGAGCCCAAGGATGTTGAGCATCCCCATCGTGCCGAGAAACAGCCCGGCCAACACCAGGAAGGCCAACTCCCGCCGCCGCTGCAACACCCCTGCTGGCACCGCTGGCAACACTGCATTGGCATTCGGCGTGATCCCACGTGGCATCGCAACGGCGCCGGCAGCCTCCCAAGCCTGGCGAGATCAAGGCGCGGCGCAATGGGAGCATCAAAGTTCTGCACACCCCCCTGCTTTGATCTGCGGCTTCCTGGTGCTCGACAAGCCCGCCGGCCTGAGCTCCCACGGCTGCGTGTCGCGGGTGCGGCGGGCCTATGGCCTGAAGCGCGTGGGCCATGGCGGCACCTTGGATCCGGCCGTGACCGGCGTGCTGCCGATCGCCCTGGGGCCCGCCACGCGGCTACTGCCCTATCTGAGCGGCGATAAGACCTACCGCGGCGTGGTGCAACTGGGTTTGCGCACCGACAGCGACGACCTCGAGGGGCAGGTGCTGGAGCAGCAGGCGATCCCGCCCCTGAGCACCGCCGAGCTCGAGGCGGCCCTGGCGCCCTTCCGCGGCGCGATCGAGCAGCGACCGCCGGCGGTGTCCGCCGTGCATGTGAATGGGGAGCGGGCCTACAAACTGGCCCGTGCCGGGCAGGCGGTGGAGCTCCAGCCGCGGCCGGTGAGCATCCACCGCCTGGAACTGCTGAGCTGGAACCAGGAGCTCGGGCAAGTGGAGCTGGAGGTGAGCTGCTCCGCCGGCACCTACATCCGCTCGCTGGCTCGAGATCTGGGGGAGACCCTGGGCTGTGGCGGCAGCCTGGCGCGGCTCAGGCGCACCGAAGCGCTGGGGTTCCAGCTCGAGCAGAGCGTGGCGCTGGATCAGCTCGACAGCGATCCCCCACCGGCTCTGGTGGATCCGCTCCTTGCCCTCAGCCACCTCCTTCAACACCGGCTGGAGGCTGATCAGCTGCCGGGCTGGCGTTGCGGCCGGCTCCAGAGCTGTGATCCCGCCTGGCCGATCGACGCACCAGTGGTGGTGGTGGGCCCGGATGGCAACCTGGCGGGCATGGCCCGCGTGCAGGCTGGCGGCCAGCTGCAGCCTCGACTGGTGCTCGATGCCGCCGGCTGAACACCAGCGCCGCAGTCGGCCAGAGTCGCCCCAACCCTTCGTTTTCTTCCGCAGCAACCATGGCCGGCCACAGCCGATGGGCCCAGATCAAGCGCACCAAAGCGGTGGTGGATGCCAAGCGCGGCGCCGTGTTCACCCGGCTGGGGCGCGAAATCATGGTGGCGGCCCGGGCGGGCGCAGATCCCAACGGCAACTTTCAGCTGCGCACGGCGATCGAAAAGGCCAAAGCCGCGCGGGTGCCCAACGCCAACATCGAACGGGCGATCGCCAAGGGCTCCGGTCAGGGGGGCGGCGGCGCCGATGCCTTCGAAGAAGTGCGCTACGAGGGCTACGGCCCCGGTGGTGTTGCTGTGCTGATCGAAGCCCTCACCGACAACCGCAACCGCACCGCCGCCGAGCTGCGCCTGGCCTTCAGCAAAAACGGGGGCAACCTCGGGGAAACCGGCTGTGTGGGCTACCTGTTTGAGCACCGCAGCGTGGTGCGGCTGGTGCAGCCTGGCCTGGCGGAGGACACACTCCTGGAGCAGCTGCTGGAGCTGGAAGAGCAGGGTGGCCCGGCCGTGATCAGCTACGAGCTCGACCCCGATGGCGCCGAAGTGCTGGGCGCTTTTGAGCAGCTGGAAGCCCTCCAGGACGGCCTGCGCAACCAAGGTTTGCCAGTGAGCAGCTGGGAGCACCGCTGGATCGCCAGCACCCCCTGCAAATTGGAAGATCCCCAGGCCTTGGCCGGCTGCCTGAAGCTGCTGGATGCCCTCGAAGAACTCGATGACGTGCGCAGCGTGACGAGCAATCTCGAAGCCGATGAAGCTCTGATGGAGGCGGCCCTCAGCTGAGCTCCAGCTGCGCTGCGGCAGCCCGGTCCACCACCACCTCCAGGCATGGATGCCGCTGCAGCCAGCTGGCCGGCACCTCCGGGCAGGGGGGCTCCAGCAGCGTCCGCCGCAGGATCTCGGCCTTGGCGGCGCCGGTCACCACCAGCAGCAGCCGGCGGGCCGCAAGGATCTCCGCCGTGCCCAGGGTGATCGCCCGGGCAGGCACAGCAGCTGGATCGCCCCCAAAGGCCCCAGCGTTCTGCTGGCGCGTGGCGAGGCTGAGACTGAGACAGCGGCAGGGCTCAGCCTCCGAGCACGGCGGTTCGTTGAAGCCCACATGGCCGTTGCTACCGAGCCCCAGCAGTTGCAAATCAATGCCGCCGGCCGCCGCCACGGCGGCGCTGTAGCGATGAGCCTCGGCATCTGGATCGAGCGCCAGACCATCAGGAATCGCCAGGCATCCAGGCTCGAGCTGCAACGGCCCGGCTAGCTGCCGCTGCATGAATGCCGCGAACGACTGGGGGTGATCCGGCCCCAGTCCCACGTATTCATCGAGGTTGAAACTGCACCAACGGCGCAACAGCGCCTGCCGTTGCGGCATCGCCAGGCCCAACAACCGTTGCCGCAGAACGGCATACACCGGTTCCATCGTGCGGCCCGTGGCCAGACCCAGCACAACCGCCTGCTCTAGGGCTTGATGCAGACGCTCCGCCACACAAACCGCCACCGCTTCCGGATCAGCCTCCACCCACAACTGACGCTGCCAGGAGGGGGAGGCGAGGAATGTGGGGGATGCGATCAAGGCGAAACGGCCAGAGAGCGCGGGCTGTCGTTCGTCCAGCCTCGCCCAGCAGCGGTGGTGCGCGCCAGCTCGCTGTAGGGCTGCAGGGCCGTGCCTCGGTAGTAGTGCTTGAGGATCGAACTGAACGACTCACCGCGCTGGGCCATCGCCAGCGCCCCCCACTGGCTCATCCCCACGCCATGGCCGAAGCCACGGCCCACAGCCACCAGCTGCACCACCTCCGGGGTCTTGGTGGAGGGCACCGGCAGGGAGAAGGCCGGCAGAGGCGGTGGCGGCAAAACGGGCACAACAGCCGTAGCGGCATCCGACTGCGAGCCAGTCAGGAGCGGCACCGCGCCAGCGGCAGGAACGGGCGCCGTTGCGTCAGCGGTGGGCACCAACTCAAAACGCACCCAAGTGCTTTTCAGACCCAAGCGGGAGCGCAACTGAGCACCAGTCAGCGACAGCTGGCCGCTAGGCCCCACCACCCGGGCTTGCCGCACACGGCCGGTGGGCGTGGTGGACACCACATCGATACCCAGGGCTCCACCGAGCTCCGGAAACGCTCGCTGCAAGCGGGAGCGATCGAGGGGCAAACGCCAATCGCGCACTGGTGAAGCCTGATCAAAATCCGGCACGCTCACCAGGTACGGCAACTGCCGCGGCCACAGATCGCCGCTGCTCTCGGTGCTGCCGCCGCTGCTGCTGTGAAAGACCGCGTCGATCAGGGCGTTGTTGTAAGTGAGCACCAAGCCCTGGGTGGCCTGCACCGCCGCGTGGGTCGAGGGGGTCTCCGCTTCCACGCCCTTGTACACCTGGCTGGCGGTAGTGGCCTGCACATCGAAGACCGCCGAGCGCTTTCTGGCCTTGAGGGCATAGGTGCGGGCAGCCACAGCCTGGGCCTGAAGCGCTTCCTGGGGCCAACTGGCTGGCATTTCGCTGCCCACCACGCTGGGCAGATAGGTCTCCAAAGGCACGTGGTTCACCGCCTGGAGCTGCCCGCCCTGCGGAATGAGCTGCAGGCGGCCGCGGTAGCGACGCTGGCCAACCCATACACCTGGGTCAGGCTCTTCGGCACCAGCCAGCGCCTCCAGCCACACCTGCCGCAGCTGCCATTGCTCGCTGTCGGATCCATCTGCATGCACCAGCCGCAGCCAAGTGCCATCGACGGAGGCCTGGAGCACCACCTGGCCGCTGAACTCCTCCAGGACCCGTCCCTGGGCATCGCGCAACCGCAAACCTGCGGCCGAGAGCGCAGGTCGAAGCCGTGCCTCCTGCCCTTGCACCACCAACACCCGCAGCACGGGTTCGCCGGCCTGGCTGGCGGCAGCTGATCGGCTCGCCTGGGGCTGAGCCGAACGGGCCATCACCCCCTGGGGCGCCAACAGCGGAGCCAGCACGAGGAGCGCTCCCAGCGGCAGGCGTCTCAAGCGAGCCATCGCGGGCCAAACAGGCAAGGCAGGCCATTGTTACGAGTGGATGGGCATCTCGCCAGTGCCAGCCGTCGACGCCGTGGCACCATCGGATCAGTCACACCGGGGAGCCTCCGGCCGGCCGTGCAGGTCACCTTCCTCGGCACCAGTTCCGGCGTCCCCACCCGCGGCCGCAACGTATCGGCCGTGGCCCTGCGCCTGCCGCAACGGGCCGAGCTCTGGCTGTTCGACTGCGGGGAAGGCACGCAGCACCAGTTCCTGCGCAGCGAGCTGCGGGTGAGCCAGCTCCGGCGGATCTTCGTGACCCACATGCATGGGGATCACGTGTTCGGCCTGCCGGGGCTGCTAGCCAGCCTGGGGCTGGCGGGCACCTGCAATGGGATCGACCTCTACGGCCCCGATCCTCTGCGGGACTACCTCGAGGGTGTTCTGCGCACCTCCTCCACCCGCATCGGTTACCCGCTGCGGAGCCATCGCGTCAAAGACGCCGCCAGCAGCGGTGCCCTGCTGCTCGATGACGATGACATCACCGTGCGTTGCACGAAGCTGATCCACCGGGTTCCGGCCTACGCCTATCGGGTGGACCAGAAACCACGCGCCGGCCGCTTTGACGTGGAGCAGGCCCGTGCGCTTGGGATCGCGCCTGGACCGGTCTACGCCGAGCTCAAGGCCGGCCGCGAGGTCGTGCTCGATGACGGCCGGATCATCAACGGCGCCAGCCTCTGCGGCCCGGAACGCCCCGGCTGCAGCGTTGTCTACTGCACCGACACCGTGTTCAGCGAAGCGGCGGTGGAGCTGGCCCAGGGGGCCGACCTGCTGATCCACGAGAGCACCTTCGCCCACGCCGAAGCGGAGATGGCCTTCGCCCGCCAGCACTCCACCAGCACCATGGCCGCGCAAACCGCCTTGGCTGCAGGGGTGAAGCAGCTGATGCTCACTCACCTGAGCCCGCGCTACGTGCCGGGTAATCCCGTCACCCCCGACGACCTGCTCAACGAAGCCCGGGCGATCTTCCCCAACACCGAGCTGGCCAAAGACTTCCTCAGCGTTGAAATCGCCCCGGAAGACAGCTGAGGCTGCAACAGTTCGTGAGTGCCTGGCGCTGCGCCAACCAGCAGGCCCATCGGCCGTGATACAAGGGCTCTGGCGCGGTCTCTACCGCCACCTTGCCGGCTTTTTCGATGGCCTCTTCCTTCTCTTCTGCCCTCCGGACCCTGGCCCGGATGCTGGTTCTGCCCCTGGCGCTGCTGGTGGGTCTGGCCGGCCCCGCGCAGGCTGCCCAGTGGACCGCTGACCAGCTCACCGTTCCCGTCAACGCCGACGGTGCTTCGGTGACCTTCAGCGAACAGGAAGTCAAAGCGGGCCGCAAGATCTTCAACAGCAGCTGCGGTGAGTGCCACGCCGGTGGCATCACCAAGACCAACCAAAACGTGGGCCTCGATCCCGAGACCCTGGCCCTTGCCACACCCGCCCGCGACAACGTGGACGCCCTGGTGGACTACATGAAAGACCCCACCAGCTACGACGGCGAGTACAGCATTGCCGACGTGCACCCCAGCATCCGCAGTAGCGATGTTTTCGTGAAGATGCGCGATCTCAGCGACGAAGACCTGCGCCTGATGGCCGGCTTCATCCTGGTCGCCCCCAAAGTGCAGGGCGCCCAGTGGGGCGGCGGCAAGATCTATTTCTGATCTAGTTGCTCGTTGACTCTCTTCAGACCCCTCCAGCCGGAGGGGTCTTTTTTTTGATCCTCACGGATCGAGCGGCGGCGGGCTGACGTTCTCAGGCTCGAAGGAGGTGGGTTGCTTGCTGTACCACCACTCCTGCAGGGGCCCGCTGAGCCGCAGCGAAAACAACGTGAGCACGGTGACGGTGGGCCTGGAACCCGGCTGCAGCAGCTCCACCGCATAGGAGGGGCAGCGGCGGGCGGCCAGATCGGCCACGAAGCGGCGCCCCACCCGCCGCCAACTGGGCTCCTTGCTACGCCAGGCGATGCGGCAGCAGGGCCAGGGGAGCTCCTCGCGATCAAACAGACGACAGCAGGGCCCGAGCACCCGAAAGCTGTACTGCCCGCCGGGGCTGGTGTGCTCCGTGCCGTGGGCATAGAGCGCCTGCACCTGAGGTGGCGTGGATGCCGAGGTGGAAGCAGCGGTCACGGCGAGCAAAGCGCTTAAAGACAAAAAAACCACCCCGAAGGGTGGTGGCGTGAAGCGAAACAGACAGGGCGTGAAGGGTCACGCCCAGCTGGAGCTCAGTACAGCTCTTCTTCGGCGTGGGTCTTGATGGTGCAGTCGCTGGTGGGGTAGGCCACGCAGGTGAGCACGAAACCAGCTTCGATCTGGTCGTCGTCGAGGAAGCTCTGGTCCGACTGGTCCACGGTGCCAGCGGTGATCTTGCCGGCGCAGGTGCTGCAGGCACCAGCACGGCAGGAGTAGGGGAGGTCGATGCCCTGCTCTTCAGCGGCGTCGAGGATGTACTGGTCGTCGGGAACCTCGATGGTCTTGTTGAGGCCCTCTGCCTCGCTGATGAGGGTGACCTTGTAGGAAGCCATGGAAGGGATTGGGGCTCACAGGCTCCTGGGAAAGTTCCCGGGCCCGTAGGACGGACCCTTCCTACATCCGCCAAGGTGTCGTTCTGGGGTTCTGAGGGCGTCTGGCCGCGAAGCCCAATCAGAACACAGGGCACAGATCAGCGTGCCTTATGCAACATCAGCAGATCCGGGGCGCTGCTCTTCAGGCGCGCCGGATCGTCATCAAGCCCCACTGGCTCTGCTGAGCGGTGAGTTCCGCCTGCCAGCCCTGCTCCGCCAGAGCCTGCTCCAGCCGGGGCGCCTGGTCCACCAACAGGCCGCTAAGCAAGCCGAGACCATCGGCCGCAAGCACCGTGTGGAACTCCGGACACAGCGCCTCAATCACCGGGGCCAGGATGTTGCAGAGCAGGAGATCGGCCGGCTGGCCGCCCAGCAGCTCCGCCAGGCGCTCCACCGAGCCCAGCTCCACGGTGAGGCGATCGGCAAAGCCACTCACCACCCCGTTGTCGCGGGTGGCTCGCACGGCGAGGGAGTCGGTATCGGCCGCAGCCACGCTGCTGGCGCCCTGAAGCAGGGCTGCAATGCCGAGGATGCCGCTGCCGCAACCCAGATCCGCCACACGGATCGGCCCCAGGTCGGGACGCTGCTCCGTACCGCGTTGCTGAGCCAACTGCTCGATCGCCTCGAGGCAGAGGCGGGTGGTGGGATGGCTGCCGGTGCCGAAGGCGCTACCGGGATCCATGCGGATCACCAGGCGATCGGCGTGTTCCGGCGGCAAGTCGAGCCAAGCCGGCAGGATCAACAGCCGCTCCCCGACGGGATCGGCCTGCCAGTGCTGCTTCCAGCTAAGGCTCCAATCCTCGTCGTCCTGCTGCTCCCAGGCGATCGGCGGCAGGCTGAGGCCGAAGGTGTCGGCAAGGGGCGCCAGGGCCTGCTCCAGCTGCTGCCGTTCCGGCTCCGGCCAATCGGCTTCGGGAAGCCACGCCACCAGCTGCCGCTGATCCGGAGCCTCTGGGCGATGGCGCACCGCCACCCTCGGGATTCCGAGGGCGTTGAGCTTCCAGATCAGCGATTCTTCGAGCTCGGGAAGCGCGGGAAGCTCAAGCCGCCACCAGGAGAGCGTCATCAGCGGGTGCCTCCGCCGTCAGAGGGTGACCGGATGGGCTTCCTGGATCCCCTCGATGCCGTGGATGGTGGCCAGCAGGCTGGCGGGCAAGGGATCGTCGAGGCTGAGCACCATCACGGCGTCGCCACGCACGATGCGGCGCCCCACCTGCATCGAGGCGATATTCACGTTGTGCTCGCCCAGCACCGAGCCCAGGTTGCCGATGATGCCGGGCATGTCGCGGTGACGGGTGAACAGCATGTGGCGGCTGGGGGCCACGTTCACCGGGAACTCATCGATGGTGGTGATGCGCAGCTCGCCATCGGCGAACACCGCTCCGGTCACGGTGTGATTGCCATTGGCGCCCTTGGAGCTCAGCTGCAGCGAACCGCCGGCGAAGTCGCGGGCGGCATCGTCCTTCACCTCGAGCACGTGGATGCCGCGGTCTTTGGCCTCTAGGCCGGCGTTCACGTAGTTGATCGAATCGCCGAGGGCGGTGGACAGCAGGCCCTTCAGGGCCGCAATCACCAGGGGCTGGGCCGGATGGCTGGCGAATTCGCCCTGCAGCCGCACTTCCAGCTCGCTGATCTGACCGCCGGCGAGCTGGCTGAGCAGCTGACCCAGGGTTTCCGCCAGCTGCAGATGGGGCTTGAGCTGCTCCATCACCTCGGCGTTGAGGCCGGGAATGTTCACGGCGCTGCGGGCCGGCAGGCCCAGCAGCACGTCGCGAATCTGCTCGGCCACATCGATGGCCACGTTTTCCTGGGCCTCCTCGGTGGAAGCGCCGAGGTGCGGGGTGAGGATCAGCCGCTCGCTCACGCTGCGCAGCGCTGAATCAGCCTCCAAGGGCTCTTTGGCGTACACATCGAGGGCAGCGCCGGCGATCACACCCTTCTCCACCGCTTCGGCGATGGCCGACTCATCGATGATGCCGCCGCGGGCACAGTTCACGATGCGCGCCGTGGGCTTCATCGTGCGCAGCAGCTCCGCATTCACCAGGTTTTCGGTGTCGGGGGTGCGAGGAAGGTGCAGGCTCACGTAATCGGCCTCGGCGAACAGCTCCGCCAACGGCAGCAGCTTCACCTGCATCTGCTGGGCGCGCTCGGGCGACACGAACGGGTCATAGGCCAGCAACTCCATGCCCATGGCCTTGGCCACCCGAGCTACATGGGAGCCGATCTTTCCCAGACCCACCACACCGAGCTTCTTCTTGTAAAGCTCGTTGCCCACATATTTTTTGCGGTCCCAGCCGCCGGCCATGGTGCTCACGTGCGCATGGGGCACATGGCGCGACAGCGACAGCATCAGCGCCAGCGCATGCTCTGCGGCGGCGATGGTGTTGCCTTCGGGTGAATTCACCACGATCACGCCACGCTTGGTGGCGGCGGGTACATCCACGTTGTCCACGCCCACACCAGCGCGGCCAATGATCCGCAGCTTGCCGGCGGCTTCGATGATGTCGGCCGTCACGGTGGTGCCGGAGCGAATCATCAGCGCGTCGTAGTCGCCGATGATCTCCTTGAGCTGCTCGGGCGGTAAGCCCGTGCGCACATCCACCTGAGCCACCTGCGACAGGATGTCGATCCCTGTCTGATCAATGGGATCGGAAACCAGAACCTTCGTCATGACCCGGCGGGGTGGGGGCGGCCGGAGGTGAAGTGTAGAGAGGGGGGTCTCACCCCCATCTCGCAGGAGAGAATCAACCCTTCTCAGGGCCGGGTTCGTGGGCAGCAGCGTGGTGGTGGTGGTAGCGGAGCGCAAACGGCTGCGGCAGCTCAACACGGAATTGAGCCAGCTCACCCCGCCCCCGCAGCGGCTGGTGGCCATCGGCCAAGGGGAAACCGACATCGCCGAGATCGCTGATCTCAATCCCGCCCTCGCGCGCCGGCTGCGTCAGCGGCGCATGGCCACGTGGTTGATCCCCTTTGGATTCTTCGCGGGCCTCACCTTCACCTTCATCACCGACCTCGACACCTTCGCCTTCGCTGGCTCGATCGGCTCCCACCTAATCGGTGGCCTGCTGGGACTGGGATCGGGCTGGATGGGCAGCTTCGCCGCCGCCGCCAGCGTTAGCTCCGATGTGGACGACCGGGTGCGGGCCCTGCGCAACCGGCTTGAGGAGGGCAACTGGCTGCTGCTGGTGGAAATGCCGAGCGGTGTTGAGATCCCCTGGACCCGTCTGCAGGAAGGGCGGCCCAAAGCGGTGGTGCGCCTCAACGACAACTGAGGACCCGCGATGCTGCCGCGCGACACCTTGCTCAAGGGGAGCCGCCGCCCGCAGGAGCTGGCGGGCCTGATCGATCTGGCGGAGCAGGCGCTGCGCACCTGGGAGCCCTGCTGGAGCGACTTCGTGGATGCGGAACTCAAGGAAGAAGCGGAGGCCCGTCTCGGCGCCTTGAGCGAAGTGGACCTATGGGCCGATGGAGGCTGGCCCCAGGCGGAGCGCTGCCGGCTGCTGGTGCGCCGAGCGGATCAGGCCGATCTGGTGGATGCACCGGCCCCCCTGGCCGAAATCTGCGGACTGGTGGTGAGCGGCAACTTTCTGTTTGACCCCGCCGAGCCAGCCGATGTGCGCGAAGGGCTACGGCAAGCCGGGCTCCAAGACAGCGATCTGGGGGATGTGTGGATGCGAGGCGATCGGGGCGCCCAGGCCCTGATCCGCAAGGAAGCAGAAGTACTGGCCGACCAGCGTGAGGCGCAGGTGCGCAGCGTGCCGGTGCAGCTGCAGGTGGTGCCGTTGGAGCAGCTGCAGTGGCCGGCCAGCCGCGCACCCAAGCAGCTGAGCAGCGTGGAGGCCTCCCTGCGGCTCGATGCTGTGGCATCAGCCGGACTCGGTCTCTCCCGTAGCCGCATGGCCGACTTGATCCGCCAGGGATCGGTGCGGGTGAACTGGCAGGTGATCACCAGCCCCAGCAAGGAGCTGCGCTGCGGTGATCGGGTGCGACTCGATGGACGCGGCGAGCTCGAAATCCTGGAGATTCAGCCCACCAAGCGGGATCGCTGGCGCCTGGTGATGCAGCGGCGCTGAGGAACCCGGCTGCTAGGTTCCTGGGGCCGCAAGGCTCTGAGGGCGATTAGCTCAGAGGTAGAGCACTACCTTGACACGGTAGGAGTCACTGGTTCGATTCCAGTATCGCCCACTTGTTTTCTTGCCCACGCAGGTGATGTCGCTGCAGGTGGTGCTGGGGCTCGGGCGTTCAGGCGTGGGCGCGGCCCGGTTGCTTCATCAGCGAGGCGCATCGGTGCTGGTACTGGAAAGCGGCGACGGCCCGGCCCTCCAGGAACGCGCTGATGCCTTACGCCGCGAAGGCATTGCCGTTCATTTAGGCGTCCCCCTGGAGCCGGCCAGCTTCACGGCGCTCGAGGTTCAGCCAGCGCGGGTGATTGTGAGCCCAGGCATCCGCTGGGATCACCCCACTCTCAAAGCCCTGCGTCAGCAGGGCATTCGTACCGATGGCGAAATCACCACCGCCTGGGAAGCCAGTGCCGGAGTCCCCTGGATTGGCATCACCGGCACCAACGGCAAAACCACCGTCACCCATCTGATCGCCCACCTGCTGGAGCAAGCCGGGCTTGACGCCCCGATGTGCGGCAACGTGGGCTTCTCTGCAGCAGAGCTGGCCCTGGCGCGCAGCGGGGCCAATGCTCCTACGTGGCTGGTGGTGGAGCTGAGCAGCTACCAGATCGAATCGGCACCGGCCCTGGCCCCGCGCATCGGCGTGTGGACCACCCTCACCCCCGATCACCTGGAGCGCCACGGCACCCTCGACAACTACCGGGCCATCAAACGCAGCCTGCTGGAGCACTCAACGGTGCGCGTGCTCAACGCCGATGATCCCGACCTGCGCAGCCGCGCCGCCAGCTGGGATCAGGCCCGTTGGGTGACGGCCGAGAGCCGGGAGCAAGCCCGTGCCGCCGGCATCGAACCCCATCTTTGGATCGAGGCGAATCAGGTCTGCCAGGCGAGTGGACCACTGCTGCCAGCCGATGCCCTGGCGATGCCCGGTGCCCACAATCGCCAGAACATGCTGATGGCGGTGGCGGTTGGTCTGGAGGTGGGCCTGAGCGCCGAACAGATGGCTGCAGCCTTGCGCTGCTTTCCCGGCGTGCCCCATCGCCTCGAGCTGATCCGAGAGCGCGATGGCGTGCGCTGGTTCAACGACAGCAAGGCCACCAACTACGACGCCGCTGAGGTGGCGCTGCGCGCACTGCAAGGGCCCTTGGTGGTGCTGGCCGGCGGTGAAGCCAAACAAGGCGAAGCGGCTGGATGGCTTGCCGGGCTGGAGCGAGAGGCCCGGGCTGTGGTGCTGTTCGGCGCCGCGCGGGACACCTTTCAACAGCTGCTGGAGGCCAGCCATTACAGCGGGGCGGTGCATCGGGTGGCTGGACTGAGCGAGGCGGTTCCCCTCGCCCAGCGACTGGCGGCTGAGCAGAACTGCCGAGCGGTGCTGCTCTCACCGGCTTGCGCCAGCTTTGATCAGTACCGGGATTTCGAAGCCCGCGGCGACCATTTCCGCCAACTGGTGCAGAGCCTCTGACCCAGATCGGTCTCCGTGATGGAGCACCGCTAGCCTCGCCGCAACGCACCCAGCAGCAATGGCCTTCTGGCTGATGAAAAGCGAGCCCGATGTGTACGGGATTGAGCATCTAAAGCAGGAAGGCACAACGCTCTGGGATGGCATTCGCAACTATCAGGCGCGCAATTTCATGCGTGCGATGCAGATCGGCGACCGCGCTTTCTTCTATCACTCCAATGCCAAACCGCCCGGCATTGTTGGGCTGATGGAGGTGATTGAGACCGGATTGGTCGACCCCAGTCAGTTTGATCCCACCAACAAATACTTCGATCCCAAATCCAGCCCAGAGAAGCCCCGTTGGGATTGCGTGCGGCTGCGCTACGTGGGCAGCTTCGGCGAGCTGCTGAGCCTCGATGCCCTGCGTGAGCAGTTCAGCGTGGAGGAACTGCCGGTGGTGCGCAATGGCAATCGCCTCTCGATCCTGCCGGTGCCGGAGGCCAGCGCCGAACGCTTGTTTGAGCTGCTGGGGCCTCTGTGAAGCCGATCCGGCTGAACAGCTGGGTCGCCTTCCAGCAGAGCTGGAGAGGCATCGCTCACCAGCCCTTGCTACTGGCTTTCAGCCTGGTGGCTCTGGGCACACACCTGTCCGGCTGGGCCCTGTTTGCGGGCGGCGAGAGGGTCGATAGCGGCGTGTTGGCCGCGCTCCTGCGCCTCGGCGGCATTGCCCTTTATGGCGGCAGCCTGATCTGGATGATCGAGGGCTTCACCCTCGCAGGCCTGGCGATCGCGCGGGAGCAGACCATCCACTGGCAGGAGCTCAGCCCCAGCGAGTGCCGCCACAGCGGACGACTGAGCCTCTACCTGGCCTACCTGGCCGGCGCCCTGCTGGCGGTGGCGCTGATCACCGGCCTGATCTGGTCGCTGGTGCTGTTGCTGCTGCCCGGCCTGAGTGCGGCGCCGGCGCTGCTGGGCCTGATCGCCGCCTTGGCCGTGGTGATCAGCCAATTATTTGGGCCGTGCCTGGTGCTCGACACCCGCCTGAGGGGCACCGCGCTGTTTCGCCAGGGCGTGTGGCTGCTAGAGCATCACGGCCCGGGACTGTTACTCCTGTGCAGCGGCCTGGTGGGGCTGCTGTTGATTCCACTGCTGATCGGGCTAGTGGCGGAAGCGCTGGTCTCAGGGTTGGGGCTTCTGGCCACGCTGGTGGCGTTGGTGGGGGTGCTGCCCCTGCTCACCACAACGGTGACGGGGGCCTACGTGCAGCTGCGGCCGGAACTTCAAAACAACCCCGGCGAGGTTACGGCCAGCCTCAAGCAATCGGATCGCTGAAGCGGCGCTGCTGGGGGAAGAGGTTGGCGAGATAGCAGCGGGTGATCTCGCGGGTCTGAACGCCGTTCTGCACCAGGAAACCGGCCAGGGCCGCTTGGAACAGGCGGTACTGATCCCAGTTGGGATGGGCCTCAATGAAGCCCTGCATCGACTGCAGCAGGGGCTCAGGCACCTCAGCGCGCATGCTCACCGTGGCGGCACTGTCCATCCAGATCTCCCCGTAACGCCCACCAGTTCTCCACAGCGCCGGGCGCCGGTCAACAGGCTCCCAACCGGACGATTCCCAACCGCTCTCAGGGCAAGATCGGCGCTCGCAGCAGGCCTCTGGGGCCATGCGTGCAGGGGCAGCTCAGCCCGCTGCCTGGCCCAGCGGGCGCTGTCAACGGGAAAGCGCAGAACCGCACCGTTCTCCCCAGCCGCCAGTGCAGCCGGGTCACGCGCCGCAAGCGCCTGTGGAAAAACCGTGCAAAACCTTGGGGAGTGTGGGTGGAACGCTGGGAGAACGCCGCTGATCAGCAGTGCTGATCAGCGGCTGAATCTCGTGGCCAATCTCATCGCGACAGCTCAGGCAAGCTGATCCCCATGACCATTGCCCTGCTCGGAACAGGCCTGCTCGGCAGTGCCATCGCCACGCGGCTGCTCGGCTGCGGCCACACGCTCACGGTGTGGAACCGCAAACCCGAACGCTGCCAGCCCCTAGTGGACCTCGGGGCCCAACAGGCCAACAGTCCGGCGCTGGCCGCTGCCCAGGCCGACTGGCTGATCACCGTGCTCAGCGACGGACCCACCACCCAGAGCGTGTTGATCGATCAGGTGGGAGATGCGCTGCGAGGCCGCCGTGTGCTGCAGATCGGCACCATCGGGCCGGCTGAAAGCCAGCAACTAGCTGATGCGGTGCATGCACTCGGCGGCTCCTATCTGGAGGCACCAGTGCTGGGAAGCCGACCTGAAGCCCTGGAGGGCAACCTGCAGCTCATGGCCGGTGGCCCGGATGAGCTCATGGAGGAAGCTCTGCCGCTGCTCCGCCAGCTCAGCCAGAAGCCCGTGCATCTCGGCCCGGTGGGCGCGGCGATGACCACCAAGCTGGCCCTCAACCAGCTGATCGCCAGCCTCACCCACGCCTTCAGCCTTTCGCTGCACCTGGTGCAGCAAGGCGGCGTGGCGGTGGAGCCCTTCATGGACCTGCTGCGCAGCAGTGCCCTCTACGCCCCCACCTTCGACAAAAAGCTGCAGCGCGAACTCAGCGGCGACTACAGCAACCCCAATTTCCCCACGGCCCACCTGCGCAAAGACCTCGATCTGTTCATGGCCGCCGCGCAGCAAGCCGGGCTCAACAGCGAAGGGCTAAGCGGGCTTGCGGCTCTGCTGCAGCGATCCAGCGCCGCCGGCCTCGACGAGCTCGACTACTGCGCACTGCACCAGCTCACGGCTGGCCAAACAGCTGCTGCAACGCCTGACTGAACGGCCGGGCCGCAGCGACCGACCAACTCCCCTCCACTGCCCGCTGCCCTGCCTCGGGCGTGAGCACCACCCGCAGCAACCAACTGCTGCGATCGCCCTCAATGGCCAACCACCACGGATCGCGCTCGAGTTCCAGCTCGATCGATTCCTCCTCCATCAGCTGATCCACCAGCCCCTGATGCTGGGCCACAAGATCCGACACCGCATCCCGCAGGGCCGATGCCTCGAGCTCGGTGAGTTCTGCGGCCCAGCCTTCACCAGCCATCAACACAGAAAAGGGCTGACGGCTGCCATCCCAGGCCAACCGCCAACCCTCTCCTTCGCGCTGGATCACCGCTGCGAGCCTCAGCCAGGCAGCAGGTCGGGCTGGTCCTGTTCGTCGCTGAGCTCGATGATGGCGCGCTGCACAGGCTTCACCATCGAATCTTCCAGCAGGCCGTCGAAGTCATCGAAGCGGCGCTGCTTGGCGCGGAAAGCGATGCGAACGGTGGTGAGGTAGCGGTTGCTGGAGAAGCGAACCAGGCTCTCGGCGCGCTGCGCGAGCTCTTTGGGGCTGACGTTGACGCCGAGATACATGAACTAATCACCAATCGATTCATCGTAGGTCAGCAAGCTGCTGGGCAAGGGCACCCGCACCGGAAACACCAGCGGCTCGCTGCCTGGGGCCAGCAGCCGAATCTCCCGAACCAGGGCCAGGGCTTCCAGGGGCGGCCGCAGCAGATCGATCACGCGGCACACCACCGCCCGATGGGCGCCGTCCCGGCATTCGATGCGCAACCCATTCCAGCCGCGCGTGACCCGGCAGGCCCAGAGCGGGTCGAGACGGCGCAACAACTCCGGATCCTCCCGGTAAAACGACAACACGGCCTGCAACACCCGCTCCATCGCCAGCACCGCCTCTCAGAGACCCACTGGTCTCACCATGCAGGCGATGGTTGCGCCACGCTCAGGGGCGTTGTCTTCCCTTCAGCTTTCAACCGTGGCCGGCACCCTCGCCATCGACCTGGGCAGCACCACCACCGTGGTGGCCTTCCAAGGCAGTGGAGAGGCGCCTCCCGAGCTGCTGGAGCTCACACCGATCAGCACCCGCGATCCGGCCGTTGTGCCCAGCTTGATCTGGCTCAAGGAGGCGTCATCCAGCCAGGCGTTGATCGGCCGCCAGGTGATCGAAGCCGGCCTGCTCGAGCAGGGGGGCACCGAGCTGCATCGCGACTTCAAACGCCGCATCGGCGGCGGCAACCCAGAGCCTCGCAGCGGCTGGCTCAGCCCGGAGCAGAGCGGCCAACTGCTGCTCGAGCAGATCTGGCAGCGGCTACCGCAGACCGTGCAGCCCGAACGCCTCGTGCTCACGGCACCGATCGACAGCTACCGGGGTTATCGCCAATGGCTGCTTGAAGCCACCAGCCAGCTGGCGGTGCCGGAAATCGCCCTGGTGGATGAACCCACAGCGGCGGCAATCGGTGCGGGGCTGCCGCCAGGCAGTCGGGTGTTGGTGGTGGATATGGGCGGCGGCACCACCGATCTCTCGCTGGTGGCGCTGGAGGGAGGCGAGGGCAAAGCGGCCCCGATCGCCCAGCTGCTGCGCTTCGGCGGCCGCGACCTCACCGCCAGCCGCCAGAGCCTGCGCACCGCTCGCGTGCTCGGCAAAGCCGGCCTGGCCCTGGGGGGGCGTGATCTCGATCGTTGGATTGCCGCCGACCAGGTCAAGCGGCGCCCCGAGCTGGCCTCACTGGATCCCTCCAGCCCCTCGCTGCTAGAGGGGTGCGAGCGTTTGAAGTGCCAGCTCACTGATGCCGAGGAGGCCCTGACCCTCTGGAGCCCTGGCCCGGGCGCGGCACCGATCGAACTGCGCCTGAGCCGCCGCGAGCTCGATCTGCTGCTGCGGCAGCGGCAGCTACTCACCCTGCTCGATGAGCTGCTGGAGCAGGTGCTGGCTGCGGCGCGGGGCTGCGGGGTGCAAGCTGACGACATTGATGCCGTGCTGCCGGTGGGAGGCAGCAGCAGCCTGCCGCTGATCCGCAGCTGGCTGCAGGAGCGGCTGCCCCAGGTGCCGCTGCGGGGGGAGCGCCCGGTGGAGGCCGTCGCCCTCGGAGCGCTACGGCTCACGCCGGGGGTCGTCGTAAGAGACGTGCTGGACCGCGGGGTGTCGCTGCGCTGCTGGGACCAGCGCAGCAGCGAGCACCGCTGGCACCCGCTCTTTCTGCCGGGGCAGCCCTGGCCGAGCGAACAACCGCTAACGCTGCGTCTGGCCTGCAGCCGCAGCGGCCAGACCAATCTGGAACTGGTGCTCGGGGAACCCCTGGCCGAAGAACGCAGCGAAGTGGTGTTCGTGAACGGGCTGCCCGTGCTGCGGCGCCAGAGCGCCGGTGCGGCGGCAGTGCAGGACTGGAGCCAACAGCCCGCGGCGATTCCGCTCACACCAGCCGGAGAGCCCGGCAGCGACCGGCTGGAGCTGCGGTTTGCCATCAACGCCCGCGGGGAATTGGTGGTGGATGGTCGGGATCTAGCCACCGATCAGCCCCTGCCGCAGCGCTGCTTGGGCCGCGTGCGCTGAGGTGACGGCTGCAGGGCTGCACCCGAATGGGTGATCCAGGGGGCATCGATCCATAGAACGGATGGATTGATCGGGCACCCCCTTGGCCATCCGCCGCCACCGGCTCCCGCGCTTCTGGCTGGTGCTCACCCTGGGATTGGTGGCGGCCGGCGTGGGCACGGCCTACTGGTGGGAAAAGCAACTGCCGGGGCGCCTGGAGCGGGCTGCGGAGCAAGGCCGGCTCGACGATTGCTTGCGCTATGGCGAGCAGCTGGCGGCCCTGCGCTGGCTGGGAGGCAAGGCGCCCCTGGAGCAGGGCCGCTGCCGCCGCCTGAAGGCCGAGGAGCTATGGCGCCAAGGGGCCTGGGCTGAGGCCTTGAAGCTGCAGCTGCAACTGGTGAATTCCGGCACCAGCACCCCCGCTGATCAGCAGCAGCTGCTCCGGTGGCAGCAACAGCTTGAAAGCAGGGCTTTGAACCTCTACCGCGAAGGCCGCCTGGAGGAAGCCCTCAAGCTGCTCAACACCCTCAACGCCGCCCACAACGCCAGTGGCACCGCCCTCGGCGATCAGCTCAGCGAAGAGTGGAACCGGCAGAAATTCCTCAAGCAGCGGGCGGAGCAGCTGATTCCGCAGCAGCGCTGGTGGGAAGCCCTCGATGCCCTCAACCGGATCGAACATCCCTGGTGGAAGCAACAATCACTGGCCCTACGCGGCCAAGTGGAGAAAGGAATCGAAGGCCTGCGCAACGGCCACGAGGAGGAGCACGACGCCCACGGCGGCCAGCTCGACTCCAACGTGCCTGCCGAACGGCTCAACGACCTGATCACCCAAAAGCTGGCTCAGGGCATGGATGACTGGCAGGCCTTCAGCGCAGCCTGCCGCGAGCTCGGCGGCCGGGTGGTGGAAGCCGGCCCCGAAACCGCCTGTCGCCGCTGATCACGCGTGACAGGATGGATCCCCCCATCCCCACCACCCGATGCAGGCAGGAGATCAGGTCAAGGTCAGCCAGAGCGTGGTGGTCTTCCACCATCCCGAGCATCGCGGCCAGGCCTTCGATCTCAAGGGCCAACAAGGAGAGGTGTTCCAGGTGCTCACCGATTACAAGGGCCGCACCATCAGCCCCACCATGCCGGTGATCGTGGCCTTCGGGCGCTTCCGCGCTCATTTCCGCAGCGATGAGCTGGAGCCAGTGGCCTGAGGCCCTGCTTAGCCAGCCTCTTTGATCAGAAACACCCCTTCCTCCTGATCGATCGATTGGAGGCAGAGCGCAATCAACTCCTGCCTGCTGGTGGGAACCACCCGGCCGCAGAAATCCGGTTGGATCGGCAGCTCCCGATGGCCGCGGTCCACCATCACCAACAACCGCACCCGCCGGGGCCGACCCCACGCCTGCAGAGCCTCAAGGGCGGCGCGCACGGTGCGCCCGGTGAAGATCACATCGTCGACCAACACCAGATCGCGCCCCTCCAGATCGGCGGGCAACTGGGTTGGGGTAGCCAGACGGGTGCCGATGCGATCGAGATCATCCCGGTGAAACGTGGGATCGAGGCTGCCGCAGGCGATTGGATGCCCGCAAAGCGCCTCCAAACGTTGGGCCAGCACCTCGGCCAGGGCCACACCGCGGGTGGGAATCCCCAGCAGCACCAACTGATGGCTGTCAGCAGCGCTCTCCAGCACCTGAGAAGCAAGGCGATTGAGGGTCCGCCCCAGCTCGTCGGCCGAGAGGATCTCCATGCGATCGGCTGACATGCGTGCGCTGCAGGGCGCCGATGGTACCGGGATCAGCAGGTGTGGCCAAAAGCTGACGCAGCCGGGATCACAGTGGGACCCGATCAAGGCGCGGGGTAGGTTGGCATGAGAAGGCGTTGCGGCGAGGCAGGATCGAACGGGTGACAGCTTCTGCGTCGACCGAGCCAGGGCAGGAACAGGAACCACCGGCGAACGGTTACGGATCCGGGCCCGGAGCCGAATCCAAACGCGGAGGGGTCTCCCCTGTGGTGTTGTGCATCCTCGATGGCTGGGGCTACCGCCACGACGACGCCCATAACGCCATCCGTGCCGCAGAAACACCGGTGATGGATGCCCTCTGGCATGCCTATCCCCACACCCTGATCGAGGCCAGCGGCGCTGATGTGGGCCTGCCTGACGATCAGATGGGCAACTCCGAAGTGGGGCACCTCACCATCGGCGCCGGCCGTGTGATCCGCCAGGAGCTGGTGCGGATCAGCCAAGCCGTGCGCGACGGCAGCATCAACGACAACCCTGAACTCAATGCCCTGGCCGACCGGCTGGTGGCCAACGGCAACACGCTTCACTTGATCGGGCTCTGCTCCGATGGCGGCGTTCACAGCCACATCGACCATCTCGGCGGTTTGTTGCTGTGGGCTGCGGGCCGCGGGCTCCAAAAGGTGTGCGTGCACGTGATCACCGACGGCCGCGATACACCCACACAAAGTGCACCCGGCTACCTGCGCACGATCGAGGCACAGATCGAGAAGGCAGGCGTGGGCAGCATCAGCACGATCTGTGGTCGCTACTGGGCCATGGACCGCGACAACCGTTGGGATCGCACCGAAAAGGCCTACCGCCTGCTCTGCAACGACAGCCCGGCCGATGCTGCCTCCGCCCAGGAAGCCCTCGAGAGCGCCTACGCCAGCGGCACCACCGACGAATTCATCGAACCCACCCGACTCGGCCCTGGCTGCATCGCCCCGGGCGATGGTGTGGTGTGTTTCAACTTCCGCCCGGATCGGGTGCGACAGATCATCCGCGCCCTGGTGCTGCCGGAGTTCAACGACTTTGAGCGCGAGCAAATCAACGATCTCGAAGTCGTCACGTTCACCCAATACGAAGCGGGCTTGCCTGTGGCGGTGGCCTTCCCGCCGGAATCTCTCGATGGCCTATTGGGCCAAGTGGTTTCAGAGTCCGGCCTCCGCCAGTTCCGCACGGCCGAAACCGAGAAATATCCCCACGTCACCTATTTCATGAACGGTGGCATCGAGCAGCCCTACCCCGGTGAAGACCGCCATCTCGTGCCCTCTCCCCGGGTCGCCACCTACGACCAGGCCCCGGCCATGTCGGCTGAGCAACTCACCGACCACTGCATCGCCGCCATCAACAAGGGCATCTATGCCCTCGTGGTGATCAACTACGCCAACCCCGACATGGTGGGGCACACCGGCGAAATGAACGCCACGATCGATGCGATTCGCACGGTGGATCAGAGCGTGGGGCGCCTGCTGGAAGCCACCAACCGCATGGGCGGCACCTTGCTGGTGACCGCCGATCACGGCAATGCCGAACTGATGGAAGGGCCTGATGGCCGGCCCTGGACCGCGCACACCACCAATCCCGTGCCCGTCATCCTGGTGGAAGGAGAGCAGCGCAAGCTGCCAGGCCACGGCAACGCGGTGGAACTGCGCAGCGGCGGCGGCCTGGCCGATATCGCTCCCACCCTGCTGGAGATCCTCGGCCTGCCGCAGCCCTCGCGCATGACGGGCAGCTCCCTGGTTGTGCCAGTCGGTAGCACCGCCGTGCCCAGCCGCATCCCTCAGACCCTGGGGGTCTGATCCGGCCCACTAGGCTTCCGCCATGCTCCAAACCGTTTTCACCTGGATCTGGCTGGCCAGCGGCGTGCTGCTGATGATCAGCGTGTTGCTGCACAGCCCCAAGGGCGATGGTATGGGCGGGCTTGCCTCCAGCGGCAGCTCCATGTTCAGCAGCGCCCGTAGTGCTGAAGCCACCCTCAACCGCATCACCTGGACCCTGCTGGCCGTGTTCCTGGGTCTGGCCACCGCCCTGAGCGCCGGTTGGTTCAAGCTCTGATCGCAGCCCGGCTTTTCCGATCTCCACCTTGACGATGCCCCGCCGCACTTTCCTGGCGAGCCTCACAGCTCTGCTCAGTCCGCTGCTTGGCGGCAAAACCGCTGACGCGGCCTCTGCTGCGGCAGACCCGCAGTGGAACCTCAGCGACGCCGAATGGAAGAGCCGCCTCAGCCCCGCGGCCTACCAGGTGCTACGCCAAGAAGGCACCGAACGCCCCTTCAGCAGCCCGCTCAACAGCGAAAAACGCGCCGGCACCTTTCATTGCGCCGGCTGCGATCTTGCTCTGTTCAGCTCCAAAGCCAAATACGACAGCGGCACCGGCTGGCCCAGCTTCTGGCAGCCCCTGCCCAAGGCGATCGGCACCAAGGTGGATTTCAAGCTGATCGTGCCGCGCACTGAATACCACTGCAGCCGCTGCGGAGGGCACCAAGGACACGTGTTCGGCGACGGCCCCAAACCCACTGGCAAGCGCTACTGCAACAACGGCGTGGCGTTGACCTTTAAACCCAACACCTGAGGATTCGTTGTTGGTGGGTGGATCAGAACAGCTGCGGGGAGCCAACGCGCTCGGCGTAGGCCTCTTCGCCGTGTTCTGCCACATCAACACCCAGGTTTTCGGCATCTTCGCTGACCCGGAACTGAACGCCGAGAGCACGCAGAACTCCCGCAATCAAGAAGGTTCCGATCGCCGCCAGGCCGTAAGCCACCAGCACCGCCTGCAGCTGACCCAGCACCAGGGCGCCGCGGCCCTGTTCGGCTAAGACCTGACCCGCAGGGTGGGAGGAGATCAATTCAGCGTTGGCGAACAAACCCGTAAGCAGAGCCCCGGCGGTGCCGCCCACACCATGCACCGCGTAGGTATCGAGGGAATCATCGAAGCGCAGCTTCACCTTGAGCTGCACTGACCCGTAGCAGAGCACTGCGGTGATGGCGCCAATCGCCATGGCCGAGCCAATGGTCACAAAACCAGCGGCAGGGGTCACACCCACTAAACCGGCCACCGCACCCGTGGCCATGCCCACGGCGGTGGGCTTGCCGTCACGCCAGGTTTCCATCAACGACCAGGCCACCAGACCAGCCGCGGCAGCCACGTGGGTTGTGGTGAAGGGAATCTCCGCGCCACCAACAGCCAGCTGGCTGCCGCCGTTGAAGCCGAACCAACCAAACCAGAGCAACCCGGTACCCAGCAGGATCTGGGTCACGTCATGGGGAGGACGGACCGCTTTGGGCCACTGGCGACGCGCACCGATCAGGCCCGCCAAGACCAATGCGGTCACGCCTGAGCTGATGTGCACCACCGTGCCACCCGCAAAATCGAGGTCTTTGCCCAGGACACCACCACCCCAGACCATGTGGGCCAGCGGGGAATAGACCAGCAGCAGCCAGATCGGCGTGAACAGGCACCAGAAGCGGAAGCTGATTCGCTCGACCAGGGCGCCGGAAATGAGGGCCGGCGTGATGATCGCGAACATGCCCTGGAACAGAGCAAAGGTCAGGCCGGGAACCGCCAGACCATCCCAAACCTCAGGCAGACGCTCGAGCAAGGCAAAGGTGAAGGGGTTACCCACCACCGCCTGGGCCGCACCGCCATCGGCGAAGGCCAGGCTGAAGCCAAAGCTGGCCCAGACCAAGGTGGCGATGCCCATCATCACGAAGCTCATCACCATCGTGTTGAGCACGTTGCGCCCCTGAACAAAGCCGCCGTAGAAGAAGGCCAGGCCAGGGGTCATCAACAGAACCATCGCCGCTGAGATCAGCAGCAAGGTGTTGTCGGAGCTGGAGAGCGCTGCTTCAGCGGCTTGGGCGGGGAGGAAAGCACCCGCCAGCAACTGGACCGCCGGCACAGTCACAGCAGCAATCAGCAATCTGCGCTGTCGCGAAAGAAACGGCACGCGAACTCATTCGGTGATGACAGATACCGTTCCAGACAACCCAGACGACGGACTGTTCGCTCTGAACATTTTCTAGCGAACCGCGGCTAGACGTTCATCGTCCTTAGGCCTCCACCTCGTCCAGTCTTTGATGAAGGCGTCGACGATGCGCTGGAACTGGGTACCGACTCCAACAGCGCTCGAACCGAGGCATGAAAAAAGCCCCCGCCGGAGCGGGGGCTAAAGATCGATCGACGAAAAGCGATCAGTAGTCGAAGTCGCCGCCCATGCCGCCGCCGGCAGGAGCTGCTTCCTTCTTCTCGGGCATGTCAGCCACGATGCACTCGGTGGTCAGCACCATGCCGGCGATGGAGGCGGCATTTTGCAGACCGGAGCGGGTCACCTTGGCGGGGTCCACGATGCCGGCAGCCAGCATGTCGACGTACTCGCCGGTGGCGGCGTTGTAGCCCTCGCTGAAGGGCTTGTTCTTCACGTGCTCGGCCACCACGGAGCCGTTCACACCAGCGTTCTCAGCGATGCGCTTGAGGGGAGCGGTGAGGGCGGACGCCACGATGGTGGCGCCGATCAGCTCTTCGCCGGAGAGGTTGGAGGCCGCCCACTGCTCGAGGGCAGGAGCCAGGTGGGCCAGGGTGGTGCCACCACCAGGAACGATGCCTTCTTCAACGGCCGCCTTGGTGGCGTTGATGGCGTCTTCCAGGCGCAGCTTCTTGTCCTTCATCTCGGTCTCGGTGGCGGCACCCACCTTGACCACGGCCACACCGCCGCTCAGCTTGGCCAGACGCTCCTGCAGCTTCTCCTTGTCATAGGAGGAGTCGGTTTCGTCCATCTGCTTGCGGATCTGCTCGCAGCGGGCCTTCACAGCCACCTCGTTGCCTTCGGCCACGATGGTGGTGGTGTCCTTGTTGATGGTGATGCGACGGGCGGTGCCCAGCATCTCCAGCTTGGCGTTCTCGAGCTTGAGGCCGGCGTCCTCGGTGATCAGCTGTCCGTTGGTGAGAACGGCGATGTCCTCGAGCATGGCCTTACGGCGATCGCCGAAGCCAGGGGCCTTCACAGCGGCCACATTCAGCACACCGCGCAGGCGGTTCACCACCAGGGTGGCGAGGGCTTCCTTCTCGATGTCCTCGGCAATGATCAGCAGAGGCTTGCCGGTGCGAGCGATCTGCTCGAGCACGGGCACCAGATCCTGCACCAGGCCGATCTTCTTGTCGGTGAGGAGGATGTAGGGATCCTCGAGCACCGCTTCCATGCGCTCGGTGTCGGTGGCGAAGTAGGGCGAGATGTAGCCCTTGTCGAAGCGCATGCCCTCGGTGACCTCCAGCTCGGTGGTCATCGACTTGCCTTCCTCGAGGGAGATCACACCCTCTTTGCCGACCTTGTCCATGGCGTCGGCGATCATGCGGCCCACCTCTTCGTCGTTACCGGCGGAGATGGTGCCCACCTGGGCGATGGCGTTGGAGTCGCTGATCGGCTTGGCGTGCTCCTTGATCTTCTCGACCAGGAACTCAGCAGCCTTGTCGATGCCCTTCTTCAGGGTGATGGCGTTGGCGCCAGCGGCCACGTTGCGCAGACCGGCCTTCACCATGGCGTGAGCCAGCACGGTGGCGGTGGTGGTGCCGTCGCCGGCGGCGTCATTGGTCTTGGAGGCGGCCTGACGGATCAGGGCAACACCGGTGTTCTCGATGTGGTCTTCGAGTTCGATCTCTTTGGCGATGGTGACGCCGTCATTGATGATCTGAGGAGCGCCGAACTTCTTCTCCAGCACCACGTTGCGGCCCTTGGGACCCAGGGTCACCGCAACGGATTCGGCCAGGATGTCGATGCCTTTTTCGAGGGCGCGGCGGGCCTGCTCGTTGTAAATGATGCGCTTAGCCATGGAAGGCGGTTCTCGCTGAGAAAACGGTTAGGGGAAAAACGAAGCGACTGAGACAGATCTCAGTTGACGACAGCCAGGATGTCCTTCTCGGAGAGCAGCACGTACTCGTCGCTGCCGAGCTTGATGTCGGTACCGGCGTACTTGCTGTAAAGCACCTTGTCGCCAACGCTCACCTCAGGGGTCTGACGGGAGCCGTCGTCGTTGCGCTTGCCGGGGCCGACCTGCACCACTTCGCCCACCTGGGGCTTTTCCTTGGCGGTGTCAGGCAGAAGGATGCCGCCGGCGGTCTTTTCCTCGGACTCGGAGACCTTGATGAAAATGCGATCGCCGAGGGGCTTGACGGTGGAAACGCTGAGAGAAACAGCAGCCATGGATGGAATGCAATGAAAATGGCGAAACCATTGGCATGGCGCCAAAGACGCTGCCAGGGTCGCGGCGCCGAAGCGCCTCTGGAGACGAGTTAGCACTCGCCATCCGTGAGTGCCAAGCTATGGGGGCAGCAGGCCGCGGTTCAAGCACTCACCGGGGCGGTTGACCGAACAGCGCCTGTCGCTCTACCGAACCAAGCGGTGGGGATGGCCCGCAGTGGTAAGGTTGCGCCGCTTCGGAGCGGGTCTGAGCCCGCTGCGCGTCCCCAGCGACTTCTCCCATAAATGGCTGCTGCTACTGCCACCGGCACCAAAGGCATCATCCGGCAGGTGATCGGCCCGGTGATCGACGTTGAATTCCCGGCCGGCAAGCTGCCCAAGATCTATAACGCCCTCCGCGTGACGGGCAAAAACTCAGCCGGTCAGGACGTAGCCCTGACCGCTGAGGTGCAACAGCTCCTGGGCGACCACCGCGTGCGCGCCGTGGCCATGAGCAGCACCGACGGCCTTGTGCGCGGCATGGAAGCCATGGACACCGGTGCTTCCATCTCCGTGCCCGTCGGCGAAGCCACCCTCGGCCGCATCTTCAACGTGCTCGGCGAGCCCGTGGATGAGCAGGGTCCGGTGAGCACCACTACCACCGCTCCTATCCACCGCGAAGCTCCCAAGCTGACCGACCTCGAAACCAAGCCCAAGGTGTTCGAGACCGGCATCAAGGTGATCGACCTGCTGGCTCCCTACCGCCAGGGCGGCAAGGTGGGCCTGTTCGGTGGTGCCGGCGTGGGCAAGACCGTGCTGATCCAGGAACTGATCAACAACATCGCCAAAGAGCACGGCGGTGTGTCTGTGTTCGCTGGCGTGGGTGAGCGCACCCGTGAAGGCAACGACCTCTACGAGGAATTCAAGGAATCGGGCGTGATCAACCCCGACGACCTCTCCAAGTCGAAGGTGGCCCTCTGCTACGGCCAGATGAACGAGCCCCCCGGCGCCCGGATGCGCGTGGGTCTCTCGGCTCTCACCATGGCTGAGCACTTCCGCGACGTGAACAAGCAGGACGTGCTGCTGTTCGTGGACAACATCTTCCGCTTCGTGCAGGCCGGTTCTGAGGTTTCGGCTCTGCTGGGCCGCATGCCTTCGGCTGTGGGCTACCAGCCCACCCTGGGTACCGACGTGGGTGCTCTGCAGGAGCGCATCACCTCCACCCTCGAGGGTTCGATCACCTCGATCCAGGCCGTCTACGTGCCTGCGGACGACCTGACCGACCCCGCACCAGCCACCACCTTCGCCCACCTGGACGCCACCACCGTGCTCAGCCGCGGCCTGGCTTCCAAGGGCATCTACCCCGCTGTGGATCCCCTGGATTCCACCAGCACCATGCTCCAGCCCGCCGTTGTGGGCGACGAGCACTACCGCACCGCCCGTGCTGTGCAGTCCACCCTGCAGCGCTACAAAGAGCTCCAGGACATCATCGCGATTCTGGGTCTCGACGAACTGTCTGAAGACGACCGCCGGACCGTAGACCGCGCCCGCAAGATCGAGAAGTTCCTCTCCCAGCCCTTCTTCGTGGCTGAGATCTTCACCGGCATGCCCGGTAAGTATGTGAAGCTCGAAGACACCATTGCCGGCTTCAACATGATCCTGGCTGGTGAGCTCGACCAACTCCCCGAAGCTGCCTTCTACCTGGTGGGCAACATCGACGAAGTGAAGGCCAAGGCCGCCAAGATCCAAGCCGAAGCCAAAGGCTGATCCGGAGACCTAAACCATGTCTCTCACCCTTCGCGTTCTGGCACCTGATCAGAGCGTCTTCGACGGCAACGCCGACGAAGTGATCCTGCCCAGTACCACTGGTCAGCTCGGCATTCTTCCGGGTCACGTCTCCCTGCTCACCGCCCTTGATTTCGGTGTGCTGCGGGTGCGAGAGGGCAATGGCTGGAAGGCCATTGCCCTCCAAGGCGGCTTCGCTGAAGTGGATGCCGATGAAGTCACCGTGTTGGTGAACGCTGCCGAGCTCGGCAGCACCATCAACGCTGAGGCCGCCAGCAAAGAGCTGGATGCCGCGACCGCTGCGGTGGCCAAGTTCGAAGGCCAGCCCACCAGCACAGACAAGATCAAGGCCCAACAGGAATTGGCCCGTGCCCGCGCCCGCGTGCAGGCCACCAAGGCTTGATCTCCTGTCCGATCCGATGATCGACGGCGCCCCCAACGGGGCGCTTTTTTGTTTGTTGCCTGCGGATTCACGCCAATGGGTGTCGGCCACGACCTGGGAGAGCAGCTGCGCCAATGGCTGGCAGCCGACCCCAACGGCCTGCGCCAATCGCGGGCCCTCAGCAACCGCCTAATGGATGCCCTGGGGGCCAATGAAGGCCTGCGGGGCCCCGTACGCGATCTCGCCAGCCAGCCCCTACTGCTGCAGCTGCTCCATAGCCAGGGCGCCCAGCAGCAATCAGCGCTGGCCAGTCTCACCGCCCAGCTACGGGTCACCTATGCGCCGGCGGTGCTGGAGGAACTGCTCGATCTGCTGCACGCCGCGATCGGCCAGGTTTCACCCGCCGACCACAATCCGCCGACTGACGAAGCGGCTGCGCCTGCCCCTGAGCCGCCGCCTCAAGAGGCCGCGCCACGGGCCTCGCGTGAACGCATGCTCAACCTGAAGCTGGAGCTTGAACGGTTTGGGCCTGGCTTAGCCCTCGGGGCGGCCGGAGCCCTGGTGTTCGCCTGGGCCGCAGCTGAACTGGATCGCGCCCTGTTCGATGGCTGGGGCTGGAGCGGCGGGGTGGTGCTGGTGCTGGTGCTAGGCCTGCTGCAGGCCCTCAGCCTGGGCCCGCTGAAAAGGCTGAAACGGTACTGGCCGCTGGCCAGCCAGGAGGCCTCACAGCCGCGGCAGGCCTGGCAATGGCTGAGCCAGGCCTGGATTCACGCCAATGGTCTGGAGGCCGGCCTCAACCTGATCCTGCTGTTGATCCTGTTGGGCGATTCGCCGCTGCCCTTAGGCGATGTGGTTTTGCGCTACTGCCTCACGACCCTGGCCTGCCTGGCCCTGGCGGCGCTATGCGCGACGCGCTGGCGCATCACCCGCCTGTGGAGCGGTGCCTCCGGTGCCATCAGCGCCTTGATCGCCCTGGCGGCGGGGCTGAGCCTGTTACACTGGCGGGTGTTTCGCTTCAGCAGCGGAGGGTTGGAGATCCCCGCCTGGGTGCTGCTGTTGGTCTACGGAGCACTGCAACTGGGCTGGCAGCTGCCCCGTCAGAACCCCGATGAGCGCAGCACGGCGCTGGAGCGGATCTTGAGCAGCTCCTGGGGCTGGGGCTTGCTGCTGGGGCTGGGCTGGGCGGTGGTCACCCGGATCCGCGAACTGCTGTAGCGGCCTGCTGCATGTAGCGCCCCCACAACTCCGCCACCAAACCACCACTGGCCGCCTGGGCCGGGGTGTTGTCGTCGTTGCCCATCCAGATGGCGGTGAGCAACTGGCTCGACGGTGAATAGCCCACAAACAGCACATCCACGCCGTTGTTGGTGGTGCCGGTCTTGCCACGGGCATCGGGCACAAGGCCAGCGGCCCGCCCGGTACCGCCCTGCACCACTCCCGCCAGGAGTTGATCCATGGCGGCGGCGAGCTCCGGCGAGAGCAGCTGGCGGCTCTGCTCCCCGATGGGCACGGTGACACCCCGCTCCGGACATTGCTCAAGGCTCTTGATCGAACCGCAGATGCCCAGGTCGTAGATGCGGCTCACGCCGTGCATCGGCACGGAACGCCCCCCATTGGCCACCACCGCATAGGCGCGGGCCAGCTCATAGAGGTAGGTTTCGCGGCCGCCGAGAATGGTGTTGTAGTCGGCATCCAGCGGGGTGGAGAGGCCCAGGCGGCGGGCCAGCTTCAGCACATTGCCCAGGCCGGCGCGCTCCGCCAGGCGCAGGGCCACCACGTTTTCAGAGCGCGCAAACCCTTCCGCCACGCTGGTGCGGCCACCGCCACTGCGGCAGCCGGCCACATAGGCCAAGGGGGCACAGGAGATGGAATCCGCGGGATTCACCCCAGCCGCCAGGGCCGCAAGAACGGGAAAGAGTTTGAAGGTGGAGCCGGGCTGGCGGAGGGCCTGCACCCGATCAAAGCTGGAGCGGCTGTAATCGCCGCCACCCACGTAGGCCAGGATGTCGCCGGTTTCGGTGTTCACCGTGATCAAGGCCCCCTGGCTGAGCCCAACGGCAGCCGCCGGCCCCTCCAGGAAGCGCTTGAGCTGATCCTGCGCGAGCTGCTGCAGCTTGGGATTAATCGTGCTCACCACCGCGTAATTGCCAGCGGCGTTTTCACTGCTGAGATCGAGGCCGAAGCGGGTGCCCTCCAGCTCACCCAGCACGTAATCGCTGAAAAAGGGGTAGCTGCTGAAGGTGGATTCGCGGCAGGCGGAGGGGTCGATGTTGAGCGGTCGCCGCTGGGCATCGATCAGGGCCTGATCCGTGAGCCAGCCCTGCTCGTGCATCAGCTTGAGCACCAGATTGCGCCGCTCCAGGCCCGCCCCGGGATCGTCGGTGTTGCAGGGGCTGTAGCCATTCGGGCTGGGCAACAGTCCCACCAGAAACGCCGCCTGGCCCACGTCGAGATCACTGGCCGACTTGCGGAAATAGAGCTGTGAGGCCTGCTCAAATCCCTCCGTGCCCAAGCCCAGATAGGCGCGATCGAGGTAGAGCTTGAGGATGCGGTTTTTGCTGAAACCCACCTCCAGCTGCAGCGCCACCCACAGCTCCCGCAGCTTGCGGGTAAGGCTCAGATCGCGGCCCACCTCCGGATAGACCATCCGGGCCACCTGCTGGGTGAGACCACTGCCACCCCCGGTGCCCAGCAGGGCAGAGCGCAGGGTGCCGAACAGGTCGATGCCGCTGTTCCACCCGAAGCGCGCTTCCTCAGAGGCCATCAAGGCCTGGCGCAGATGCAGGGGGTAGGCCTGCAGCGAGGGCAAGGCAGTGGAAGAGCCCTCCTTGGCATCGATCTGGCGGCCATCGGCCGAGAAGATCTTCACCGGCCCGGAGATGGAGCGGATCTTCGAGCCGCCGCCGATGCTGGCGGCCACGAGCATGCCGCTCACCAGCAGGCTGGAACCGGCCAAGGCCGCCAACCCCACCAGCAGCACCGCCTGCTCCAGTGGGCTGCGGGGATGGCGATAACGCAGCTCGGGCGCTTCGCCCTTCAGTGGTGAACCCAGCCGCACAGCATCGCCATCGCGCAGCTGGATCCAACGGATGCGGCGGTCGCGGTGGAACAGGCCGTTGGCGGAATTGAAATCCTCGAGAGCAAACTCGCGATCGCTCGGGCTCTGCTTCTCGAGGATGGCGTGCACCCGGCTCAGGCCAGGCTCCGCCAATGGGAGTTCGCAGGCGGGATCGCGCCCCAGGCGATAGCGCTGGTTCTCGAGCACCAGCTCGCTCAGCTTGCGGCCACCGGCCCAGAGCTCCACGCTGGCTTGATGGGCCCGCAACAACGGCCACACCTGGGCGATGGCCGCCGGACGCTCACGCCAGGGGCCTTGGACGGCAGCCCGCGCCAACGCCACCCAGGCGCGACGCACCGGCGTGGGCGCCAAACGCTCCTTCAACGAAGCCAGTTGCGATGGGGTGGCCAGGCGGGTGTTGCAGCCCGGCCATAGGCTACGGCCAGCCTTCGAGCCGATCGTTGCAGCGTCAACGGGACCCCTGGGAACCCTTCCGGCTGTGGCTGGCGTTCACGATCGGGCTGTACGCGATCCGGGCCTTCTTCGCCGCCACCTGGGTGGGGGCCATCCCGGGCTGGGTGCTGTTGGTGCTGGTGCTGATCGCCTTGGCCCTGGCCAGCAAAGCGCTGCTGTTCCCCGGGCGCGTGGTGCCCTATCGCGCTGGCGATGGCGGCTGGTGGAACGACCTTCGCGATGACTGGCAGCTGTGGTGGCGCCGCCGGCGGGGGGAGCCATGAGCAGCGCATCCCCGCGCCTGGTGCTGGCGGCCGATCGCCGCAAGGTGGCCCCACTGGATCCTGCGGAGCCCCTCACCATCGGCCGCGCGGCCAGCAACCGCCTCTGCCTGGCCAACCAAGAGGGCGTATCCGATCACCATGCGGTGGTGCGCTTCTCGCGTAGCCAGGGCTGGCTGGTGTGCAACTGGCAGAGCAGCGACGGCACCTTCCTAGAAGGGCGCCAGGTGCATCAATGCCGGCGGCTCGAGAACGGCGATGAAATCCGGCTGGGGCGCAGCGGGCCGGTGCTGGTGTTTGAGGCGGAGCCGGCCACACCAGCTCCGAGCGCACCGAGCAGCCAGGCGCGGGCAGCGGCTCCAACACCACCACGCAGCATCAGCGTGGGTGAGCAACAGCTGGCCGTAGCCGAGATCCGCTCCGCAGCGGTGCAGAGCCTGCCGCTGCATCCGCACATCTTCAGCTGGTGGCTGCTGGTCTGCTTGGGCGGGCTGCTGCTGTTGCCCTTTCCGCTGTTGTTCTGGCCGCTCCAGATCAGTGCCATAGCAGCGTGGATCCTGCTGGGGTCGCGCAAACAGCATCAGCTGGTGCTGGTGCTCCGCGATGGCCGCGCGGTGCGCCATGGCTTTGCCAATCGCCGCACGGCGCTGGCCCACCGCAATGGCATCCGCCAGGCGATCGGGCAGGACCTGGCGCCCGCATGAGCTGGTTATTGCCTGAGGGCACCAGCCTGCCCTTTGCCGGTTTGGAGCAGCCACTGCTGATTGAGCGGGGGCTCGGAGGAGGCAGCCAAGGCCAGGTGTTTGCCGTGCAGCTGGGGGGTGAACGGCTCGCGCTCAAGTGGTATTTCCCCGCCTGCATCGCCAGGGATCCACAGCTGCGGCAGCGGCTGCAGCAGAGCATCCGGCTGGGGGCACCCAACGGCGATTTCCTCTGGCCCCTGGCGCTGCTGGAGCCCAGCGCCGGCAGCCTGGCCGCCTTTCCCGCCGCGGCCGGGGGCTTCGGGTATCTGATGGGTCTGCGGCCCGAGGACTTTGTGGGGGCCCATCGCCACGCCGGGGGCGACCTCGAGATCAGCCTCCACACCGTGCTCAAGGCCTGCTTCCACCTGGCGGAAGCCTTCCACCAGCTGCATCTCAAAGGCCTCTGTTACAAGGACGTGTCGCTGGGAAATCTGTTCCTGGAGCCGAGCAGCGGCCGAATCCTGATCTGCGACAACGACAACGTGGATGTGGATGGCCAGAGCAGCAGCAGCGTGCTCGGCACCCCCGGCTTCATGGCACCCGAGGTGCTGCTCGGGCAGGCCAAACCAAGCGCCCGCAGCGATCTGTTTTCGCTGGCGGTGCTGCTGTTTCGCCTGCTCACCCGCCACGACCCCTTCCGCGGCCAGCTGGAACTGGCGATCCGCTGCCTGGATGAACCCGCCCGACGGCGCCTCTACGGCGAGGAGGCCTTGTTCATCTTTGACCCCAACGACAGCAGCAACCGGCCAGACTCGATCGAGCACAGCGCCGCCCTGATCACCTGGCCGATTTATCCGGCCAGCCTGCAACGCCTGTTTGTGCAGAGCTTCGGAGCGGGCCTGCGCCAGAGCGATCAACGCACCCTCACGGGCCAGTGGAAGCAGGCGATCAGCCAATGCCTCGATCAGCGCCAGCTCTGCAGCCATTGCGGCCAGGAAACCTTCCCTGCTCCTGAAACCACGGGTGCCTGCTGGAGCTGCGGCACTCCCCTGTCAGCGCCGCTGCGGCTGCAGCTGCCCCATGGTGTGGTGAGCGCCACCGCCGGCAACGAACTGCAGCCCCATCACTTCGATCCCCTGGTGGGAGAAGCGATCGACGCCCCGCTAGCGCGGCTGGTGGCCCACCCAAGCGACCCCAACCTGCTCGGCCTGCAGAACCTGAGCAGCAGCCGCTGGCAGGGCCGCACCACCGGCGGTCAAAGCCTTGAGCTCGACCCTGGCAAAACCTGTAATCTCGCGGCCCTGCAGCAGCTCGACAGCAGCGCCGGACCCATCCTGGTGCTGCGCCCTTAAGCCATGCCCTTCCCCAACGTTCGGCTCAGCAACCGGCCGCTGCACTTCATCTACCTCTGCGATTGCTCCGGCTCCATGGCGGCCCAGGGGAAGATGCAGGCCCTCAACCAGGCCATCCGCCAATCACTGCCCGGCATGGCGGAGGTGGCGCGCGAGAACCCTGAAGCACGGGTGCTCGTGCGCGCCGTGCGCTTTGCCGATCAGGCAGCGTGGCACCTGGCGGAACCCACGCCCGTGCAGCAACTGCAATGGCGTGACCTGGAGGCCGGCGGCATCACGGCCATGGGCGAGGCCCTTCATCTGGTGGCGGAGGCACTGCAGTCGCCGCCGATGGAGGAGCGGGCCCTCCCGCCGGTGCTGGTGCTGATCTCCGATGGCCAGCCCACCGATGATTTCGAAGCCGGCCTTGACAACCTGATGCGCAGGCCCTGGGCCCAGAAAGCGGTGCGCCTGGCCATCGCCATGGGGCACGACGCCGACCTGGAGGTGCTGCAGCAATTCATCGGCCCCGAACCCACAGGGCGGGGCAAATCACCACGGCGGCCGCTGCAAGCCAGCAATGCCACCACCCTGGCCCAATACATCCAGTGGGCCTCCACCGCCGTGGTGGGCGCGGCCTCGATGCCAGCCAGCCGCGTGGACGCCGCACCACAGGATGCCGGCAACATCCCCCTGCCGGATCTGCCCCCCACCCTGCTCGACCCCAGCGACGACGTGGGGCCCCTGGTGTGGTGAGCCCGCGCTGGCAGCAGCTGCGGGCCTGCAGCGTGATCGGTGCGGCCCACCGGCGCCAAGACAAGCCCTGCCAGGACACCAGCCTGAGTGCAACGCTGCCGGCCGCCGGCGGCAACCTGCAGCTGCTGGTGGTGGCCGATGGCCACGGGAGCGCGCGCTATCGCCTCAGCCACCGGGGCAGCGCCCTGGCCTGCCAGGTGACGCAGGAAGCGGTGCAAACCTGGCTGGCCTGCACCCCCCTTTCACAGCCGGAGCGCTGGCGAGACCTGCTGACGCAGGAACTGCCGGCCAGCATCCAGCAACGCTGGCTCGAGGCCATCGCAGCCGACTGGCAGACCCAACCGGAGGCCAGCCAGGAGGCCTTCTCTCCGCTCACTTATGGCACCACCCTCGGGCTGGTGCTGCTGGCGCCGCAGTGGTGGGGCTGCGCCGGCGTGGGCGATTGGGATCTGGCCGGCGTGGATGTGGAGGGCCAGGCGGTGCTGCTCAGCGAAGAACGCGAGCACAGCGGCAGCGAAGCCACCGGCAGCCTGTGCCAACCGCCCGAACAACAGGGCTGGCCTATGCGCGCCCAGCTGCAGCGTCTGGAGCAGCCCACTGAGCTACGGGCCCTGCTGCTCAGCACCGATGGGGTGCGCAAATCCTGCGCCACCGACGCCGACTATCTGCAGCTCTGCGCCGAACTGGTGAACCTGCGCGATCCCCAGGAACTGGAACAGGGGCTCAACCACATCACCGAGTGCGGCAGCGGGGATGACGTGTCGATCGCCATGGCGCTGCAGGCTGATGGGCCCGCGAAGCGGCGGGCATGGCTCAAGCCACGCGCCGGCTTGGGAGTGCTGCTGCTGGCCGCTGGCCTGGGGCTGGGCGCCTGGCTGATGGTGCACCGAGAGACGCCACTGCAGGCGCAGGCCCGCGAGCTCTGCGACAACCCAGAGCAGATTCCCGCCAACCTCAACCAGCGCCGTGGCCAATTCCAGGCACTGCTGCACAACCCCCAGCTGTCTACGCAACTGCAGCAGCAGGCCAGCACCGATCCCCTGGGCGCGTTGATCGCCAGCAGCCAAGAGGGAACGATCGCCGGCTGCGCCGCCCTCAACGCAGAACTGAGCCGGCAGTGGCAGCGGGCCCGCACGCCAACCGCACCGGCAAACGGCAAGATGCCCCCAGCTGCAGCGCCCGGCGCGGCGCCTGGGAAACCGTGAACGATTACGCGCTCGGAACCACGCTGCGCCGCCAGATCCTCAGCGATCTGGAGCGGGGCCTGCCCCTGGATGGACGCCGGCTGCAGGCCCTGGTGGGGGATTTCTGCGGCCAGAGCCAACTAGCCCTGCTGCCGGCCCTTAAGTATTTGGTGCTCTCGCCCGGCTTCAGCAACGCCGCCGGCCAGCAACCACCCCTGCCCGCTGATACCCGTCTGCAACTGCGGCTCCAGCAGGAACTAAACGAGGTCTTCGCCGCGGCGATCAGCGCCCGCATGGATGCAGTGCTACGCGGGCTATTGGGCCTGCCCAACACCACTCCGGCGCCGACCAGCGCCTCGCCCGAACCCGAGTTCCGATCCACGCCCGAAGCGATCGATGTCGATGAGGAGGAGGAAGAAGAGCTAGCGCCGGCCCCCACCAGCAGCGGGAGCCGCGGACTGGTGGCCGTGTTGAGCTTCATGGCCGGCGTGCTGGTGGTGGGTGTCGGCGGTGGCTTGGCCTGGCTGTTGCTCCAGACCAGCCTGCCCAGCGGTGGGCCACTCAGCACAGAGCGGCCGCGCCTGCCCGGCGAACTGGTGAGCCCCACTCCGGACGCCACCCCCACGGAGGCCCCGCCAGCCCCTGATCTGAGCGCCAACACGAGCGATGCCGCCACCGCCCAGGCGATCGCCAGCGTGGAGCAGCTCTACAACGACCTCTCGCTGGGGAACATCCAGGCCGCCCGCCAGCGCTTCAGTGGTGAAGCCGCCGATCAATTTGACCCGGCCTTCTTCCGCCAGTTTCAGCGGGTGAGCGTGGACAACCTGCGGGAGCTCAGACGCGACGGCAGCTTGATCACCCTGGAAGGACTGGTGACCTTCGTGTACCCCGACGGCACCAGCCAGAGCGAATCGCGCCAGTTCACGGTGGAAACCGCCACCGAGCCAGCCCTGATCACCGGCAGCAGCTTCGGCCAGGTGACCCGCGGCCGGCAGTAACGCCAAGGCCCCGTGCCCAATCGCCAAGCAACAAAAAAGCCCCCTTGCGGGGGCAAGTGAACAGCAACGATGCCGCGATGATCAGGCGGTACCGCAGAAGGTGACATCGGGGAACTTGAGCTTGGCTTCCTCGAGGCTCTTGCCCTTGCCTTCTTCCTGCCAGTAGTTGATCACCTCGGTGGCCTTGTTGAGGATTTCAACGCGCTCGTTATCGGTGATCCAGCTCTTGCCCTCGAGCTCGGTCTTGAGGGTTTCCCAGGCGTCCTCACGGGGCCAGAAGAAGTAAGAGGTGAGGGGGCTGGGGCCGCCACCCACGATCTGGTCAACAGCCAGGGCCACGTTGTCGGGCAGCCACAGGATCTTCACCAGGAAACGACCCTCATCCGCCTTCGGGGTGCGGCCGGAGGGAACGCCGTTCTCATCAATGGTGGCGGAGGCCAGAACAGCACTGGCACCACTCAGCACGGGACGGCCTTCGGTGGTGTCCTTCGCGGGAACCTCAGCGGCGGCTGTCGCCACGGCGCTTTCAGCGCTCTCTGTGCTCATGGTGTCAGCGCTCAAGGCTTAATCACAAACAACTAACCTACCAGCCGCTGTTGCCAGACCTCTGAGTCCACGCGCCGTTCTGCTGTTCGACATCGACGGTGTGATCCGGGATGTGGGCGGCAGTTACCGGCGAGCGATTGTGGAAACGGTGCAGCACTACAGCGGTGTGCGGCCCGAGCCTTCCGCCATCGATGCGCTGAAGGCCGAAGGCTGTTGGAACAACGACTGGGAAGCCTCCCTCGAGCTACTGCGCCGGGGTGGTCTGGCGCAGCTACCGGCGTTTGAGGCGCTGGTGGAGGTGTTCAACGGCTTCTATTTCGGCGGCGACCCCGAGGGGGATCCGGGCGCCTGGCAGGGCTTCATCGGCAGTGAGCCCCTGCTGGTGGAGCGCAACTTCTTTGACGACCTAAGCGCAGCCGGCGTGGCCTGGGGCTTTGTGAGCGGCGCCGAACCGCCCTCCGCCCGGTTCGTGCTGGAGCAGCGCCTGGGCTTAAGCCGCCCGCCGCTGATCGCCATGGGCGATGCGCCCGATAAACCGGATCCCACCGGCTTCCTGCACCTGGCAAGCAACCTGGTCGGCAGCCTGGGTGCCTCGGCGGCGCCCGTGGCGTATCTGGGCGACACCGTGGCCGACGTCCTCACCGTGCAGCGCGCCCGCCAGGTGCAACCCGAGCAGCGCTTCTTGAGCCTGGCGGTGGCACCGCCCCACCTGCACAGCCCCGAAGCCGGCGAGCGCCGCGGCCGCTACGAGGCCCAGCTGCGGGAGGCTGGCGCCGATGCCGTGATTCCCAACACCACAGCAGTGCTGGCGGCCCTGGAGCAAGCGCTCAGCTAGCGCTCCATCGCTGCCGGTGCCTTCAGCGCCGAAGCCGTGAGGTTCTCGTGGCCGTGATCGGTCACGGCCACGTCGTCTTCGATGCGGATACCGATGCCCTTCCAGCGCTCCTCGATCGCGGGTTGCCCCTCCGGCACCGGCAGGCGATCACTCACATAGAGGCCAGGCTCCACGGTGAGCACCATCCCCGGCTCAAGTGCCACGTGGTGCTCGCCGAGGCGGTAGGCGCCCACGTCGTGCACGTCGAGACCGAGCCAGTGACCGGTGCGGTGCATATAGAGGTGGCGGAAGGCTCCCCGCTCAATGATTCCGTCGATCTCACCGGCCAGAAGGCCCAGATCGACAAGGCCCTCAACCAGCACCCGCACAGCCGTGTCGTGCACAGCTTCAGCGGTTTGCCCAGGTGCAACAGCGACCACAGCCGCCTCCTGGGCCGCGAGCACCAGCTCATAGAGGGCGCGCTGTTCACCACTGAACCGGCCGTTGATCGGGAAGGTGCGGGTGATGTCTCCGTTGTAGTAGTCGTTCAGGGAGCAACCGGCATCGATCAGGAGCAGATCGCCGTCACGCAGCTCGGCGTTGTTGGCGGTGTAGTGCAGCACGCAGGCGTTATCGCCGCCGGCGACGATCGAGTTGTAGGCCGCGCCGCGGGCGCCCTGCTCCAGGAAGTGCTGCTCGATCACCGCCTGCACCTGGCGCTCGTTCAGCCCCGGCCGCACCACCTGGCGGGCCAGCTCATGGGCCTCCGCCGAGATCCGAGCCGCCTCGCGCATGCGAGCTAGCTCCTCGGGGCTCTTGCGCAGCCGCAGCCCATGCAGCAGCGGGCAGGGGGCCACGAGCCCGAGGGCGGCAGCACCGCTGCGGGGGGCACGATCCAGCTGCCCGGCCCAGGCCTGCAGCACCAGCGGCTCCACCGCCGCATGCTTGCCCACGCGGAACGCAATGCCCTCGGCTCCGCTCAAATACTCCGGTAGGCGCTGGGCCAGCTCGCTGCGGGGATGAGCCAGGTCGGCACCGAACTGCTGCACCGCTCCCTCACAGCCCCAGCGGAAGCCGTTCCACACCTCGGCGCTGGGTTCTTTGGGGTTCACGAACAGCACATAGCGCTCCCCCTCCGGCCTGTGCGGCAGGAACAACGCCACCGCATCGGGCTCATCGAAGCCAGTGAGATACCAAAAATCGCTGTTCTGGCGGAACGGCCACTCGCAATCCGCGTGATGCGTCACCAACGGGGCCGCAGGGATCACTGCAGCGGCTCCGCCCAGGGCCTGGAAGAAACGGGCGCGGCGCTCGGCGTACACGGCTGGGCTGATCAGCATGGAAGCGAGCGGGGCTGAGCGCGACGATGGCACAACCGCTTCAATGCATGGCGTTACCACCGCCGCCCTTGCGTTCTCCCTCCACCGCCGAGCGCTGCGAGCTGCTCCTGGGCGAGTGGCGCAGCGGGCTGCGGCTGAGCGACCGGGAGCGCAGCGCCCTGGGACCGGAACTGCAGGCGCTGGATCAACAACTGCTGGCTTTGAAACAGCGGCGCCTGCGGGTCGCCGTGTTCGGCCGGGTGGGGGTGGGTAAATCCAGCCTGCTCAATGCGCTGCTGGAGGAGGAGGCCTTCGCCACCGATGTGGCCCATGGCTGCACCCGCAGCCAACAGCGGCGCCCCTGGAGCGTGCGCATCCCCGGGCTCACCGGCGTGGACTTGGTGGATACCCCCGGCATCGATGAGATTGCCGCCAAAGCGCGGCAGCGGCTGGCGGCACGGGTGGCCGTGGGGGCCGACCTGGTGCTGCTGGTGCTCGACAGCGACCTCACCACCCCGGAAGCCCAAGCCCTGGAACAGCTGCTCAGCGCCGGCAAACCGGTGCTGCTGGTGCTCAACCGCATCGATTGCTGGCCGGAGAGCGAGCGCGAGGCCTTGATCAGCAGCATCCGCCGCCGCTTGCCTCCGGGCCACCGTGATCTGGAGTTGTTGGCGGTGGCCTCGGCGCCGCGGCAAGCGGTGGTGTTGGCCGATGGCCGTGTGCGCAGCGAACCGATGCCGCCCCAGGTGGCACCCCTGCGATGGGCTCTGCTCGAGCTGCTCAGCCAGCACGGTGCGCTGCTGCTGGGCCTCAACGGCCTGAGGGCGGCGGATCGCTTCGCCCAGCGCTTGCACCACTGGCGGCTGCGCCGCGGCAAGGAAAGCGCCCAGGCGCTGATCGGCCGCTACGCCGCCCTCAAAGCCACCGGTGTGGCGGCCAATCCACTGCTGCTGCTGGATCTCGCCGGCGGCATCGCCCTCGACACCGCCCTGGTGGTGCAACTCTGTGAGCTCTACGGGCTGGAGCTGGGGGGCGGCGGCGCCCGCGCCCTGCTCACGCGGCTGTCAGCCCAGAACGCGCTGCTGGGCGGCACACAGCTCGGCATCCAGCTCCTGCTGGGGGGCCTGCGGCAGGTGCTGCTGCTGGCAGCTCCCCTCAGCGGTGGCCTCAGCCTGGCGCCAGCGGCTCCGGTGGCCTTAGCCCAAGCGGCACTGGCGGTGCACACCACCCGGCTCACCGGCCGCCTGGCCGCCGCCGAACTGCTGCGCAGCGCCGAACGGGGACGGCTGCGCCCCGCCTCGCTGCTGCGGCGACTGGCCCACCAAGACCCCCAGGCCCGGGCCTGGCTGCAGCAATGGCAGCAGCAAAGCAGCCGGCCGGCAGCCCTGAAGCCGCTGCTGCCATGAGTGCAAAGCCCGCCCTGGCCCTGCTCGGCACCAGCGCCGATCCCCCCACCGAAGGCCACCGGGCGTTGCTGGAGGGTTTAGCGGAGCACTACGGCCAGGTTGCAACCTGGGCCAGCGACAACCCGTTCAAGCAACACGGTGCACCGCTGGAGCTACGGGCGCAGCTGCTCGGCGCCTTGGTGGAGGCCATCGGAGATCCCCGCATCCAGCACGTTCAAGAGCTCAGCAACCCGCGGGCGTTGATCACCCTCGAGCGGGCATCCGAGCGCTGGCCGGAGCAGGAGCTGGTGTTTGTGGTGGGGGGTGATCTGGCGGGGCAGGTACCGAGCTGGTGGAAGGCCGCTGAGCTGCTGCAGCACTGCAGGCTGGCGGTGGTGCCGCGGCAGGGGTTTGCCCTGGATCCAGCGGCGCTGGAGGCGATCCGCAGCCTGGGCGGCCAGCCGGAGCTGCTGAACCTGCCGGTTCCCGCCACGGCCAGCTCAGTGATCCGCCGCCATCCCAGCCCGGAGCAGGTGCCGGCTGCGCTTTGGGCGGAACTGGTTCGTCACAATCTCTATGGCCTGGGGCAGCAGCCCTCCCGCACGCCCCGCTAACCGATGCGCCTTGCCCTTGCCCAGATCAATCCGCTGGTGGGCGATCTGGCCGGCAATGGCGCCCAGCTGCTGAAAGCCTGCCAAGCCGCAGCCGCCCAGGGCGCCGATCTGGTGGTGGCGCCGGAGCTGGCCCTCTGGGGCTATCCGCCCCGCGACCTGCTGCTGCGACCGGCCCTGCACCAACAGCAGCAGCACACGCTCGATCACCTCGCTGCCGATCTTCCTGAAGGGCTGGCGCTGCTCCTGGGGGTGAGCGAACCCGCCGGCGACGGCCAGCAGCCCGATCTGTTCAACAGCGCTGCGCTGGTGGTGCGCGGTGGCTGGCGGATCGTGGCGCGCAAACGGCTACTGCCCAGCTACGACGTATTCGACGAGCGGCGCTATTTCCGCCCCGCCGATGAGCCCTGCCTGCTGGAGCTCGAGCGCGGCGGCCGTCACTGGCGCCTTGGCCTCTCCATCTGCGAAGACCTCTGGGTGGAGGAGGAGCTGCACCCGCAGCGGCTGCTGGGCGCCGACCCCGTGGCGGAGTTGCAGGCACTGGGGCCCGATCTGCTGATCAACCTCTCGGCCTCACCCTTTGGTGACGGCAAAGCGCAGCTGCGGCGCGAGCTGGCGGCGGCGGCGGCGCGGCGCCTGCACTGCCCGGTGGTGTACGTGAACCAGGTGGGCGGTAACGACGAACTGGTGTTCGACGGCGGCAGCTTCGTGACAACCGCCCATGGCGAAGTGGCCTGTCAGCTGGCCTTCGCCAAGACCGACCTGGGCGTGTGGGACAGCACCTGCGGTTCCCCGAGCGCCGGCCGAGCAGCAGGTGCCGTCCTGCCGAAACCCGACGAGCTGCTGCTGCGCACCCTGGTGCTGGGAGTGCGCGATTACGCGCGCAAATGCGGCTTCCGGAAAGCACTGCTGGGGCTCAGCGGTGGCATCGATTCAGCCCTGGTGGCGGTGATCGCCGCCGCCGCCTTGGGCCCCGACAACGTGCAGGCCCTGCTGATGCCTTCCCCCTGGAGCTCGGCGGGATCCATCAACGACTCCCTGGCGCTCGCCGATCGGCTCGGGATGGCGACCCACACCGTGGCGATTGAAGCCCTGATGACGAGCTTCGACGCCGCACTGACGCCCCCCCTGGGCGGCGCACCCGCCGGCCTCACCGCTGAAAACCTGCAGTCGCGCATTCGCGGAACGCTGCTGATGGCCGTTGCCAACCAACAGGGCCAGTTGCTGCTCACCACGGGGAATAAATCAGAGCTGGCCGTTGGCTACTGCACCCTCTACGGCGACATGAACGGCGGCCTGGCCGTGATCGGCGACCTCTACAAAACCGGCGTGTTCCGCCTCTGCGCCTGGCTGGATTCAGAGGCAGCAGCGACCTGCCGCCAGGAGATGGGCCTCCCCACCCATGGAGAGCTGGTGGGTCGGGCAATCCGCGACAAACCACCGAGTGCTGAATTGCGGCCCGATCAACAAGACAGCGATTCGCTACCCGATTACGCCGTGCTCGACCCGCTGCTCCAGGCCCTTCTGGAGCAGCATCAAAGCCCGGAAGAGCTCGTGGCTACCGGCGTGGATCGGGCCCTGGCCGATCGCGTGATGCAGCTGCTGCGCCGCGCCGAATTCAAACGTCGCCAAGCACCGCCGGTGCTCAAGCTCGGCCAACGCTCCTTCGGCAGCGGCTGGCGGATGCCGATCGCGGCGGCCTGATCGTGGCCAAGCCGGATCAGCAGCGCCAAGCTGAGGACTGACCAGCTCCCGCACCCGCCCCATGGCCGGCACCATCGCCCCGATCGCCAGCATCGGCGTGCCGCGGGAGATCAAGCCCGATGAACGGCGGGTGGCGCTCACCCCCGATGCCGTGCGGGAGCTGGTGAGCCATGGCTTGCAGGTGCGCATTGAGCAGGGCGCCGGCGAAGGCGCCGGCATTAGCGATGCGGCGTTTGAAGCCGCCGGGGCGGCCGTGGTGGATCAGGCGGAAGCCTGGGCCGCCCATCTGGTGGTGAAGGTGAAGGAGCCGCAGCCCGAGGAGTTCAGCTTTCTGCGGCCGGATCTAGTGCTGTTCACCTACCTGCACCTGGCGGCCTATCCAGCTGTGGGAAGAGCCCTGCTGCAGGCCGGCACCACCGCCATCGCCTACGAAACGGTGCAACTAGCCGATGGCAGCCTGCCGCTGCTGGCGCCGATGAGTGAGATCGCCGGCCGCCTGGCGGCCCAGGTGGGGGCTCACCTGCTGGAGCAACCCCACGGCGGGCGCGGGGTGCTGATGGGGGGCTGCACCGGCGTGCGCCCAGCGCGGGTGGTGGTGCTCGGCGCCGGCAGCGTGGGCTGGAATGCCGCGCGCCTCGCCGCCGCCATGGATGCGGAGGTATTCCTCCTGGATCTCTCCCCGGAACGGCTGCGGCGACTGGAGAGCCAACGGCAGGGCCGCCTGGTGAGCCTGGTGAGTAGCCGCGGGCTACTGGAGCGGCTGGTGCCCTCGGCCGATCTGTTGATCGGAGCGGTGTTGCTGCCCGGCGATCGGGCTCCCACGCTGGTGGAGGAAGGCCTGGTGGCGCAGATGCAACCGGGCTCGGTGATCGTGGATGTGGCGATCGATCAGGGGGGCTGCATCGCCACCAGCCGCGAAACCACCCACACCGATCCCGTCGTGACCATCCACGGCGTGCAGCACTACGCCGTGGGAAACATGCCCGGAGCCGTGCCGTTCACCTCCACCGAAGCACTGGTGAGCGTCACCCTTCCCTACATCGCCGCGGTGGCCGGGCGGGGGCTGGTGGAGGCCGTCACCGACCGGCCGGAGCTGGTGTCGGGGCTCAACACCGTGGCCGGGTCGGTGTGTCATCCAGGCGTCGCCAAAGCCCTTGGCCTGCCCACACGCCATCCGATGGCCTGCCTGAGCTGACACACGGAGTGGAAAAGATTGTGAGCAGGCGGGGATCCCCGCGGCCCGCCGTCCATACGTTGAAGGCACGGCCCATCCCACGCCATGGCCTACTGCCGCGCCCTTGTTCCCTTCCACAGCTCCCACTCACCCGGTGAGCTCCTTCGCCCCCTGCTTGAGCAGCTGGGTTTGGAGGTGGAGCAACCCGACCACCGCACCTTGATGGCGTTTGAGCGGCCCTGCTCCGGCCGCCGCGTGAACGACTACGTGCGCGTGTGGGCCGACTGGAGCGACATCGCCAGCACCGGGGAGCTCTGGCTGGAAACCCTGAGCGGGGAATGCATGGCCCGATCGAGCACCCGCTGCGCCTCGGTGCTCGATCGCATCTGCACCAGCCTCAATCGCTGAGCTCCAGCGCCTCGAGATACAGCCAGGCCCCATCGGGCCGGCCAGCCTCGCGGCCAAAGCGGGAGCACTCCCGCAACACTCCGGCCTCACCACCGGCGCTGTAGTGCGCAGCGAAGGTCACGGTGCCGTGCAGATCATCCGGCCCACCGGCTTCGATGGCCAGGATCTCGAGGCGGCGCCAGCGCAGCTGGCGGCAGCTGGCCTCCAGGGCGCGGCGGCGCTCCCGCGTCGGTTGCGCAGAGGGCTGGGTGCGCAGCAGATGATCGATCTCAGCCAGCGCAAAGGCGCTGTAACGCGACCGCATCAGTTGTTCAGCCGTGGCGGCGGCCTGCTCCTGGCGGTGCAGCGGACGGCAGCAGCAGCCATAGCTGGCGCCGCCACAGGGGCACGGCTGATCAGGTGCCAGGCCTGTTTTGGCGCCGAAACCAGCCATCAGTGCTGATCCTGCAAAGCAGGCAGCGGCCGGCGCAGGGCCGCCGGGGCAATCCCCTCGCGCAGGGCCAGCACCAGGCCGGCGGCCTCGCTGTAGCTGGCAGCCGGGATCACCTCCAAGCCCAAGCTCTCCGCTGTCACCTCCAGCAGGCAGGGGTTCTCCACGGCAATCACCGGAATCCCGCGTTCTGCGCAGGCCAACACGGCCGCCCCCCCCAGGGCACCGGCTGGTGCGATCACCGCGCCCACCGCGTCAATCCCCAGCGCAGAAGACCCCGTTCCCGCCGGCACCAGATTTGGAGCCCGGCCCAAGCCCACCAGCACGCAGGGCAGGAACGTGAAGCCCAGCTCCTCACCCGCTGCTCGGGGATCGAGATCGGGATCCAAAGGCAGCGGACTCAGGGCCGGAGCATGGGCGCAGGGCAAGCCCAGCTCACGGCTGAGCAGATGGCTGATCACCGCTTCCGCGCCGGCGAGGGCATCCACACCACTGCCCTGGCGATACGCGGCGAGGGCTTCGCTCTCAGGATCATCGGGAAAGCGGGCCACCACCGCAATCGCCGTGGCACCAGCGGCCTTGAGCTCACGCCCGGCCCGCAGCAGCGCCTCCGGTTGGCCGAGCTGCCCCCAGCTCACCCCACTGGCGCCCAGGCTGAGGCTCACCTCCAGCGGGCGATCGGTGGTCAGCACCGGCCCCACATCCAAGCCGAGGGTGGCGCGGCAGCCATCGGCCACCTGCAGGTGGCGGTGACGCAGCTCCGGCTCGATGCCTGCATCCAGGAGCAGCCCCACCCGTTGCTGCCGCACCGGCTGCAACAGGAGCTCACCCGCCGCAAAGCGATCGAGGCTGGAGCCTTCCACGTAGTGAAACCGCGAATCACTCCAATAGAGCGCCGCGCCATTCATCACATTCGGATGGGTGATCAGACAGCCACTGGCCGCCGCCAACAAGCGAGCCGCCGGCAGGGCATCACCGGCGTAGCCGCCCACGGCGCAACCGATGCCGGTGGGAATCACCAGCAGGGTGGGGAGCGGTGGCGCCGTGCTCATCAGGCTTCGTCCTGCTGGCGATCGCCAGCGCTGAGCACCACCGCCTCGATCTGCAGCAGCGCTGGATGATCAGCGCGCTGCTGCACAGCGGTGATCGCCCAGCGCAGAGGGGTGCCGTGAGCAGCCAACGCTGCTTCGATCTGGCTGCGCAGCGAGCCGCTCTGGCGTTCCAGCTGCAACAGCACTGGCCGCAGCTGGCTCCTGCTCACTTCTGGTACTGACCGAACTGGGCTTCGTAGAGCGCGTCTTCCTGGCCGGCGGTGAGCTTGAGGTCGCTGCGGGGGAACGCCACGCACAGCAGGGCATAACCCTGCTCCTGCAGCTCGGCCTTCACGCCCATCGCATCGGGTTGGTGCACGCTGCCCTCATGGATGCGGGCGGCACAGGTGGTGCACACGCCAGAGCAGCAGGAGCTGGGCAGCTCAACCCCGGCCGCCTCGGCTGCAGCCAACACGGTCTGCTCAGCGCTGCAGCTGAAGCTGTGGCTGGTGCCGTTGATCTCGCAAACAACGGTGTAGGTGTCGCTCATGGGGCGCAGCGGCAGCTGGGGCACGTGGCCGTTCATTGTCCCGGATCGCCGGCCCGCTGCTGCAGCTCAGTCCATTGAGCCGGATGGGGAGCCAGGTATTCCGGCGGGGCCGCATCAGCTGAAGCGGCCAAGGGAGCAGTGAGCGCCAGATCAAAAGCCAGCGAGAGGCGCACATCCTCCTCGTCGTCGTTAGCCGTCACGGCGTGATCGGTGTGGGCGGGGAACAGCACCAGCAGACCAGCCTGCGGCGCCACATCCACCCAGGGAGCATTCCAACGCTGGCCACCCGCTGTATCCGCATCAATAGGACCGCCATGGCCGACGGCCAAACCCGGCACCAACTCATTGCTCTGCTGTCTGGGGAACAAGCGCAGGCAGCCGCTGCGGCCACTGCCATCCCCGTTGAGATACAGCACCGCACTGAGGTGCGCATTGGGATGGTGATGGCGGCCCACCACCTGGCCCGGCTCACTCACCACCGGCCAAGCCCGCTGCACATGCAGCGCCACACTCCCCTCGCGAAAACCGAGGTCCTGCAGATACCCCCAGGCCTGGCGCTCCACCTCTGCCGTGATCGCAGCAAAGGCCTCCAGCCGGTGCACCTGCCAGATGCCGTTGAGGTCACCCGTCCAGGCGCAACCAGCCGTGGGATTGCCCTCGGCATCGCCGCGCAAGGCCAACACCTCCTGCATCAACAACGCCAGATCCCAAGGGTCCAGCCGCAACTGCACCCGCCCCAATGCCAACGGAAACAGCGCTTCCAACTGCATCCCCATCAACCACTCACCCGTGCTGCCATCCGTTCATCCTGCGCCCCGAGCGAGGCTGGGGCAGCAGGGACCTGACGCCCCGATGGCGGCCAAAGGAAAACCCTCGCCCCGCAGAGGCCGTATCCGCGAAGCGGTAACGGCCGAACGGGGCGAGGGTTTTCGGTTGACTAAGGGCCTCAGGCCATGGCAGCCGCGCCACCCACCACTTCCAGGATCTCCTGGGTAATGGCGGCCTGGCGGGCCTTGTTGTAGTCGAGGGTCAACGTCTTGGCGAGGGCCTTGGCGTTATCGCTCGCGTTGTTCATGGCCGTCATCCGGCTGGCGAGCTCGGAAGCAGCCGCTTCCTGGAGGGAACGCAGCAGCTGGTTCTGCAGATAGAGCGGCAGCAGTGCATTCAGCAACTGCTCCGGGGTCTGCTCGAACACGAGATCGGAGGGCAGAGAAGGCTGATCGTTCGCCACCTTGCCTGTTTCCACACCCAGCTGACCATCACGGGTGGTGAGACGGAAGATCTCATCATCCGGGCTGGCAATGCCCTGGGGATCCAGGGGCAGCAGAGTTTGTGACACCGGCTTGGAGCTCACCAGGTTGATGAACTTGGTGAAGATGATCTCCACGCGATCGGTGCTGCCTGAGAGGAACTCAGCGAGCACTTCTTCAGCAATCTGGCCAGCTTCAGCAGCGTTGGGCACCTGCTCCAGCCCCATGAAGGTGGCGCGGATGGTGTACTGGCTAGCGCGGTTCTGGAAGTAGGTGGCGACCTTGCGGCCGATCAACACCAGATCCACGGTGTAACCCTGAGCGGTGAGCTCAGCGTGCCGTTGTTCCGTGCGCTTGATGATGTTGGCGTTGTAGCCACCGCATAGACCGCGATCACCGGTGACAGCCAACAGGGTGATCGTGCTCACCTCACGGCTCTCCAGCAGGGGAGCATCCACCGATTCGAACTGCATGCGGGTCTGGAGGTTCTCCAGGATCCGCGCCAGCCGATCGGCAAACGGCCGGCTGCGCAGCACCTGCTCCTGAGCCCGACGCACTTTGGCGGCGGCCACCAGGCGCATGGCCTCGGTGATCTTGCGGGTGTTCTTAACGGAACTGATCCTGTCGCGGATCTCCTTAAGGTTCGCCATGGAAGGGGTTCTCCGGGTTAACCGTCAGGATCAGGCCGCAGCCAGCATCGACGACTTCACTTCATTGATGGCGTCCTTGAGCATGGCCTCAGACTCATCGCTGAGCACCTTCTCGGTCTGCACCTTGTTGATGAACTCGGCCTTGTTGGTCTTGAGGTACTCGCGCAGTTCTCGGCAGAACTGAACCACCGACTCCACGGGCACTTCGTCGATCATGCCCTTTACGCCGGCGTAGACCACAGCAACCTGCTCAGCCAGGATCAGGGGGCTGAACTGGGGCTGCTTGAGGATCTCGCGCAGACGCTTACCGCGGGCCAGCTGCTGCTGGGTAGCGGCGTCGAGGTCGGAGGCGAACTGAGAGAACGCGGCCAGTTCGTCGAACTGCGCCAGTTCCAGCTTCAGGGTGCCAGCGATCTTCTTGATGGCCTTGGTCTGGGCGGCACCGCCCACGCGGCTCACCGAGATACCCACGTTGATGGCGGGGCGCAGACCGGAGTTGAACAGGTCGGAGCTCAGGAACACCTGACCATCGGTGATCGAGATCACGTTGGTGGGGATGTAGGCAGACACGTCACCAGCCTGGGTTTCGATGATCGGCAGGGCGGTCATCGAGCCCTTGCCCATGGCATCGCTCAGCTTGGCGGCACGCTCGAGCAGACGGCTGTGGCAATAGAACACGTCGCCGGGGTAAGCCTCACGGCCGGGGGGACGACGGAGCAGGAGGGACATCTGGCGGTATGCCTGAGCCTGCTTGGTGAGGTCGTCATAGATGACGAGGGTGGCCTTGCCCTTGTACATGAAGGACTCAGCGATGGCCGCGCCGGTGTAGGGAGCCAGGTACTGCAGAGCAGCCGATTCAGAGGCGTTGGCGGCGACCACGATGGTGTAGTCGAGGGCTCCCTTTTCGCGCAGCACTTCCACCACGTTGGCCACAGAAGCGGCCTTCTGGCCCACGGCCACATAGACGCAGACGACGTCTTCGCCCTTCTGGTTGATGATCGTGTCGATCGCGATGGCGGTCTTGCCGGTCTGGCGGTCGCCGATGATCAGCTCGCGCTGGCCGCGGCCGATGGGGATCATCGCGTCGATGGCGGTGATGCCGGTCTGCATGGGCTCATGCACCGACTTGCGCTGGATGATGCCAGGCGCCATCGACTCGATCAGACGGGTCTCGCTGGTGGCGATGTCGCCCTTGCCATCGATCGGCAGACCCAGGGGGTTCACCACACGGCCGAGCATCGCGTCGCCCACGGGCACCGAGGCGATCTTGCCGGTGGCCTTCACGGTGCTGCCTTCCTGGATGCCCCGGCCCTCGCCCATCAGCACCGCGCCGACGTTGTCGTCTTCGAGGTTCAGAGCGATGCCCTCGGTGCCGTCTTCGAACTGCACCAGCTCACCGGCCATGACCTGATCGAGGCCATAGATGCGGGCGATACCGTCGCCGATCTGCAGAACGGTGCCGACGTTGCTGACGGAAACCGACTTGTCGTAATCAGCGATCTGTTGCTTGAGGATCGCGCTGATCTCGTCGGGGCGGATGGAAACCATGGGAGGCGAGAAAGATGAGGACGAGGGGTGAGGAAAGGATTCGGGTGCGGGGCTAGCTCACCTTGGCCAGCGCTAGTCCGAGGCGACGCACCTGACCCGCGAGGCTGGCGTCAATCACCTTGGAGCCAACCTTCACGACGAAGCCGCCGATCAGATCAGGATCCACAGAGAGTTTGATCTCCAGCTTGTCGGTACCGGCCACGGCCTGAACCTTCTTGCTGAGCTCTGCCTGCTGCTCATCGCTGAGGGCAGTGGCAGAGGTCACGTTGGCGAGAGCGATGTTGCGCTGCTCGCGGTACAGCTCAAGCATGCGGTCGAGCACCGCGTCGAGCACGCCGATGCGCTGGCGATCGGCCAGCAGCTTCAGCAGATTGAGGAACGAGGGAGTGAGCTGATCGTTGAACAGCTTCTCCAGGGCGGCCTTCTTGGCCTCGACTTCCAGAACGGGCGAGGCCATGGCCTGGCGCAGTTCGGGTGATTCGTGCCACAGGGCGAGAACGGCCTTGGCCTGATCCACCACCTGGTCAACTTCCTTGCGGCTCTCAGCCACCTGAAGGAAAGCTTCGGCGTAGGGGGTGGTGATCGAATTGAGCAGCGGCATCAGGCGTTCCCCAGAGTTTTGATGGACTGGCTGACCAGCTGGGCCTGGGCCTCAGGGCTGAGCTTGCCGGGGAGCGTGGCCAGAGCTTTCTCGATGGCCAGGCGAGCAGCTTCGCGACGCAGCTGGGTGCTGACGCGAGCGGCTTCGGCATCCATATCCGCAGCAGCGCCCTGCTTGAGGCGGGCCATCTCATCGATGGTGCGCTTCTCGCTCTCGAACCGAATGGCCTCGGCACGGGCTTTGCCGTCGGCACGGATCTGTTCGGCCTTCTGCTGGGCTTCGGCCAGATCCTTCTGAGCCTGAGCGAGCTGGGTGGTGGCACTGGCCAGGCGCTCTTCAGCGTCTTTCAGGTCGGCCAGGATGATCGCCCGACGCCGCTCCAGGATGCCGCCCAGGAAATTGGGCAGAAACTTGTAGAGGGCGAAGATGACGATCGCCAGGTTGATGATGTTGGTCTCGAACACATTGAGGTTCAGACCAAAGCCACCGTGATTGGCGAAGAGGCTAGGGAAAGTCATTTGGCGGCCAGCAGACGGTCGACGATCAGGTCACCGAGCTTCTCGGCGTCACCCTTGAGCTGGCCAAGGGCCGACTCCCGCTGGGCGTCGATCTCACGACGGGCCTGCTCACGGGAGGCATTCGCTTCAGCCGTGGCGGTGGCCAGGGCTTCGCGGTAGAGCTTGTCGGAATCCTGCTCCGCTTCCTGAATGAGCTGTTGGGTGGCCTTGCGGGCCTCCTTCAGCTGCTCACGCAGATCCGCCTCCAGGCGCTCCACCTGAGCCAGCTTTTGCTTGGCCTCGGCACGGCTGGTGGTGATGTACCCCTCGCGCTCTTCCACAACCCGGCCAACGGGGCGGAAGAACAGGGCATTGAGAATGAAGGTGAGGAGAACCACCTGCACCGCCATCAGCGGCAGGGTGGCATCGAGGTCGAACAGACCTCCCTCCGTTGCACCGAGCAGGAGCCAGCTGGTCATGAGGCGGGGGTGCGGGCGGTTGAAAGCGGTCGCGTACGGATGCAGTGAGGTGAATGGAGTGAAGAAACCCAGCCGAAGCCGGGTCTCTTCTCACCTCAGGCGCGATCAGCCGGCGAAGGGGTTGGCGAACAGCAGCACCAGTGCGACCACGAGGCCGTAGATGGTGAGAGCTTCCATGAAGGCCAGGGACAGCAGCAGGGTGCCGCGGATCTTGCCGTCAGCCTCGGGCTGGCGAGCGATGCCTTCAACAGCGGAACCGGCTGCGGTGCCCTGACCGATACCAGGGCCAATGGCGCCGAGGCCGACAGCCAGACCAGCGGCGATCACGGACGCTGCAGAGGTGATGGAATCCATGGTGGAACGAAGGATGTAGGGCGCTGGGAGAGCGCGGACGGGAACCGGGACGTTATCCCTGCGCCTGGGACATCTCGGTTTGACTCGAGATGGGCCCGGATCGTGCCGGACCTGCGCGCAAGGAGTTTGCCAGAGCGAGTGTCACGCCCTGGCGGGGAGAGGTTGAACCTCTAGTGATGCTCTTCGTGCACCGCTTCGCCGATGTAATTACCAGCGAGGGTGGCGAAGATCAAAGCCTGGATGGCGCTGGTGAACAGGCCAAGGAACATGGCCGGCAGGGGCACCAGCAGAGGCACCAGGAAGGCCAGCACAGCCACCACCAATTCGTCCGCCAGAATGTTTCCGAACAGACGGAACGAAAGGGAGAGGGGCTTGGTGAAATCTTCGATGATCTTGAACGGGAGCATGATCGGAGTCGGCTCCACGTAGTACTCGAAGTACCGGAATCCTTTGCGGCTCAGGCCTGCATAGAAGTAGGCCAGAGACACCAGCAGGGCCAAAGCCACGGTGGTGTTGATGTCGGCGGTCGGGGCGCCGAGTTCACCTTCGGGCAGATGGATCAGCTTCCAGGGCACCAGGGCACCACCCCAGTTGCACACAAAGATGAACAGGAACAGGGTGCCGATGAACGGCAGCCAATCGCGGTAGGCCTTCTCGCCGATCTGCTCGCGGGCGAGATCACGGATGTAATCCCACAGAAACTCGAGCAGGTTCTGCATGCCGCGCGGATCGCGCTCCATCTTGCGGCTGCCCACCAGCACAAAGGCCAGCAGAGCGCCGATCACCACCCAGGAGCTGAGAAACACCTGGCCGTGGATCTTGAGATTGCCCAGCTGCCAATAGAGGTGCTGACCCACCTCCAGTTCGGCAAAGGGAAGAGCGAGTGGCAAGAAACCCATCGGGTTGTGCGTTCGGTGTCGCGGGAGCGACGGTTCAGGGAGAGGCCAGCTCAGGAATCGAGCAGAACCTGAAGAATCAGGGCCGGTTTGTAGAGCAGGAAGCCGAGCAGGGCCGGCAACAGCTCCAACTGGGGTAGGCGGGCGGAGGCCAGCACCAACACCACGGGCACAAGCAGCTGCGTCTTGCCCACCTTCTTGGCGCCATTGCCGAGCTTGCCCACGCTGCGTGCCAGAAGGCGCAGATAAAGCAGGCCGGCCAGCGCACCCACCAGCAGAGAGCCGGCGATGTGAAGGTCGAATGCCAGGGCCGTGATCAGCACCGCAATGGCGGAGACGATCAAGGTGGCCAGAAGCAGACGCCGCTGGAGGCGCAGGTAGTCGTCGGAGGGGGCAGCGGCAGCCTGGGAGGCCGCCTCAACCGCCGTCGTCGGATCCGCCGGCAGATCCTCGCCCTCACCGTGCAACACCTCAGATGAAGCGCTGTTGTTGTGAGGGAGCGGGGGGGTTGCCAGCAAGGGCTCCTGCGCTCTGAAAAGGCGCGCGGAATCTATCACGCAGCGTTGCGGGCCAGGGGCTGAAGCAGCAACACGCGCTGATCCCGCAATTCCCTTGCCACAGAAGCGATCTGGCCCTCAGGCCAGCCCAGCGGCAAGCGGCCGATCGGTGTGGCCGCCGGAGCCTGCTCCAGGGCCTGCATCAGCGCCAAGCCATCGGCACTGAGATCGAGCGGCGCCATGTCGGAATCGAGCAATGCCGCACCGGGCCAACCCCACAGGCAGGGGTTGCGCTGGCCAGCGGCCGCCAGGAGCGCTGCGTCGTCGTCCCAGCTCCAGCGCTGCAGCGGCGGTTTAGCCAAGAAAAATTCGAAATGGCTGATGTCGGGATCGAGGTCTTCCACCAGCTGCCACTGCTGCAGTGGCGGTAGAGCCCTGGCCCGATCCAAAAGCTCCCCTTGCAGGAGCCGAGCCGGATCCCAAACCTGGGGATTGGAGAAGCCGGCGAACTCCAGATCGGCAGCAGCCACGAAGGCCATCAAGCGCTCGAGGTTGTAGCTGGTCTCCTGGGGATGGAGATACATGTCGGCGAAGTTGGCATCGGCGGCGCAGTCGATCGCCCATCGCTGCTCGTGATGCCGGCGCAGGCGGTTGTGCTCCGGCAGCTCGGCCAGCAGCTGGCGCCCGAGCCGCAGCCCCTGCTCTCCAGTGCCCACACCCATCGCTGTGAGGGCCCGCTGGGTGCGGTGAATCTCCCAGCGCCCGCCATCCGCGTACAAAAACAAGTGCAGCAAGGCGCCGGGTTTCAGTAGGGCTGCCAGGGCTTTCAGCCCGGCTTCGGGCTGGCGCAGGTGATGCAGCACCCCCACCGAATTGATGTAGTCGAACGGTCCTTCACCCTCCAGCTCCAGGAGGCTGCGGTTTTCAATCCGCACCTGGGCCTGCTGATGCCCGCCGGAACGACGCACGCGCTCACGGGCCACCTCGAGAGTGCCCGGCGAAATATCCACCGCCAGGATCTCGGCGCCGGGGTTGAGATGCGCCAGGTAATCCGTGCTCACCCCGGTGCCGCAGCCGGCATCCAGCACGCGCAGGGGAGCTCCATCCGCCGAACGGGGTGCCACCGCACCGGTGCAGGCGGCATAGGCCGCATCCACGCACCAGCGCCAGTTGTATCCAGGCGGTGGGCCGTCCTGGAGCGGATCACCTGGGTAGGGGAATGTGTCGTAAAAGGCGCTCACCACTGGGGTGGCGGCATCAGCCGGGGCCTGGGTCATGGCGCAGGAGGCAGCTCCGCAACCGAGCGAGCTTTTCATGGCTCAGGGGGTTGAAGCACCAGGGTTTGGGCCCGGCTGCAAACATTTGTTCATGGGGCCCCGGGAGGCCAGAGGGCCAGCCGTAACGTGCCTTGGCCTGGTTCGCTCTCCTCCATGACTGTGACCGCCAGCAGCGGCAGCAGCAGGGTTGCTCCTCAGCGCTACGACACCCTGCCGCTCTCCAGCGTCCGCGAGGCGGAACAGCAGGACCGCTTCCTCGATGGCGGTGAGCTGAACACCCTGGTGACCTTCTTCCAGAGCGGTCAGCTGCGTGTGGAAGCCGCCCGTCGCCTCTCGGCCAACGCCGAGGCGATCGTGGCCCGTGCCGCCAGCCGGATCTTTGCCGGCGGCACCCCGCTCTCCTATCTCGATGCACCCCTGAGCCCAGCGGCTGATGCCGGTGCCAACCCCCTGGCCACCGACCAAGCTGCGTTCCAGCGCTCCGTTCAGACCTTTGCCGGCGCCAGCGGCGCCAACAAGCGCGGCAATGCGCTCACCCGCCTGCTCGAAGGTGCCGGTGGCGACGCCGATGTGCGCGTGGTGCTGCCCACTGGCTTCAGCCCGATCTCGGTAGCCCGCTACGGCACCGAGCGGATGAAGAAGTCGATCCGCGACCTGGCCTGGTTCCTGCGCTACGTGGGCTACGCCGTGGTGGCGGGTGATCCCAGCATCCTGCGGGTGAACACCCGCGGCCTGCGCGATGTGCTCGAGAAGGGCTGCTCCCTGGCGGCCACCAACGTGGCCCTGCAGGAAATGCGCGCCGGCGCTGCCGAACTGCTCAAGGATCTGCCTGAAGCGCGCCAGCTCTTGATCGACAGCTTCAACGTGCTGATCGAGGAGCTGGCCGTTCCCACCCCCTCCCCACGCCAGCGCCTGGGCAGCCCTGAAAACCAGGGCCTGCAGCTGCCGGCGATCTATGCCCTGGCTGCCCAGGGCAAGGCTCAGCGCTTCAACATGAAGCCGGGCATGAGTGGCGCCCAAAAAGCCGAAGTGGTGCGCGCCGCCTACCGCCAGGTGTTTGAGCGCGACATCGCCAAGGCCTACAGCCAGATGCCCTGCCCGGTGGAAGCCACCCAGGTGCGCCAGGGCGACATCTCGATGCGGGAGTTCATCCGCTCCCTGGGCCACAGCAAGGAATACCAGCAGCAGTTCTACGGCCGGTTTGTAAACAGCCGTGTGGTGGAGCTGGCCTTCCGCCACTTCCTTGGCCGTGGCATCAGCTCCCGCGAAGAGTTCACGCGCTACTTCGACATCGTCTCCGCCCAGGGCCTCAAGGGCCTGGTGGATTCGCTGGTCAACAGCATGGAGTACGCCCAGGTGTTCGGGGAAGAAACCGTTCCCTACCTGCGCGATATCGGCGAAGAAGCTCAGGAGAGCGCTGGCTGGGGTTCCAACCGCAAGCTGTTCCGCTTCAGCGCTCCATTTGAGGGTGCCCCTCAATACGTCACCCTCTACGCCAGCTATCGCCAGCCCTACGCCGATCAGCACCCCTATGGCGGTGGCAACGATCCTCTGGGCCTGAACTACGGCGCGATCTTCCCCTCGGGAACCGCCAATGTGGGCACGCGTCCGGCACCGATCCGCTACGACAGCCGCCGGATCCTGGTGGGCAACGGCATGCGCCAGCCGGGCCAGATGAACAGCCCGCAGTTCCGCGCCTCCACTCCCCGCAAGCTCGGGCCGAAGGTGGTGCGCCTGCAGCAGATCGCCACCGGCGGCAACTCCGTTCCCCGCCGCGGCGGCCAGCCCAGCATCCGCAACACCGAAGCCAGCACCCAGGCCGTGATCCGGGCTGTGTACGTGCAGGTGCTCGGCAACACCGGTTACGCCGGTGAACAGAACAAGGTGGAGGAGATCAAGCTCGAGAACGGCGATCTCAGCCTGCGCGAATTCGTGCGCCAGGTGGCCCGCAGCGATGCCTTCCGGCGTCGTTACTGGAGCGGCCTCTACATCTGTAAGGCGATCGAGGTGATGCACCGCCGCCTGCTGGGTCGGCCCACCTTCGGCCGTTGGGAGATCGACGCCTACTTCGACGTGGCGGCTCGCAAGGGCTTCTACGGCGTGGTCGACGCCATGCTCAACAGCCCCGAGTACTCCGAGGCGTTTGGTGAAGACACCGTTCCCTACGAGCGCTTCATCACCCCCACCGACCTGAACACCCGCCGGGTGCCGGCCCTCAAGCGGGCCTTCAATGCAGCGGCGTACGCCGACACCACCCCGCGCATCCGCCCGGAGGTCACCCCTCCTGCCGATTTCCGCGGCACCGGCAGCCTCACCGAGCGCAACCTGCCCGGCCGCAGCGGTGTGATCCGCGGCGGTTGGAGCGCCACGCTCACCGGCGGTGAAACCCTGGCTCCCGCTCCCAGCGCCAGCAGCGGCCCTGGTTCGGTGCAAACCCGTCCTGCCCCGGCTCGCAGCTGGAGCGCCCCCCGCTGGCAACCCGGCGGTGGCGCAGCACCCACCTGGAGCTCCGGCACCACGAGCTTTGCTCCAGCTCCGGCAGCCCCAGCTCGCACGATTGGTGTGGGTGGCGGCTGGAGCTCCACCGTCTCCAGCGGAGCTGCGGGTGCGCTGGCTGAACAGCCTGGCGCCGCCATGGCCAAGGCGCTCAAGCCCAGTGCGCTCCAGGGCTTCAGCAAGCGCCGCAGCCTCGGCACAGCGGTGAAGCTCTCGATGCGTCCCACCAGCGCTGAGGTGAACGAAGCGATCGAGGCGGTCTACCGCCAACTGCTGGGTCGCCAGCCCCTGGCCGCCGAGGCCCTGGGCGATGCTGAATCCCAGCTGCGCAACGGGAAACTCAGCGTGGCTGAATTCGTGGCTCGCGTGGCCGGCAGCGATTTGTTTGTGAGCCGCCTCAACCGCATGGCTCCCTTTAAAGCCGCCGCTGCTGCACACCTGGCGCTGCTGGGCCGTGCCGCTCAACCGGCAGAAACCAGCCGCTTCCTCGCCACCCGCTGCAACGACGGCCTGCGCAGCGCCATCGATGCCGTGCTCAATTCCAGCGAGTACGCCAGCAGCTTCGGTCGCGACACCGTGCCCTACCTCAAAGGGATGGCCACGAGCGATGGCATTCCACTGAGCACGGTGAACCGGACCGCCGCCCTCTACGGCGGCAACGCAGCCCTCAACCCCACCGCCTGATTCGCCACCTCCGGCGATGACGCTTCAACCCCCTGCCCAACGGCAGGGGGTTTTTCATGGGAACGGATTTTTGTGACAAAACCAAGCGCAATTCACGCCAACGAAATGCAACGAAACCGATCTTGAAGCGCGATTAATTGTGAACAATTCGCGCACGGATCGCCACCAACAAGTAGCCAGAGAACCCTGTCGCTGCAAGCGTTTTCACGGACAGGACTCGCCGTGAAGAACTGTTACCGGGGGCCGGGAGGCCGCAGGGCTCTGCCACAGAATGACTCGGCGGTCAGCACTGCTGCCGCGCCTTCAGTCGCCCGCCCCCGACGCAGCCTGCTGCGGGAGGAGCACACCTCTGAAGACCTCCCCCCTTACCCACCGGATATCGGTCACCGTTCAGGCGACCGCTTGTTTCGAGGCAGAACTGCATGAGCATCGTCTCCAACTCGATCATCAACGCGGACGCCGAAGCCCGCTACCTCAGCCCTGGCGAACTCGACCAGATCAAGGCTTTCGTGAGCGGCGGTCAGCGTCGTCTTCGCGTCGCCCAGGTCCTGGCCGAGAGCCGCGAGCGCATCGTTAAGACCGCTGGCGGTGCTCTGTTCCAGAAGCGCCCCGACGTCATCTCCCCCGGCGGCAACGCCTACGGCGAGGAAATGACCGCGTCCTGCCTGCGCGACATGGACTACTACCTGCGCCTGGTGACCTACGGCATCGTCGCTGGTGATGTGACCCCGATCGAAGAGATCGGCATCATCGGCGCCAAGGAGATGTATCGCTCCCTGGGCACCCCCCTCGAAGCCATGGCTGAAGCCGTGCGCGAGATGAAGAACGCCGCCATGAGCCTGCTCACCGGCGCTGATGCCGAAGAGGCTGGCTTCTACTTCGACTACGTCGTCGGCGCCCTCTCCTGAGGATCTTTCTTCTCTAACCACCGCCTCTTCCATCAGGTTCCATGCAAGACGCCATCACCAACGTCATCAACCAGGCCGACGTCCAGGGCCTCTACCTGGACACCTCCTCCATGGGTCGCCTGGAGCAGTACTTCGCCAGCGGTGAGCTGCGCGTGCGTGCCGCTGCCACCATCAGCGCTAATGCTTCCGCGATCATCAAGGAAGCTGTGGCCAAGTCGCTGCTGTACTCGGACATCACCCGTCCCGGCGGCAACATGTACACCTGCCGTCGTTACGCGGCCTGCATCCGCGACCTCGACTACTACCTGCGCTACGCCACCTACGCCATGCTGGCTGGTGACACCTCGATCCTCGACGAGCGCGTGCTGAACGGTCTCAAGGAGACCTACAACTCCCTGGGTGTGCCCATCGGCGCCACCGTGCAGTCGATCCAGGCCATGAAGGAAGTGACCGCCTCCCTGGTGGGCCCCGATGCCGGCCGCGAAATGGGCGTGTACTTCGACTACATCAGCTCCGGCCTGGGTAACTGATCCCTGCCTTCGGCACACCTCGAGGATCCACCCATGCGCCTGTTCAAAGTCACCGCCTGCATCCCCTGCCCTGAAAAGGCCCGTTCCCAGCGCGAGCTGCAGAACACCTTTTTCACCAAGTGGGTGCCTTACGAAAGCTGGTTCGCTGAACAGCAGCGGATCATGAAGCAAGGCGGCAAGATCCTGAAGGTTGAACTGGTCTCCGGTCGCCGTCAGGTGAACGTGGGCAACTGATCTTCAGAGCCAATTCAGCGCTCTCGCGCTTCGAAAAAGCCCGGCCAAGCCGGGCTTTTTTTATGGCCATTTGATTGGCAAGGTCACCGCAGATACGGGATAGTCGGAACCTCATTTCCACGCAGCATTGGCCCGTTCCGCCAACTCATCCGGCCTCTTGCCTGTGCCCTTCAGCCATTGGCCAGCGGAAGCTCGCCTGCTGCTGGGGATGGTGGCCCTCTGGAGCGTGTTGGGCCTGGTGGTGCTGGGCTCGGCCAGCTGGTGGGTGGCCGCTCGCGAAATGGGCGATCCCACCTACTACCTGAAACGCCAGGCGATCTGGATGGTCGCCAGCTGGGGCTTGCTCTACCTCGGCATCAAGATCAACCTGCGCCGCTGGCTGCGCATGGCCGGCCCGGCTTTGCTGGTGGGCATGGTGCTCGTAGCCCTCACCCTGGTGATCGGCAGCACCGTGAATGGCGCCAGCCGCTGGCTGGTGATCGGCCCCATCCAGATCCAGCCCACCGAGCTGATCAAACCCTTCCTGGTATTGCAGGGTGCGGCGCTGTTCTCCCACTGGAGCCGCATCGCCCCCGATCAAAAACTCACCTGGCTGGGGGTTTTTGCGGTGACCCTCGGCCTGATCCTCAAACAGCCCAACCTGAGCACGGCCTCGCTCTGCGGAATCCTGCTGTGGCTGATGGCCCTGGCTTCAGGACTACCGCTCTGGGCGATGCTCGGCAGCGCCGGCCTCGGCTTCAGCGTGGCCGTCGGCAGCATCTCGATCAACGAATACCAACGCATCCGGGTGACCTCCTTCCTCAACCCCTGGAAGGACGCCCAAGGCGATGGCTATCAGTTGGTGCAGAGCCTCTTGGCCATCGGCTCCGGCGGCCTCTGGGGCGAGGGCTTCGGCCTCTCCACCCAGAAGCTCCAATACCTGCCGATCCAAAGCACCGATTTCATCTTTGCCGTGTTTGCCGAAGAATTCGGCTACGTGGGTTCGGTGTTGCTGCTGCTGTTTTTGCTGCTGTTTGGGTTCGTGGGGCTGCGGGTGGCCCTGAGCTGCCGCAGCAACCAGCAACGCCTCGTGGCGATCGGTTGCACCGCCTTGCTGGTGGGCCAGTCGATCCTCAACATCGCCGTGGCCAGCGGTGCCATGCCCACCACCGGCCTGCCCTTGCCGATGATCAGCTATGGCGGCAACTCCTTGCTCTCCAGCCTGCTCACGGCGGGCCTGCTACTGCGCTGTGCCCTGGAGGGTGCTGGCCTTGAGCCGGGGCGCCCGCGCCGGCGGGAAGAACGCCAACGGGAAGGCTCAGCCCGCGGAAGCCTCTCGATAGGCTGACCCCACTGCCGACTCAAGAACCGCGATGGTGGCTCCGGCCCTGGCCGACTGGGCCCGCAGCGGAGAGCAGCTGCTCAGCAGCTCCCTGGCCCATCCCAGTGCTGTCACCGTGCTGTTGGTGTTTGCCGGTGGCTTGATCACCAGCCTGGGCCCCTGCTCGCTCTCGCTGCTGCCGGTCACCCTGGCCTACCTGGCCGGCTTCGACGACCAGCAGGAGAAGCCCTGGCAGCGAAGCCTCAGCTTCTGCGGCGGCATCGTGGCGTCGCTGGTGCTGCTCGGCCTGGCCAGTGGCGCCCTGGGGCGCATCTATGGCCAAGTGCCTGGCCTGATCCCCACGCTGGTGGCCGTGCTGGCGGTGCTGATGGGCCTCAACCTGCTCGGCCTGTTGCCCCTGCAACTGCCGAACGGGCCGGATCCGGAGCAATGGCGCCAACGGGTGCCCAAAGCCCTCGCTCCCCTGGCGGCCGGCCTGGCCTTCGGACTGGCGGCATCACCCTGCACCACGCCGGTGTTGGCGGTGTTGCTGGCCTGGATCGCCCAGGCCGGTGAACCCCTGGCCGGGGTGGTGTTGCTCACCGCCTTTGCCGGCGGGCAGGTGATGCCGCTGCTGCTGGCGGGCACAGCTGCCGCCTGGGTGCCCCGCTTGCTGGCCCTCCGGGCCCTGGGCCAATGGGTTCCCCCCATCAGCGGCGTGGTGCTGCTGGCCACAGGCACACTCACCCTTCTGGCCCGCTGGGGCTGAGCCTTCACGCACGTGTTGATGAAACGCCTGATCGCCTGGATCTCCGACCTTCGCCTGGCCATCGGGCTGTTGATCCTGATCGCCATCGCCAGTGGACTGGGCACGCTGGTGCCGCAGCAGGAAAACGCTGAGCTCTATCACCGCGTCTACGACGCCCAGCCCTGGCTGGGGTTGCTCAACGGCGATGCAATCCTGCGCCTGCAGCTCGATCACGTGTATTCGAGCAACTGGTTTCTGGGCCTGCTGGCCTGGCTGGGGCTCTCACTGATCCTCTGCAGCTGGCGGCGCCAATGGCCGGCCCTGCAAGCCGCCCTGCGCTGGATCGACTACAGCAGCCCGCGCCAGCTCAGCAAGCTCACCCTCGCAGAAACCCTGAGCAGCCCGCAGGCCGACACGCAACTGGGGCAGCTGCAGGCGTTGCTGCTGCAGCGCGGCTGGCAAGTGCAGCCCCATCCCCATCGCCTGGCGGCACGCCGGGGCGTGAGCGGCAGGGTGGGCCCCTTGTTGGTGCATGCCGGCCTGGTGGTGCTGATGGTGGGGGCCGCCTGGGGCGCCCTGGCCGGCCAACGGTTGGAGCGCTATCTGGCCCCCGGCAATGAACTGGAACTGCTGAACCGCCGCGGCGAAACCCAACTCACCGTGGCCCTTGAGGGCTTCGGCATCGAACGCGATCCGGCCGGCCGGCCGGAACAATTCCGCTCCCAACTGCGCTTGCAGCCGGGCGATCCCGCCGCCAGCGCGCCGCTCCCGGCCACCAACCGGGAGATCAGCGTGAACCACCCCCTGCGCTTCCAGGGGATGACGGTGTATCAAGCCGACTGGGCCCTGGCGGCGATCCAGGTGCAACTGGGCAAGAGCCCGATTCTGGAGCTGCCGCTGCAGAGCTTCCCGCAACTGGGCGATCAGGTTTGGGGCATCGTGCTGCCCACCCGGCCCGATGGCAGCAACCCGGTGCTGCTGGCCCTCTCCAGCGAACAGGGCCCGGTCACGGTGTATTCCGCCGATGCCGAAGTGCTGGGCACCCTGGTGCCGGGCGGCGGCCCCGCCGAGATCGCGGGGATCCCGCTGCGCATCGCCAGCGTGGTGCCGGCCAGCGGCCTGTTGCTCAAGCGCGATCCAGGCGTGCCACTGGTGTACGCCGGCTTCGCCATTGCGCTGGCGGGCGGGGCCTTGAGCCTGATCGCCACCCGCCAGCTGTGGGCCATCGCCGAACCCGAGCAGCAAAAGCTGCATGTGGCGGGTCTATGCAACCGCAACCTGGCGGCCTTCTCGCGGGAACTCCCAGCGCTGCTAACCGAACTTCAGCAGGCCTGACGGGTGCCGTGGCTGGCACGGATCACCGTGTGCACATTGCCGCGGGGGTTGAAGTCGGCCTCAAGCTGCATCCACACCGGTTCGCAGGCCGCCACGAAGTCATCGAGGATGCGGTTGGTGACCTCCTCGTGGGAGATCGAGCGGTCGCGGTAGCTGTTCACGTACAGCTTGATCGCCTTGAGCTCCATCACCCGAGGGCCGGGCTGATACAGCAGACGCAGGGTGGCGAAATCCGGATAGCCCGAGAAGGGGCACTTACAGGTGAATTCCGGCAGGGTGATCGACACCTCGTAGGCCCGACCGGGGCGCGGATTGTCGAAGCAGATCAGCTCCGCTTCGGCGATGGCCCGCTCGCCATAGAGAGGGGTGCGGGTCTGGTCGGCGCTCATCGGCAGAGATGGTTCAAGGCCGGATGCTAAGCAGCCGCCCCCGGGCCATCGCAGTGGTAGCAACCGCCACACCCATGCTTCGAAAGCTGCGGCTAATAAGCGCTTCGCGGGGCCCAGTCCCCCGCCTGTCCTCCCAGAATTCCTGAGAGACTGTCGTTGACAGTGCGTCCCCAGCCACTCCCGCAGCCATGAAAAAAGTTGAGGCCATCATTCGCCCGTTCAAGCTTGAAGATGTGAAGTTGGCCCTGGTGAATGCCGGCATCGTCGGCATGACCGTGAGCGAGGTTCGTGGCTTCGGTCGCCAGAAGGGCCAGGTGGAGCGCTACCGCGGTTCCGAGTTCACCGTGGAATTCCTGCAGAAGCTGAAGCTCGAGATCGTGGTGGACGACGCCCAAGTCGACACCGTGGTGGGAGCCATCCAGGAAGCCGCCCGCACCGGCGAGATCGGCGACGGCAAGATCTTCATCAGCCCCGTGGACTCCGTCATCCGGATCCGCACTGGCGATCGCGACAGCAGCGCCATCTGATCGGCGCCTCAAGCCCACCAGGCCCCTTCACACCCCCAGGGTTTGCCCCACCAGCCGCCGGATTGCCTCCCCATCGGGGGAGGCGCCGGCGGCTTTTTGCTGCATTGATGCCTCAATCGGATCCGCCGCTGCAGGCCAGGCGCCGCTGCGCAACCAAAGCAGATATTCGTGATTGCCCGCGGGCCCGGTGATCGGTGAAGCCGTGAGCCCGCAGGCACTCCAGCCCTCCAGCGCCGCGGCTGCGATCACGCCTTCAATCGCATCCACGTGGGCCGCCGGATCACGCACCACCCCGCCCTTGCCCACGCGCTCTTTCCCCACTTCAAACTGCGGTTTCACCAGCAGCAGCGCTTCCCGCCGTTCCGGCCGCAGCAGCCGGCCGATGGCCGGCAACACCAAGGCCAAGCGGATGAACGACACATCCGCCACCGCCAAATCCGGCCAAGGGTCAGCCTCGGCATAGAGGTCGGCCGGCTCGAGGTGGCGCAGGTTGGTGCGCTCCTTCAGCACCAAACGCGGATCGGTGCGCAGGCTCCAGGCCGTCTGGCCATAGCCCACATCCACCCCATACACCCGGCTGGCACCGTGCTGCAGCAGGCAATCGGTGAAGCCCCCGGTGGAGATGCCGCCATCAAGGCAGACCCGCTCGCTGAGCTCGATCGGGAACACCTCCAGCGCCCCCAGCAACTTCTCTCCTCCACGCGACACGAACCGCGGCGGCTGCTCCACCTGCAGGGGCAGATCCGGGAGCACATCCAATCCAGGCTTATCGAGCACCCGATCGCCGCTGCGCACCTTGCCCGCCCGGATCAGCTGCTGCGCCTGCTGGCGGCTGGTGGCCAGACCCAGCTCCACCAACTGCAGATCCAGGCGTTGCTTGCGGCCCATCAACAGCAGCGTGCTGGTGTGCTGTCACAAAAGCACAGGGGAAACCGAACAAAAACGGGGGCTGCAGCGGCAAAACGGGGAACACTCCGGAGGATGTCCCTCAGCACAGGGGATCCCCCATGCCGCGCCAGCAATCCAACGTGGTCGAACTGCTCCAACCGGGCAGCTTCGTGAAACTGCGCAACCAGCCCGACGACCTTCCCCCCTTCCAGCTGATCCAGTGCCGCGGCGGCCGCTGCTGGGTGCGCCAGCAGGCCTGGGGCCAGCTCGTGCAGTGGGAAGTGGAACACCGCAAGCTCACAGCTGTGGCCTGAGGCTTCCCGCTGCGCCGATCAGGGGCCGATCCCAGCGCCCCATACATTGGTCTTGATGTGAGCCCGCGGCGGCCTTGATCGAGCGTTACACCCTGCCCGAGATGGGCGCCATCTGGAGCGAGGAAGCGAAGTTCCAGAGCTGGCTGGATGTGGAAATCGCGGCTACTGAAGCCAACTGCGAGCTGGGCCGCGTTCCTGCCGAAGCGGTGGCCACGATCAAAGAAAAGGCCGCCTTCAGCGTGGAGCGCATCCTCGAAATCGAGGCCGAAGTGCGTCACGACGTGATCGCCTTCCTCACCAACGTGAACGAGCACGTGGGCGATGCGGGCCGCTACATCCACGTGGGCATGACCAGCTCCGATGTGCTGGACACGGGTGTCGCCCTGCAGATGAAGGCTTCGGTGAAGCTGCTGCGCACCGAGCTCGACAAGCTGGCCGAGGCGCTGCGGGTGTTAGCCCGAGAGCACAAGGGCACCGTGATGATCGGCCGCTCCCACGCCATCCACGGCGAACCGATCACCTTCGGTTTCAAGGTGGCCGGCTGGCTGGCGGAAGTGGTGCGCAACCAGGAGCGTCTCGAGCGCCTGGAAACGGCCGTGAGCGTGGGGCAGATCTCGGGGGCCATGGGCACCTATGCCAACACCGATCCCCGGGTGGAGGAGATCGCCTGCGCCAAGCTCGGCCTGGTGCCCGACACCGCCAGCACCCAGGTGATCTCCCGCGATCGCCACGCGGAATACATCCAAACGCTGGCCCTGGTGGGTGCGGCGCTGGAGCGCTTCTCCACCGAGATCCGCAACATGCAGCGCACCGATGTGCTCGAGGTGGAGGAGAACTTCGCCAAGGGCCAGAAGGGCAGCTCGGCCATGCCCCACAAGCGCAACCCGATCCGCAGCGAACGCATCAGCGGCCTGGCCCGCGTGCTGCGCAGCTATGTGGTGGCGGCGCTAGAAAACTGCGCCCTCTGGCATGAGCGCGACATCAGCCACAGCTCCGTGGAGCGGATGATGCTGCCCGACTGCTCCGTCACCCTGCACTTCATGCTGCGGGAGATGACCTCGGTGGTGCAGGGCCTGGGGGTCTACCCCGACAACATGGCCCGCAACATGAACGTCTACGGCGGCGTGGTGTTCAGCCAGCGGGTGCTGCTGGCCCTGGTGGAAGCGGGCATCAGCCGCGAAGACGCCTACCGGATCGTGCAGCGCAACGCCCACACCGCCTGGAACACCGCCGGTGGCGACTTCCGCGCCAATCTCGAGGCCGACGCCGACGTGACCTCACGCCTCAGCGCCGAGCAACTGGCCGACTGCTTCTCCACTGATCTGCACCAGGCCAACCTGGGCGTGATCTGGGAGCGCCTGAGCATCTGAGCCGACAGGCTTACTTGTGATACGGCCCGCCCTGCTGAATCGTGAGGGCGCGGTAAAGCTGCTCGAGCAGCAGCAGCCGCGCCAGCTCATGGGGGAAGGTCATCGGAGAGAGGCTGAGCTTCCAACGGGCCTTGGCCTTCAGGGCGGGATCGATGCCTTCGGCACCGCCGATCACGAGCGCTAGGCGCTCTGAGCCGGAACCCTCCAGGCGTTGGGCAAAGGCAGGCGAATCGAAGGTCTGCCCCTCTTCCGCCAGCACCACTAGCTGCTCATCAGGCCGCAAGGCCTCCAGGATCGCCGCGGCCTCCCGTTCTTTGCCGGCATCGCGCAGCTCCACCACCTGCAGGCCTGGCAGCCGCTTGAGGTAGGTGGCGATCCCCTCCAGCACCCAGCCCTTGCGCACCTTGCCCACCGCCAGGATGCGAATGCGGGAGGGATTGATCACAGCAGCAGCGCCCCTACTGGCACGCTAAGCACAGCCTTCTTTGCCGCATGATCCAGCCGCTGGCTCTGTTCTGGACGCCCTACGCCGACTGGATCTACACGGCCGTGAGCACCGCCGGCCTGCTCTTGATGGTGTGGCTGGTGCTGCGCCCCCGTTAGGCCGCCCGCTCCGTCGCCGGATTAGGGCCTGAGCCGCCCGCCAGCAGATCGATCGGCTCACACACCGGGAAGCGATTGATCGCCTTGAGGGCGGCGCGGGCGTTGCTGCGCAGCTGCTCGCTGATCGCCTCGCAGTAGGGCACCTGGGCGAGCAGATCCACGGTGCGGCGCATGATCCGCACCACATCGCCTTCATCGAGGGAGGTGTTGGCGATCAGATCGTTCCAGCTCACCCCCTTGGCCCAGGCCTGCACCAGGCCCATCAGCTCCGGCTCAAACCAGAGCGGCATCACCACCGAGGCGCGCTCCTGCTGACGCTGCAACTCGCGGCGGATGCCGCGCAGATCATGCAGGGCCTCCTCAGCGGCAGGCGGCGGCGGGAACCCACTCCACAGATCCGGCCGGTTCACCTCTGTGGAGATCGCTTCAAACACCGCCGCCAAATCAGCCGGCTCCAGCTCATCCAGGTGGCCGCTCATCAGCGAAAGCCCCAGCCAAAGCTCGTTGTCACCCCGCAGTGCCGCCACGGTGCGGCCGATCTCCGTGGGTTCGAGCCCCTCCTCGCCGGCCAGGCAGCCGAAGTGGCGCAGGATCTCGATCAGTGCCAGGAAGGTTTCCCAATGGCGGTTGGCGCGGAAGTGCAGAATCCGCTGCCGCTCTTCGATTTCCGCCTCCAGCTCCTCGATACGGAAGCGCTGCTTGCGCAGCTTCTTGCGATCGCCCGCCCGATGAGCTGGATGGAGCTCGAGCGCCAACTCCAGCTCCCGCACCAGGTGGGCCTGAGCCTGCACTTCTCCCGCCAGGTCATACTGAGGGGTGGTCATGTCGTGGCGGCGGGCCATGTGGGCCACAGCCAGGGCCAGACCACCGCTGGCCTGATCGCCGTGGCGCAGTTCACCGGCGCGATGCAGCTCCGGCGGCTCGATCTCTTTCACCTGCAGGCAGCTCAGCTCGGCATGCAGGCTCACCACCGCGGTGCAGGGCACGAGCAGCCACACGTTCTCATCGGTGAGGCAGCAGAGCAGCGGGAACTGACCGGGGCCATCCACCTTCTCGACAATCACGGCCGGCGTCACCCGGCCGCGCAGCACCGGCGCCTTCAGGCTCACCAGAGCACCCTCGCTGGCAAAACGCAGCGCCAGGGTGAGCTCATGGGCCAGGGTTTCCTCGGCTTGTTGCTGCAGGATCCGCAGCAGGCGCCGCTCTTCGCGCAGGCGGCCGCGCTGCTTTTCGTAGTCCTCGAAATCGTCCCAAGCCACCTCCACCGCCTGATCGCTCAGGTGGCTGAGTTGCTCGCGCAGCTCGGCGATGCGGGCCTCATCTTCGGTGAGATCCAAGGTGGCCAGGTAGCGGCCGAAGCTCCGCTCCACCAGCTCGCGGGCCTTATTGAGGTCGTAGCGCTGCAGCAGGTTGAGCACCATCCCGTAGCTGGGGGTGAATTGGCTCACCAACGGATCGGCAGGCGCGGTGGCCAGCTGGCCGGCCTCGCGCACCCCCTCGAAGCGGCTCTGCACCGTGACCACATAACCCTGGTTATCCAGGCCGCGGCGGCCGGCCCGACCGGCCATCTGCAGAAATTCACTGCCCATCAGGGGCCGGTGTCCCCGCTCGGTGCGCTTCGACAGTGCTGAGATCACCGTGCTGCGGGCGGGCATGTTGATGCCGGCCGCCAGGGTTTCGGTGGCAAACACCACCTTCACCAGCCCCTGCTGGAACAGCTCCTCAATCAGCTCCTTCCAGGCCGGCAGCACGCCAGCGTGGTGGGCCGCAATGCCCCGCAGCAGGGCGTCGTCGTGGCCGCCATCGCGCACGGCCTCGGGGGTGGCCTCCACAAACGCCTCCAGCCGCGCCCGGATCCGGGCTTGCTCCTCAGGCGACACCAGGCACACCTTGCCCAGATCGCGCACCGCCTTGTCGCAGCCGCGGCGGCTGAAGATGAAATAGATGGCCGGCAACATCTCCCGCTCGGCCATCTGAGCCACCACAAACCCCAGGGGCGGCGCCTCCGGCTGGGGGGGCTTGGGGGTTTTCGGGCCTTTGCGCTTATTGCCTTTTGGCGCGCGCCACACCTTGCAGTTGGGATGCAGGCCGGTGCCTTCGTCGTTCAGCAGCGGATGCAGACCCTTCGCGCTGCAGAAGCTGAACTGCAGCGGCACCGGCCGGTAATCGCTCATCACCAGCGTGGTGGGGCCGTGCACCCGCTCAATCCAATCGGTGAGCTGTCCGGCATTGGCCACCGTGGCCGAGAGGGCCACCAACTGCACCACGGGCGGACAGTGAATGATCGATTCCTCCCAGACGGTGCCGCGCTGGGAATCGTTCATGTAGTGGCACTCATCGAGCACCACGGCTTCCACGTCTTCGAGGGGGTCGTCGCCCTGATCGGCTTCCGCATAGAGCATGTTGCGGAAGATCTCGGTGGTCATCACCACGATCGAGGCCTCACGGTTCACCGTGAGATCGCCCGTCATCAAGCCCACCCGCTCGGCGCCGAACTGCTCGCGGAAATCGCGCAGTTTCTGGTTGGAGAGAGCCTTGAGCGGCGTTGTGTAAAACACCTTGCGCCCATGGGCCAGGGCGCGGTGGATGGCGTATTCACCCACCAACGTTTTGCCGGAGCCGGTGGGGGCACTCACCACCACCGAATGCCCCTGATTCAGCGCATCGATGGCTTCCATCTGGAAGCCATCGAGCGGGAAGGGGAAGAGCTCGCCCAGCGGCGGCACCACACCGGATGCGGCGCCGGAAGTCGACGCGGCGTCGGAGGCCTGGGTGCTGCTTGCCATTAGCAGATCCTATGGGCACCCGCTCAGCGGGCAGACTGAACGCACACCACAGCGCAGCAGCGGGCTTGGTCCAGGCGCACGCCACTGGCTCAGAGCTTTCCTGGCGGGCGCCCCTGGAGGCAGCCCTCGAGCAGCTGCCCGCCGACCGGCGCCGCCAACCGCGCAGCTGGCAGCCCGCCGGAACCGCTGGCCTGCAGTGCACAGCCCCTGGGAGCGGGCCGCTGCTGGATCTGGCCAGCAACGATTACCTCGGGCTGGCATCACACCCCGCCCTGCTGGAGGCCGCCGGCCAGGCACTGCAACACGAAGGCGTGGGCGCAGGCGCCTCAAGGCTGGTGAGCGGCGGCCGCGGCGTGCATGAACGTTTGGAGGAGGCCCTGGCGAACTGGTTGGGGCGCGACCAGGTGCTGCTGTTTCCCAGCGGCTTTCAGGCCAACCTGGCGGCGGTGCAGGCCCTGGCCGATCGCCACACCCTGGTGCTGGCCGATCGGCTCATCCATCACTCGCTGCTGGTGGGAATCCGCGCCAGTGGCGCGCGGCTGCAGCGCTTTGCCCATAACCAGCTCTCCGATCTGGAGCGCCGCCTGCAGCGGGCGCGGGCGGAACAGCCCCAGCGGCGCCTGCTGGTGATCAGTGAAAGCCTCTTCTCGATGGAGGGCACCTCGCCGGAGCTGGTGGAGCTCAGTGCACTGTGCGAGCGCTATGGCGCCGCCCTGCTCCTCGATGAAGCGCACGCCCTCGGGGTACTGGGCCCTCGTGGCAGCGGCCTGGGCCATGGGCTGAACAGCATCAGCCTGATCAGCGGCACCTTCGGCAAGGCCTTCGGCAGCGGCGGTGCCTTTCTGGCGGGCGATGCGTTGGTGGGGGAGTGGCTGCTGCAGCACTCCGGGCCCTACCGCTACACAACAGCCCTGGCACCGCCCCTGGCGGCGGCAGCACTGGCAGCCCTCACGCAGATCCAGCAGCACCCTGAGCGGGCCAGCCAATTGCTGGAGCGCGCTGGGCGCTGGCGCGATCGCCTCGAGGCTGCCGGCTGGCCCAGGCCTCCTGGCTGCGGCCCGATCCTTCCGCTTCTGGTGGGCGACAACAGCCGCGCCCTTGCCCTGCAACAGCAACTCGAGCAGGCGGGACTGCTCAGCGTGGCGATCCGCCCGCCCACGGTGCCGGCGGGCAAGGCGCGGCTGCGGCTAGTGCTGCGGCATGACCTGCCCGCCGGAAGCCTGGAGCTGCTGCTCAGGGCCCTGGGAACGCCATGAGCACGCCAACCCCCACCACCCAGCTGATCGCCGCCCACGGCTGGGCGGGCGACAGCCGCGCCTGGCAGCCCTGGGCTGAGCTCGCAGCCGAGCGCGGCTGGGCCTTCAGTGCCGCTGGGCGGGGCTACGGCGAGCTCCCTCCCCATGAACCCAGCTGGCAGCTGGAGGCCCAGCAACGGGTGGTGATCGGCCATTCGCTGGGGCCCCATCTGCTGCCGCCCGAGCTGTGGGAGCATGCCACCTGCGCCGTGTGGCTGGCGAGCTTCGCGGCCTTTGTGCCCGAGGGGCGGGCGGGACGCAGCACGCGGGCTGCCCTGCAGGCCATGGGCCAGCGCATCGCCGCCGGCGACTCCACCGCGCTCCTGCGCGACTTCTTCCGGGAAGCGGCCGCACCCCACCCCCCCTCGGCCCTGCCGATGGGCCCCTTGGAACAGGGGATCAACCCGCTCGGCCAACAACGGCTGCTGGAGGATCTGCACGTGCTGCAGCAAACCGCTGGTCTGCCGATGGGATACCCCGCTGCAGCAAGGGTGTTGATCGTGGAAGCCGCGGACGATCGCATCGTGCACCCCAGCAGCCGCGCCGCCCTGCGGGCGCTGTTGCCCCAAGCGCAGGTGTGGAGCCTGGAGCCTGCCGGCCATTGTCTCCTGGATCCAGATCTCCCGAAGCGGGTGCTGGAGTGGATTGCCGATGGGCAGCCCTGAGAGCCGCTTCAGCGCTCAGGTGGAGCGCTGCTTCAGCCGTGGCGCCAGCGCTTATCCGCGCAGCGCCACCCTGCAGGCCGCCGTGGCCATGCGACTAGCCCGGCTGGCCCGGCCCCTGGACACAGCACTGCCATCGGGCCCCCGAGCCGATCTGGGCGCCGGCAGTGGCCTGTTGAGCCGCGCCCTCGAAACCCAGCTCACCGACGCGCCCCTGCTGCGGCTCGATGCCTGCGCGGCGCTGCTGGAACAGGAGCAGCCGCCGCAGCGAGCCCTGCAGCGTCTGTGGGATCTGAACCAGGGGTTGCCGCAGGAGCTGGAGGGGGCCGCGCTGCTGGCCTCGAGCTTTGCGCTGCAATGGCTGGAGCAGCCCGCACTGCAGCTGAGCGGCTGGTGCAAGGCACTCCGCCCAGGTGGAGCCCTCGTGCTGGCGGTGCCCTGCAGCGGCAGTTTTCAGATCTGGCATCACACCGCCGAGCGGGCAGGGGTGCCCTGCAGCGCCCTTCCCCTACCGGATCCAACAACGCTGCTCGAGACCGCAGCCGCCCCCCTCGCTCTGCATCACTACCAGCTGCTGCGCTTCAGCCGGCCCAACCGCGGTGCCCGGGCGTTCCTGCATCAGATCAAAACCATCGGCGCCCAGGCAAGCCCGGCCGCAAGGCTGCAACCGGGCCAACTGCGCCAACTGATCCGCCACTGGCCGGGGCCCGAGCACGCCATCGTGTGGCACGTGCTGGTGCTGGTGGGCCAAAAGCGATGAGCAACCGCCTGGTGGTGTGCGGCACCGACACGGAGGTGGGCAAAACCGTGGTGAGCGCCCTGCTGGTGCAGGGCCTGGGGGCCCACTACTGGAAGCCGGTGCAATGCGGCCTGGAAGACGGCGAAGGCGATCGCGACCGGGTGCAGCGCTGGCTGGCACTCCCAGATGCACGGATCATTCCGGAGGCCTACCGGCTCCAGGCCCCCGTCTCCCCCCACTGGGCCACGGAGCTGGAGAGCGGCGATCCCGCACAGCCAGGCCCACCGCTCGATCCGCAGCGCCTGGAGCTGCCCAACCAGGCGGGCCCACTGGTGGTGGAAACCGCTGGCGGCCTGTTGGTGCCGTTGCGCCTGGATTGGTTGCAGATCGATCAACTTCAGCGCTGGCAACTGCCCGTGCTGCTGGTGGCCCGCAGCGGCCTGGGCACCCTCAACCACACGCTTCTCTCACTCGAAGCGCTGCGACATCGCCAGATTCCAGTGCTGGGTGTGCTGCTGAATGGCCCAGCCCACCCCAACAATCTGAACACCCTGGCCCAGCTCGGCGGTGTGCCCATGCTCGGCTGCCTGCCGCCGCTGGCCGCTGTCAACGCCGCCACCCTGGCCCAGCAATGGCAGGAGCTGGAGCTCTCCCATAAGCTCCAGGCATGACACACCACGCTGCATGAAAGGCTCCCACGTTGCGATCAGTGCCGCCGTTGCAGCCCTCTGCGCTGGGATCCTGGTGCTGTTCACCGACATTGAAGTGTCGATGGTGCGCTGGTTCAGCTGTGGCCCCTTCTCCACCCAGGGCGAAGAGCAAAGCGAAGTGTGCAAGCGCAAGCTCTGATCCCTGGATCAGTGGATGCGGCGGGCCTTGATCGGACAGTGACCGCTGATCACCGCCACATTGTTTTCAGCCATCGCCAGGGGCCATCCCTGCCGCAGCTGATCGTGAATCTGCTCGATCTGTAGGGAGTTCCAACCGCGAGCTTCCAGCTGCACGCGCACGCTCTGCCACTGCCCTTCGGCAAACACCTCCGTGGGGCTCCAGGCGCGCCCAGCTTTGGGCGCCGCCAACTGCTCCGGCTGCAGGAAGCGGTTGGAGACCTGCGGCTGTCGGGTGGAGGTGCTGTCCATGGGGCGCCTCAGTCGTGCACCCATGCTGGCGGCGATTGCCGGCGTTGTCAGGGGCCGGCCAGGATGGCGGCTTCCACATCAGCGCGGCTGAAGCCGTAGGGGAAGTGACGCTCCACCGGCGTGTCGCCCGACTGCCAGCGGATGCTCAGCTCCTCCACCTCCAGCTCGATCTGAGCGCTCCAGCCGCCCAGCTGCAGATCCCAGACACAGGAATGGGGTCCGTGTTGCACAGCACCCAAATCCCGCAGCCACTGCTCAAGCGCCGGCAGCGGATGGTTGTACAGCGGCGCCTGGGGGGGCGGCAGAGACGACATCCGGAGCGGTGGAGGGCAAGGTCTGAGCAGTCTGCTCGCTGCCGGGCCACCAGCTTGGCTCCCGCAACAACTCGGTGCCACGGGCCCAGGCCAGCCCCACCCCAAGCACCAGGCTGAACACCACGGCCACCCCCAGCAGCAGCAACGCAAACCACTCCCCGCCAGAGAGGGCTCGCCGCACCGGGACTGGCTTCACCACCGGCACCCGCAGAGGCTGAAGCGGCTGAGCCACAGGCCGCAGGCTCACGTCATACACCCGGCGCCGCTCCGGGTCACTCAGGGTGAGGTAAGCCTGCTGCAAGTGGCGGAAGGCTTCTTCCGCCTGCTCCGCCGGCAAGTCGGTGGTGTCCGGGTGGTAGCGCTTGCTGAGCCGGCGGAAGGCCTGGCGCAGCTCCTGCTGCGACGCATCGGGGGCAATCTGCAGCAGCTCGTAGTGATTGGCAGCTGCCACCAGCGGGGCACCGGGTGTGGGGGATCCTAGAGATCAAGTGACCACGCCGCCCAGGGGATGCCAACTGCCACACCCGATGCCGCCCTCTGGCAGGAGCTGGGCTGGCAGCCGAGCCCGGAGCAGCTGCAGCAGCTCCAGCAGCTTCAGGAGGAGCTGCGCACCTGGAACGGTCGTGTGAACCTCACGCGCCTGGTGGAGGGCGACGATTTCTGGATTGCCCAGGTGTTCGACAGCCTCTGGCCGCTGCAGCAACGGCTTCAAGAGCAGGCCGAGGCCCCGCTGCGCTGCATCGATGTGGGCACCGGCGGCGGTTTCCCGGGGCTGGCCATCGCCGTTGCCTTCCCCCAGGCGCAGCTCACCCTGGTGGATTCGGTAGGGCGCAAAACCCAGGCCGTTGAGGCCATGGCGGCAGCCCTGGGCTTGAGCGATCGGGTGCAACTGCGCTGCGAACGGGTGGAGCTCACGGGGCGCCACGGCCAATGCCGCGGCCAGTTCGACCTGGCCATGGCACGGGCGGTGGCAGCGGCACCGGTGGTAGCGGAATACCTGGTGCCGTTGCTGAAGCCGGCCGGCCAGGCCCTGCTCTATCGCGGCCAGTGGGGCGCTGCCGACCAACGCGAGCTTGAGCAGGCCCTGCAGTTGCTGCGGGCTGAGATCGTGCAGTGCGAGCAACGGGAGCTCCCCGCTGAACGGGGCCAACGCACCGCCCTGTTCGTAGCCGCCAGCGCCCCCTGCCCGAAGAGCTACCCGCGCGCCGTCGGGATGCCGAGCAAGTTTCCCCTTGGCCAGAGCGTCAGCGCCAACTGAGCCGGGATTAATCGTCCATCAGCCGGCGGGTGGCCTGACCGCCCACCCGTTGGCGCAAGGCCCGCAGCACAGGCGGAATCTGCTCCGCCCAGGGGCTGGCCGCCAAGGCCTGCAGCAGCTCCGCCTCGCTCACACCGTGATCGAGGGCATCGGCATTGGCACCGGGAAACCAATGGCTACCGGCGCCCAGCAGCCCATAGCGGGCTCTGGCGTAGCCCTCCAGGCCCCAGGCCTCCACGAGGTTGTGCAACCAGAGCAAGGTGGGCAGGTTGATCCCGCCAGGTGTGTCCTGCCAAGCCGGTAAGCCCTGCTGCCAACTCTCCAGCCACGCGTCGCCCAGGGCTTCGTGGCGGGCCTGCTCCAACCGCGCCACGATCGGGGGCAGCAGCTGGGCCGCCTGGGGCAGCAACGCCACGGCTTGCAGGTGCAGCTCCAAGTCTTCCGGGCGCGCTGCTCCCACGCTGATGGTGTGAATCCCCGGCGCGCTCAGGCAGAAGAGATCGTTGAACACGATCGGATGCAGGGGCGCACACAGCTCCAGCAGCTGCGGCGATGGGGTGTGCAGGTGGCCGCCTTTATCGGTCGGGCTGATCACGAATACGCCCATGTCCTGGGCGATGGCGGCCTCAATCGCGGGCCGGTTGTCCTGGCGAATGAAATACCAGTGGAGATTGATGTAATCGAAGGCGCCGCTGTTGATCGCCTCCAGGATCAGCGGCAATGGGCCATGGGTGGAAAAACCCACCGACCCCACGCGGCCCTCCGCCTGCCAGCGCCGCACCACCTCCAGGCACCCCCCGGGCCGAAGGGTTTGCTCCAAATGGTCAGAACGGTTCAGTCCATGAATGGCCAGCAGGTCGACGCGCTGCACAGCCAGACGCTCAAAACTGAGACGCAGCTCAGCTTCAAAGGCTTCCGGATCAGCCTGGGGCGGCACCTTGGTTTGCAGAATCCGGCCTGGATCCGGCACCTGCGGCAACAACCAGCCCAACTGCCGCTCGGAACTGCCGTAATGGCGCGCGGTTTCCACATGCCGGAAGCCGGCGGCTACCGCCGCCTCGAGGGTGGCGCGCAGGTTGGCCTGGCTCTCTGGACTGATCTGATCAGCCGGCAGATCGCTCCAGCTCTGCTGAAAGCGCATCCCCCCGAGCGACAACACGGGCATCGGCAGCTCCGTGCGGCCAAAGCGACGAACCGGCAGCATCAGGAGTTGGCCCGGGGCAAGGTCCGGCGGGGCCTGGCCGGTGTGGGCAGCCCCAGGGGTTGGAGCTCTTGGTTCAAGGTTTGCTCTTCCAGGGCGGGCAAGTCCTCGTAGCTCACCCAATGGATGCAATCCACCGGACAGGTGTCGATGGCCTCTTGGATGCGCTCCGTGCTGTCGCCGTCCTGGCGAATGGCACGGGAGCGGCCCCAGTCTTCTTCCACCAAAAAGGTATTGGCCGCCACATGGGTGCAGTAGCGGCAACCGATGCACACCGCTTCATCCACCCATACGGCTTTCTGGCGCAAGGCCCCACCGAGCACAGGCTCACGGCCCGTGGCCAGAGCCGCTGGCGCCGAAGCGGCCGCAAAGGCAACCGCAGGATCGACGCTCACACCCAGCGGGTCACCACCAGCTCGATCGACCCATCAGCCGTCTGATGCTGTTCACTCACCTGGAAGCCTTCGGCGCTGGAGGCCGCCAGGATGCTGCGCAGGGCATACCGCTGGGTGAGCTTCGCGAGGAATCGCTCCACGGGGATGGGCTGACGCCAGAGGTCGAGGTCGGTCACGAGCTCATAGCTGCCGTTGGCTTCGTTCCAGCGGAAGCCGATATCACCACCCTCTTCACCGAGAAGAGCCAGGTCAGCCTGCACAGTCTGGCCGCGATAGCCACGCACGGCTCGATCGCCCTCACGGGGGTCGTGACCGAGATCGCGCAGCGCGTCGATCAGGGCGGCGCGATCACGCAGTTCCGTTTTAACGGTGCTGAAGTGCGACATCAGGAGACCGATGAAGGAAGGGTCTGGGTCTGCTCGGGGGTTACCGCGGCCTGGGATGCCTGAAAGGCCTCCGAGGTGGCTTGGCGCTGTTGCACGCTGCCAAGCCGGGCTTCAATGCCCTCAGTGAGCTGCTCGCAGCCACTGCCCGCAATGCCTTCCACCAGCTCTTCAACCCGACCATCAGGTCGGATCCGAAAGCGGATGGTTTGCTGAGCCATTCCCGGGCAAGGGCGTGGGTCTGCGGATGCTAGCCGCGTTGCTCAGAATCTGGCGGGAGCTCAGCTCAGCAGGCCTTCGTTCACCAGGGTCTGCAAACGCTCCAGCACCAGGGGATCCTCCAGTTGCTCGAGGGCCAGACGGGCCTCATCCCGCACCGCGAGATCGGCGTCGTGCAGCATCGCCCCCAGCAGCGACTCCACCACCTCCAGCTGGCGCGGCTCCACCAGATCGCCATAGAGGCGCCCGAGCGACCAGGCGCTGTTGCTGCGCACCGCCGCTTCACTATCAATGCGCAGCGCCTGAAGCAGCTGCCCCGCAGCCTGATCCGCCTTAGCCAGGCCCGTGGAGCCGGCATCGGCCAGGGAACTCGCAGCCCAGAGGCGCACCGCCGCGATATCGCTCTGCAGCGCGCGGATCAGCGGGTTCATCACCGGCGCATCTGGATAACTGCTCAAGCTCCAGGCCACCGCCTTGCGCACATAGCCATTGCTGTCGTTCTGCAGCAACGCCAGCAGCGGGGTCACGGCCTGCAGATCCGGGTTGCGGCCGAGGGCATACACCGCGCTCATCCGCAGGATCGGGCAGCTGGCCTCCAGCAACGGCACAAGCAAAGCCGGCGCCCGGGGATCGCGGTGCTCGCAGAAGATGCGCAGCCCCTGCATCCGTTCATCGTGGCCGCCGCGTAGCAGCTCCAGGCCCAGGTCACACTCGGCCGCCACATCCGCCAAGGCCACAGCCGGGTCGTCGAGCTCATCGAGCGGATCGCCCAATAGCTCTTCAGCCAGTTCACGCGCGAGCAGTTCCGGGTCCAGCGCCAGATCGGCCGGACTCTGCGAAAACTCGGGGAACGGACCAGTCATGCCGGGGATCGTAAGGGCCGGGCCCGTCGTGGTCTGCTCAGCTGATGGGGGCCGGAGCGACCATGTCACCCGGCAACCAGATGCGTGCACTCACGGCAAACAGAGCCAGGCCAAACAGCAGCACGATCGCGGCTGGCAACAAGGTGGAACGCAGGAACTGCACGAATTAGAAAAGCGATCGAGCCATCATCCCTCCGCCGGCACGCGACCGGTGCCGCGGCGCAACAACAAGGCTCCGACCACCGCCATCACCAAACCGCCCCACCCCCAAAGCTGCAGCTTCAGCAGGAAGCCGCCGATTCCCAGCAGGGCGCCAAAGAGCAAGGCACAGCCAGCGATTAACAACAGCAAGAGGTCTGGGAGCGTCTCGTCTGCATGGACTGCCGTCCGCTGCCGCCATTGAGTCCAGCCGGGCCCCGGGGGGCGGACCTGGCGCACAAAGCGCTCGAGCACTTCCGGCGACTCCGGCGGAGTCGCAAACATCGCGAGCAGCCAGAGTGCCGCCGTCAGCAGCGTGGTCACCAAAAGACGTACCCCGTAGTCGTCGATCCTCAAGAGGGGCACCACAGAGGTGGAGAAGCCAATCAAGAAGCCGCCCAGTAGGGCCGCCAGCTCAGCGGCGGCATTGACGCGCCACCAGAACCAGCGCAAGACAAGAACGACCCCGGGCCCCGTCCCCATGGCAATCACCAAGCGGAAGACCGTGCCGATGCTGGTGCTCATCAAGGCGGTGATCACCCCAAAGACCACCAGCAGCACCGAAGCGAGCTGGCCGACCAGGAGCAACTCCTTCTCACTGGCCTTAGGCCGAATAAAGCGCTGGTAGAGGTCATGGGTTAGGTAGCTGGCTCCCCAGTTCACCGAGGTGCTGACAGTGCTCATGAAAGCCGCCACGAGGGAGACGACGACCAGCCCCAAGACCACGGGGGGAAGCAGTTGGACCGCCAACAGGGGGTAGCTCTGCTCCCAGTCGGTCTGATCCGGCAGTAGGGCCACTGCGGCCAGCGCCACAATGATCCAGGGCCAGCTGCGTAGGAGGTAGTTCACGGCCAGGAAGACCCAACCGGCGGTGCGAGCTTCGCGCTCATCGCGGGTCGCAAGCAAACGCTGAATGAATTCACCACCGCCATCGCTGCGGCGAAAGCTCCACCACTGCAAGGCCAAGTAAGAGCTGAAAGTGGCAATTGAAATCCCCGCGCCATCGAGCCACTGCAGACGCCCGCCCTCCACATGCCAGGGCACCAGAGACAAAAGCTCCGGACGGGACAGGCTGCGGATGCTCTCCAGCAGGGAATCCATGCCGCCAGCCTCATGGACCGCCGCCACAGAGACAGCGATCGCCCCCAGCAAAGCCAGTACCAGCTGAAGCATGTCCGTGACGACCACGGCCCAAAGGCCCCCAGCTGCGGTGTAGATCAAAACCAGCAGCGCAACGATGGCCAGCAGAGTGACCTTGGCCTGAGGAGTAGGCGCCAAACCCAGGGCCTCACTCACCTTGGCCATGGCCAAAAACGCATAACCCAGGCCAATGCAGTTGATCGGCAGGGCAAACAAAAAGGCCTTAACGCCCCGCAACCATGCGGCGGTAGGCCCTCCGTAACGCAATTCCGTCAGGGCTGCATCCGTGAGGACGCCGCTACGTCTCCAGAGCGGAGCGAACACCACAGCCATGGCGACGTGGGCCACACCGAAGCTCCACCACTCCCAGTTACCGGCGAGGCCGCGCACACCCACCAGACCAGCCACATAGAGGGGGGTGTCGATCGAGAAGGTGGTGGCCGCCATCGATGCCCCGGCCAGCCAACCCTTGAGCTGACGACCAGCAACGAAGTAGTCGGCCTCGGTGCGATTGCGGCGGGCCAGCCAGAGTCCAACGAAGAGACTCGCCACCAGATAGGCGATGACGATCGCCCAATCGATGCTGGTCATGGCCGCCCTTCACTGCTGGGCAGTCTCCCTCAGTTCACCGGCAACGCCTACGCGGGCTCTAGACTTCCCTCAAGGCGGCGCCTCAGCTGACCGCAGGCGGCATCGGCATCAAGCCCGCGACTGGCGCGCACACTCACGGCGACGTGCCGATCCTGCAGGGCCCGGCGGAATCCATCCACGGCCGCCGGGGTGGGGCGCTGAAATTCCTCTTCCTCAATCGGGTTGTAGGGAATCAGGTTCACGTGGCTCTGGAAGCCCCGCAGCAGCTGCGCCAGGGCTGCTGCATGGCGGGGTTGATCGTTGAGCCCGCCGAGGAGGATGTATTCGAAGCTCACCCGCCGGCCGGTGATCGCCACATAGCGGCGGCAATCCTCCAGCAAGGCCTCAATCGGATAGGCATGGGCGGTGGGGATGAGCTCTTCGCGCAGTCGCTGATCGGGAGCATGCAGGCTCACCGCCAGGGTGAACTGGGCCCTGCCGAGACGCTCCAGGGCCAGCTCCGCCAAACGCGGCAAGGTGCGCGGCACCCCCACGGTGCTCACGGTGATCTGGCGCTGCGCCATGCCCAGATCGGTGCAGAGGCACTGGATGGCATCGAGCACCGCCTCGATGTTGAGCAGCGGCTCCCCCATGCCCATGAACACCACGTGGCTGGGGCGCTGCTCCATCACCTCGCGCACGCTCAGCACCTGATCCACGATCTCGTGCACCGCCAGCGAGCGCTGCAGCCCCCCCTTGCCGGTGGCACAGAACCGACAGGCCATCGGGCAGCCCACCTGGCTGCTCACACAGACGGTGAGCCGGCCTTCGGCGGGAATCCCCACGGTTTCAATGCTCAGCCCGTCGTGGGTGCCGAGCAGCAGCTTGGTGGTGCCATCGCGGGCAACGCTGCGATGCAACTCGCGGGAGCGACCCATCCAGTCGAAGGCCCCGTCCGGCGGCTGGGCCGCCAGCTGCTCACGAAAACCTTTCGGCAACACCGACACATCGGCCAGCTGACGGGCTCCTTTGGCATAGAGCCAATCGTGCAGTTGGCGGCCGCGGAAGGCGGCCTGGCCGTGCTGCTTCGCCCAGTCCTCGAGGGCCGAAAGCCCCATGCCCAGCAGGGGCTGGCTCACCAGATCAACAAACCATGGCCCAGCTGGGCTTCCACCACCAGCAGGGCGATGAAGCCCAGCATCGCCATCCGGCCATTCAGCCGCTCGGTATGGGTGTGGAAGCCGTAGCGGGGCAGGCGCCGCTGGGGCACGAGCGTGGGCTGAATCATGGCCGGAGGTGGGATGGGCAGTGGGGTGATCGAGGGATCACTCGTCGGTGAGCAGACCCTCTTCCTGGAGACCCTGCATCGCCTCAGGATCAGCGATCAGCTCCTCTTCGAGACCTTCTTCCACCGTGGGGCGGGTGAAGGCAGCGGTGGTGCTGGCCGAAGCCTCGATGCCATGGCGGCTGCGGGTGGCTTCGAGATCCTCATCGGAGGGATCGTCAAGCAGGGCACCTGCACTACCGGGTGCAGGGGCAGCCGGCATGTCCACGGTGTAATCCGGGCGCAGGTTCTGCATGCGGCGGTAGTTCATCGCATCCTCATCGAGGATGTCGGGGTGGGGGCCTGCCTCGGCGCGCAGTTCCTCCTCGAAGCCGCTGAAGCCCGTACCAGCCGGGATCAGGCGACCGATGATCACGTTCTCCTTGAGACCCCGCAGCCAGTCGCTCTTGCCTTCGATGGCAGCTTCGGTGAGCACGCGGGTGGTCTCCTGGAAGGAGGCCGCGGAGATGAAGCTGTCGGTGTTGAGCGAGGCCTTGGTGATACCCAGCAGCACCGGGGTGAACTCAGCGGGAGCACCGCCGGTGATCGCCATGGCGCTGTTCACCTGCTCCACCTGACGCAGCTCAATCAGCTCACCGGGCAGCAGGGTGGTGTCACCCGCGTCCTCGATGCGCACCTTGCTGGTCATCTGGCGCACGATCACTTCGATGTGCTTGTCATCGATGGTGACGCCCTGCGACTTGTAGACGTTCTGCACTTCCTGAACCAAGCGGAATTGCAGCTTGGAGATGGCCTCCATCGCCGCCTCCAGGGTGGGCTTGCGGCTGCGCAGGTCTTCGAAGAAGCACTCGAGCAGCTCGTGGGGGTTGATCGGACCATCGGTGAGCAGTTCACCGGCGCTCACCTGCTGGCTATCGCTCACCATCACGTTCCGGCCCAGCAGGATCGGGTATTCGGTGATGGCGTCATCCCCTTCGATCACGGTGACGGACACGGAATCGTCGTCTTCGCCCTGCTTGATTTCCACGGTGCCGGCCTTGCGGCAGAGCACAGCGGATTCCCGCGGACGACGGGCTTCGAGCAGCTCCTCAATACGGGGCAGACCCTGCACGATGTCACCGGTCTTCTGGCGCTCAAACACCAGGAGAGCCAGGGAGTCGCCGCGCTGCACCAGTTCGCCGTCGCGCACGTGCAGCACTGAATCGGGCGACACCATGTAGGGGCGGCCCATGCGGATGGTGACGCTGTTGCCGGAGACCGACTCCACCTGACCGCAGCAGGGAGCTTCCACGCCCTTAGCCAGCAGATCGCCGTCCACCAGACGCTGACCCACTTCCACCTCAGGCTTGGCGGAGCCGAGGTCGATGCTGCGGGTGTCGCTGGCGCGCTCGACGATCAGGCGGCGGATGGGCTCGCCATCGACGGTCTCAGGCAGGGCCAGCACACCGTCTTCCTTGCAGAGGATCTGAGTGGTGGCGACCACATCACCAGCCTTCACGCTGTCGCCGTCGTTGACGGAGAGCTCGGTGTGGGTGGAACCGTGGCTGGCGTCGGAGAGGGTGTCACGGCGCACCAGCAGGCTCTCAAGGATCACCAGCTGCAGACGATCGATCGTCTTGGCGCGCTTGTCGGGCACCGACTCCACATCCACCGTCATCTGGGGGGTGGTGTCGTGGGTCTCGAGGATCAGCTGCGTCTTGAGCAGCTCAACACCTTCAACGCTCTTGATCAGCTCGCCGTCCTTGAAGGCGAGGCGCTGGGTGGCCTTGAGGCCGAGGCTGGGGCCGTTCTTCTGCACAACGCTGCCCTGCTCAGGCAGGTGGGCCTCATCGGGAATGCGGTATTCCTCCACCGGGCGCAGCAACAGCGCGCCACCCTCAGCGGTGTCGACAGCCTCGACGAACACCATCGCCTCAGCCTTGAGACCTTTGGCGATCTCTTCGCCGGGGTTCACCATCTTGCCGTCGCTGTAGCGGCTAATCGCCTTGGCGTCGGAGACGTGGTGCAGCTGACCGGAGCGCACGATGATCTCGCGCAGGATGTCGTTCTTCTGCGTGACCGTGACGATGCCGGCGGTCTGGCTGAAGATGTCCTTCACCACCTCGGTGCCGGCCTCAATCCACTGGCCGTCCTCGATCATCAACAGGGAGATGTCCTTGTTGATCTCGTGGGTTTCCTGCGGGATCCAGAGCAGGGTGCCGCCCTTGCTCACCTCGTAGCCGTTCTTGGCGCTGCGGGCCTTCTTGATGGCCAGGCCGGGCGCGAACTTCACGATACCGCCGGTCTGGGTGCGGAAGCGATCGTCGGCGAGTTCAGCAATCACCTCACCGTTGGCGATCTTGGTGCCGGGGTGGGTGTTGAGGCGGTAGCGAATGCTGTCCTTGCCCTCGAGGTGCCAGAGCTCACCGGAGTGGGTGGATTCACCCACGAGCTTGCAATCCTTGAGGGTGAGGCTGGTGGTGACGATCTGCACCTCGCGGGAATCACCGGCGCTTTCGCGCAGGCGCACCGCACCGCCGTACTCGCTCACCAGGCGGCTCTCGGCCAGCACTTCACCGGTGGTGACAGCTTTATTGCCGCTCACCACAGGCTGGGCGTTGGGGGGCAGGTTGTACACGTCGCCGCTGTACACCCACATCCGACCCAAACGCTGGGCCTTGAGGGTGATGTTGCCCTGGCGGTCGGTGACCTCCTTGGGCTGAATCACGTCCTCGAAACGCACCTGACCGGCCAGGTCGCAGATCACGTCTTTGGTGGCCTTCTCCACGCTCTTCTTCACGGCGGCGCCGGAAGAGATCTGGGCCAACATCACGTCGGCAGGGGTTTCGGCGCCGGCCTCCACAAACAGGATCGAGCCGGAGGTGATGGCGAGCTTCTGGGCCTTGCCGCTGCCGCTGGGCTTCACGGTGAGGTTGAAGTCGGTCTCGGCGATCTGGGCTTCCACACCGTGGGGGGTGCGGTAAGGACGCACGCGGGCCTTGCTGTCGAATTCGATCGTGCCAGCCACGAGGGAGCGCACCACACCTGTTTCGGCGGTGGACACACCACCGGTGTGGAACGTCCGCATGGTGAGCTGGGTACCGGGCTCACCGATCGACTGGGCGGCCACGATGCCGACGGCCTCGCCGAGGTCGACCAGTTCGTTGTGGGCCAGGGCCCAGCCATAGCACTTGCGGCACACCGAACGGGCGGCTTCGCAGGTGAGGGGCGAGCGCACCACCACGGTCTTCACACCAGCCGCTTCGATGCGGGCGGTGGTGGGGGCGTCGATTTCGCCGTCGCGATCCACGATCACGGTGCCGTCGCCATCGAGCACGGGCTCAGCGGCCAGACGGCCCACGAGCTTGGCGGCGTAACGGCCCTTGTCATCGGCGTCGATGGGGATGCCGCGGGTCGTGCCGCAGTCGTCCTCGCGCACGATCACGTCCTGGGCCACGTCCACCAGACGGCGGGTGAGGTAACCCGAGTCGGCGGTGCGGAGGGCGGTATCCACCAGACCCTTACGGGCGCCGTAGGAGGAGATCACGTATTCGGTGACCGTCAGACCCTCACGGAAGTTGGTGCGGATCGGAAGGTCGATGATTTCGCCCTGGGGGTTGGCCATCAGGCCGCGCATGCCCACCAGCTGACGCACCTGGGACATGTTGCCCCGGGCGCCGGAGTTGGCCATCATCCACACCGAGTTGAGCGGATCGTTCTCGTTGAAGTTCTTCTTGACTTCTTCAACCAGACGCTCGTTGGTCTCGGTCCAGGTGTCGATCACCTTGGTGTGACGTTCCACCTCGGTGATTTCACCGAGGCGATAACGCTCTTCGGTGTCGGTGATCTGCTGCTCCGCCTCTTCGAGCAGACGGGCCTTTTCACCGGGGATCCGCAGGTCATCCACGGAGATCGACACGGCCGCCTGGGTGGCGTAATGGAAGCCCAGATCCTTCAGTTCATCCGCCAGGGAGGCGGTGGAAGCGGTGCCGTGGTTCTTGTAGGCCCACGCCATCAGGTTCCGCAGCTGCTTCTTATCGATGGTGCGATTGCGGAACACCGGAACGGCCTTGCTCAGGGGAGCGGAGGCTCCGAGCACGGGTGCCGGAGCTTCGGCTGCGGCCTTCTTGCTGGACTTCTTGGTTTTCTTGGAGGGAGTGGCGGTCATGGCTGCGCGCGAAGAGGAATAAGGAAGGGGGAAAACGTCCGGGATCTCAGGCGGCGGCCACCGCGTCGATGATCGTGCTGTTCATCACCACACGGCCGACGGTGGTGAGTAGGTAGCGGCTGATCAGAGCGCCGTCTTCATCCAAACGATCGCGGCGATAGTTCCACTGCTCGATGCGGGTGCCATCGCTCAGGGTTTCTTCCTTGATGGGCTCCTTGGCTTCGTCTTCGCTATCCACTTCACCGTTGAAGCGCACCCACACCCAGTCGTGCATGGTGAGGTGCTTCTCATCGAAGGCCGCAAGCACGTCGCGCAGACCAGCAAAGGTGCGGCTGCGATCACCGAACTCAGGCTTCACGCCGTCGGGCTGGACAGCGGTGAGGTAGTAGGAACCGAGCACCATGTCCTGGGAGGGGGTGATGATCGGTTCGCCCGTGGCGGGCGAGAGGATGTTGTTGCTGGCGAGCATCAGCATGCGGGCCTCGGTCTGGGCCTCAATCGCCAGGGGCACGTGCACAGCCATCTGGTCACCGTCGAAGTCGGCGTTGAAGGCGGGGCAGACCAGCGGGTGCAGCTGAATGGCGCGGCCATCCACCAACTTGGGCTCGAACGCCTGAATGCCGAGGCGGTGCAGCGTCGGAGCACGGTTCAGCAGGATCGGGTGACCTTCGATCACCTCCTGCAGCACCTGCATCACCTCATCATCGGCGCGCTGAATCAGCTTCTTGGCGGCCTTGATGTTGTTAACGATGTTCTGGCGGATCAGGCGATGGATCACGAACGGCTGGAACAGCTCGATCGCCATCTCCTTGGGCAGACCGCACTGATGCATCTTCAGCTTCGGACCCACCACGATCACGGAACGACCGGAGTAATCGACGCGCTTACCGAGCAGGTTCTGACGGAAGCGACCCTGCTTGCCCTCAATGATGTCGCTCAGTGACTTGAGCGGGCGGTTGTTGGCGCCCACCACGGTGCGGCCGCGGCGACCGTTGTCGATCAGGGCGTCAACGGCCTCCTGCAGCATCCGCTTCTCGTTGCGGACGATGATTTCGGGGGCCAGGATCTCCTGCAGACGCGCCAACCGGTTGTTCCGGTTGATCACACGGCGATAGAGATCGTTGAGGTCGGAGGTGGCGAAACGGCCGCCATCGAGCTGCACCATCGGGCGCAGATCGGGCGGGATCACCGGGATCACATCCAGCACCATCCACTCAGGACGGGCGCTGGTGGCGATGAAGTTATCGATCACGCGCAGGCGCTTGATCAACTTGGCGCGCTTCTGGCCCTTGGAGCCGGCGATCTCCTCGCGCAGCTGCTCAGCCACCACGGGCAGATCGAGATCCTCCAGCAGTTGCTTCAGTGCTTCAGCACCGATACCCACGGTGGGCTCGTTCTCGATCTCCGAGTCTTCGGCGTAGATCTCATCTTCAATCTCCAGCCACTCGTCTTCGGTGAGCAGCTGCTTGTAGGTGAGGTCTTTGTGGTCGCCCGCATCGAGCACCACATAGCAGTTGAAGTAAACGATCTGCTCCACATCCCGCAGGGGCATGTCGAGCAGGATCGCCACATAGCTGGGGATGCCCTTCAGGTACCAAACGTGCGACACGGGGGCCGCCAGCTTGATGAAGCCCATGCGGTGACGCCGCACCCGGCTCTCCGTGACCTCCACGCCGCAGCGCTCGCACACGATGCCGCGGTGCCGCACCCGCTTGTACTTACCGCAATGGCACTCCCAGTCTTTGGAAGGGCCAAAGATCTTTTCGCAGAACAAGCCGTCCATTTCCGGCTTGAGCGTGCGGTAGTTGATGGTTTCGGGCTTGGTCACCTCGCCCACCACCTGACCATTGGGCAGCGTGCGCTGCCCCCACTGCATCACCCGCTCCGGCGAAGCAAGGGTGATCTTGACGTAGTCGAAGTGGTTCTCGGTGCGGAGATTGCTGTTGGTCATGGCCGTGTAGCGCGCGGAGGTCGGAGGAAACGGAAGGGATCAGACGGTCACCCGCTGGGGTGGTCCGGATCGATCAGCAATCAGTCGTCGTCGTAATCCGCGACGCCGAGGGATTCGTAGGTGGGCCGGTTGGGGGTGCTGCGGCGGGGGTTGATGTCCTGCATCAGGTCCACTTCCTCGCCAGCGTCGGTGTAGACCGCGATGTCGAGACCCAGCGACTGCAGCTCGCGCATCAGCACCTTGAACGACTCGGGGGTGCCGGGGCGGGGGATGGGCTTGCCCTTCACGATCGCGTTGAGCGCTTCGTTGCGGCCCTGCATGTCGTCGGACTTGACGGTGAGCAGTTCCTGCAGGGTGTAAGCGGCGCCGTAGGCCTCGAGAGCCCACACCTCCATCTCACCCAAACGCTGGCCGCCCTGCTGGGCCTTACCACCGAGGGGCTGCTGGGTCACCAGCGAGTAAGGACCGGTGGAACGGGCGTGGATCTTGTCGTCCACCAAGTGCACCAGCTTGAGGATGTGGGCGTAGCCCACCGTGACCGGCTGGTCGAAGGCTTCGCCGGTGCGGCCATCGATCAGCTGGATCTTGCCGGGGTTCTCCGGGTCGTACACCCAGTCCTTCCCGGGCTGCGACTTGGCCGCCTCCAGGTAGGCCTGAACGGTGTTCTTGGAGGTTTCGGGGCCGTGCATTTCATCGAACGGCACCACCTTCACCCGGCAATCCAGGTGCGAAGCGGCCCAGCCCATCAGGCACTCGAACACCTGACCCACGTTCATGCGGCTCGGCACACCCAGGGGGTTGAGCACGATGTCGATGGGGCTGCCGTCGGGCAGGTAGGGCATGTCTTCCAGGGGAAGAATGCGGCTGATGATGCCCTTGTTGCCGTGGCGGCCGGCCATCTTGTCGCCCACCTGGATCTTGCGGCGCTGCGCCACATAGACCCGCACCACCATGTTCGCGCCGGGCGGCAGCTCATCACCCTGTTCACGGGTGTAGATGCGCACGTCAACGACGCGGCCGCGCTCGGTGCTGGGCACCCGCAGGGAGTTGTCGCGCACATCGCGGGCCTTCTCACCGAAGATCGCGCGCAGCAGCTTCTCCTCCGGGGGCTGGTCGGATTCACCCTTGGGAGTCACCTTGCCCACCAGGATGTCGCCGCTTTCCACGTAGGCGCCCACGCGGATGATGCCCATCTCATCGAGGTTGCCCAGGCTCTCCTCGGCAACGTTGGGAATCTCGCGGGTGATCTCTTCAGGGCCGAGCTTGGTCTGACGGGCTTCGATCTCGTACTTCTCGATGTGCACCGAGGTGTAGAGGTCGTCGCGCACCAGGCGCTCAGACACCAGGATCGCGTCCTCGTAGTTGTAGCCCTCCCAGGGCATGTAGGCGATCAGCACGTTCTGACCGAGGGCGATTTCGCCGCCCTCACAGGCCGAACCATTCGCCAGCACCTGACCAGCGATCACCGGGTCGCCGAGCTTCACGATCGGGCGGTGGTTCAGGCAGGTGTCCTGGTTGGAGCGCTGGTACTTCTGCAGGTAGTGGGTGTGGTCGTTGCCCTCTTCATCGCGGATCACGATGGCGGTGGCATCCACGTAAGCCACCGTGCCGTTCACGGTGGTGATCGGCACCATGCCGGAGTCGCGGGCCACCTGGGTTTCCAGGCCGGTGCCCACCAGCGGACGCTCGGGGCGCAGCAGCGGCACAGCCTGGCGCTGCATGTTCGAGCCCATCAGGGCGCGGTTGGCGTCGTCGTGCTCGAGGAAGGGGATCAGCGAGGTGGCCACGGAGATCACCTGCACCGGTGAGAGCTGCACGTAATCCACCTGCTCAGGCGGCACGGTCTCGAAGTCTTGGCGATAGCGCACCGGCACCAGATCGGCCTTGATGCGGCCATCGGCATCGGTGGCCACATCGCCGGGGGCGACGCGGCACTCGTCTTCGAGATCGGCGGAGAGGTAGAGGGGATCGCCTTGCTTAAGAACGATGCCGTTCTCCACCTTCCAGAAGGGGGTCTCGATGAAGCCGTACTCGTTCACGCGGGCGTGGGTCGCCAGCGAACCGATCAGACCGGCGTTCGGACCTTCCGGGGTCTCGATCGGGCAGATGCGGCCGTAGTGAGAGGGGTGGATGTCGCGCACGGCGAAGCCGGCGCGCTCACGGGTGAGACCACCTGGGCCCAGGGCGCTGATGCGGCGCTTGTGGGTGAGCTCAGCCAGGGGGTTGGTCTGATCCATGAACTGGCTCAGCTGGCTGGAGCCGAAGAACTCCTTGATCGCCGCCACCAGGGGCTTGGGGTTCACCAGCTGGGCCGGGGTGAGGCTCTCGGTCTCACCAACGGTCATGCGCTCCTTGATGATCCGCTCGAGGCGGTTCAGGCCCACGCGCACCTGGTTCTGCAGCAGTTCGCCCACGGAGCGAACGCGGCGGTTGCCGAGGTGGTCGATGTCATCGAGGGTGGCGCCGCCCACATCGAGCTCGAGGTTGATCAGGTAATCGATCGTGCTCAGCACGTCCTCAGGGGTGAGGGTGCGGGTGGCGTCGGGGATGGTGAGACGCAGCTTTTTGTTGATCTTGTAGCGACCAACGCGGCCCAGGTCGTAACGCTTGGGATCGAAGAAACGGCTGTGCAGCAGGGTCTGACCACCGCTCACTGAGGGCGGTTCACCCGGACGCAGCTTCTTGTAGAGCTCCAGCAGGGCCTGGTCTTCCGAGGCAATGCCTTCGTCGTTGGCGGCCTCGATCGACTTCTGGTAGTACTCGGGGTGCCGCAGCTTGTCGAGCACGTCGTTGTCCGACAGGCCGATGGCCCGCATCAACACGTGGGCGTTGATCTTGCGGGTCTTATCGACGCGAACGTGCAGCAGATCGTTCTTGTCGGTTTCGAACTTCAGCCAGGCGCCGCGGTTGGGGATCAGGCTGGCGTTGAAGGTCTTGCGGCCGTTCTTGTCCTGCTCGTCTTTGAAATAAACGCCGGGTGAACGCACGATCTGGTTCACGATCACGCGCTCAGCGCCGTTGATGATGAACGTGCCGCGCTCGGTCATCAGGGGCAGTTCCCCGATGAACACTTCCTGCTCCTTGATCTCGCCGGTCTCCTTGTTGACCAGGCGGCAAGTCACATACATCTGGGAGGCGAAGGTCGCGTCACGACGCTTGGCCTCTTCCACATCGTGGCGGGGGCGCTTCAGGCGGTACTCGCTACCGATGAAGTGCAGCTCAAGTTTGCCGGTGTAATCGGTGATCGGCGAGAAGCTCTCCAGCTCCTCGATCAGGCCCTTCTCCAGAAACCATTTGAAGCTCGCGCGCTGTACCTCCACCAGATCGGGCAGGTAAGTGGCGGTCTTGGCGACCTGGATCGCGCTGCTCATGCGGGGAACCTGCAGGAACGGGTTGGACGGAACGACGGGGCCTGGGGCAAGAAGACCTCAGGGGCTGAAGCGGGGGAGAGACGGTGCGGCGCGCAGGCGCAGCAGACGACCCATGAATGGCGCAGCAGACGACAGAGCCAGCCGCTCCGCGAGGGAGTGGCTGGCCCGCCGGCAGACCTATTCAGCTCGCTTCAACCCAGGAGGTAACGACAACTCGCACCGGAAAGACGACAGCACCACGGAAATGGGCAGGCCCACCAGAACTCTGGTGAGCGCTTTCGGGCTGCAGAGGGCTCGGATAAACCACAACCCGCTGCCAGGCCAATGAAACATCATACATTGTGAAGGCCAGCCCCAAAGAGGGCGCAGGCATTGCTGGTGCTCTGACGCGCGACCGCCTGCAGCGATTCACCGCGCAGCTCAGCCACCCGCTGAGCCACCGCCGCCACAAAGGCTGGCTCATTGCGCTTGCCGCGCCTCGGTACTGGCGCCAGGAACGGGCAATCGGTTTCCACCAGATAGCGATCCGCCGGCACTTGCTGAGCGCAGGCATGGGTATCGGTGGCCTTCGGAAAGGTGACGTTGCCGCTGAAGCTGATGAAGAGCCCCAGCGCCAGGAAGCCCTCCATCTCCTCAGGCGTGCCGCTCCAGCAATGCATCACGCCGCGAGGGCAGGCACCGCGGCCGGCGCGCTCCCGCAGCTCCGTGAGCATTGGCTCTGCCGCATCACGGCAATGAATGATCACCGGCAGATCCAGCTCCACGGCGAGATCGAGCTGGGGCCGCAGCATCGTCAGCTGGTGATCCAGGTTTTTGTCGCGGAACAGATCCAGGCCCAGCTCACCGATGGCCACCACTCGGGGGTCATCGAGCGCAGCAGCTTTCAAGACAGCCAGCGTATCGCTCTGCCAGTGCTCAGGATCGAGCGGATGCACGCCCACGGCGTAGCGCAGCTCCGGAAAACGATCCGCCAAGGCCCGGATCGCCGGGATCTCGGAAGGCTCCACACATGCGTGAAGGAGGCGACCCACGCCGGCATCTCGCCAGCGTTGGGCCACCTCCTCCAGGTCTTCATCGAAGTTTCGGAAGACAATGTGGCAGTGACTGTCGATTAGGGGAGCATCAAGGCTCTCAAGGGCGACAGCCGCGGCCATGGGATGAAGGGATCAGGCGAACCCGAACCCTAGACAAATCCCCGGGGTGATCTTCAGGCCTGAGCAGCGGGCTCAACGGCCTTCTTCACGGCAGCGCTGAGACGCGACTTCTGGTGGGCACCGTTGTTGCGGTGCAGCACACCCACCTTTACAGCCTTATCGATCTTGCTGAACGCAGCGCTCATGGTGGTTTGCACGGCCTGCTTGGCCGCATCACCGGGCTCCTGGCTGTAGGCCACGCAGGCGGCGAAGCAGCGCTTCATCAGGGTGCGCACCGCAGACTTGTAGGTGCGGTTGTGCAGGCGATTGCGCTCGGCGATCAGAACGCGCTTCTTCGACGACTTGTTATTGGCCACAGGCTGAACTGCACTGGCACGGCAAACGAAGACTCTACCCCCAGGCCCGACCAGCCCTCGCCGCCTGGGCCACTAGCTTGATCCAAGAACGCCCGACGCCATGAGCGCCACCGCTGTCAGCGCCGCCGCCCCAACCACCCCTGGCGACCTCGCACCGCTGCAGATCGAGCTGCTGCATGACGCCCAGGCCGCCGGTGACCGCCTCGAGGCCATCGCGGAGCGCACCGGCGGCGGCCAAAGCCGAGAGGCCGCGGAACGGGTCGACGCGATCCTTGAGCAGGTGCGCACGCAGGGTGACGCCGCCCTGATGGAGCTCACCGAACGCTTCGATGGTGTGCGGCCGGATCCGTTGCGGGTGCCGGCCGAGGAGCTGGCGGCGGCCTGGGCCGCCACCCCCACGGCGCTGCAGGAGGCCCTGCAGTTGGCGCACCGCCGCATCGTGGATTTCCATCAGCGCCAGAAACCCGCTGACCTCAACGTGACCGGGGTGCATGGCGAGCGGCTGGGCCGCCGCTGGCGCCCGGTGGAGCGGGCCGGCCTCTATGTGCCCGGCGGCCGTGCCAGCTACCCGAGCACGGTGTTGATGAATGCCGTGCCGGCGCGGGTGGCCGGCGTGCAGCGGCTGGTGATGGTCACCCCACCGGGCCCGGATGGTCGTGTGAATCAGACCGTGCTGGCCGCCGCCCATCTGGCCGGCATCGAGGAGATCTATCGCGTGGGCGGCGCCCAAGCGATCGCAGCCCTCGCCTACGGCACCGAATCCATTCCCCGGGTGGATGTGATCACCGGCCCGGGCAACCTCTACGTGACCCTGGCCAAAAAAGCGGTATACGGCCGCGTCTCGATCGATTCGCTGGCGGGCCCCAGCGAAGTGCTGGTGATCGCCGACCACACCGCCAACGCCGAGCACGTGGCCGCCGATCTGCTGGCCCAGGCCGAGCACGATCCCCTGGCCGCCGCCATCCTGCTCACCACCAGCGCTGAGCTGGCCGCCGCCGTACCCGCCGCAATCGAAGCGCAGCTAGCGGGCCACCCACGCGCCGCGATCACGCGCCAGGCCCTCAACGACTGGGGCCTGATCGTGGTGTGCGACAGCCTGGATCAGGCAGCACGCCTAAGCGATCGCTTCGCACCCGAGCACCTCGAATTGCAGGTGGAGCGCCCCGAGCCCCTGGCCGACCAGATCCAGCACGCCGGTGCCATCTTCATGGGGGCCTGGACCCCGGAAGCGGTGGGCGACTACCTGGCCGGCCCCAACCACACCCTGCCCACCTCAGGCACCGCCCGCTTCGCCGGCGCCCTCTGTGTGGAAACCTTCCTGCGCCACACCAGCTTGATTCAGTTCAACCGCCAGGCCCTGGAAGCCACCGGCTCAGCCGTGTCCACCCTCGCTGACAGCGAGGGGCTGCACAGCCATGGCGAGTCGGTGCGCCGCCGGCTGGCTTAGCGCTTCACCAGGTCGCGCACACCGGCGACACCGTCGTTGATTTCGCCTACCAGCACCTGGTCGGTGATGTTCACGAACAGGCCGTTCTCCAGCACGCCTGGGAGGTTGTTGATGTCGCGCTCGAGGCCCACCGGATCGGTGATGCCACCGGCGAATTTCACATCCAGCACGAGATTGCCCTGATCGGTCACCACCGGCCCGGCCTTCTTCACCGCCATGCGCAGCTGGGCATCGCCGCCCATCCCCTTGAGTTGGGCCTGCACCTGACGCCAGGCACCGGGCAGCACCTCCACCGGCAGCAGGAAGCCCAGGTTGAGGGTGTCGACCAGCTTGGTGGAATCAACCACCACCACAAAGCGTTCAGCGCGGACGGCCACCAGCTTTTCCTGCACGTGGCAGGCACCGCCGCCCTTGATCAGCTGAAAGGAGGGATCCACCTCATCAGCGCCATCGATGGCCAGATCAATGCGATCCACGGCGTTGAGGCTCTGCAGGGGGATGCCCAGCTCAGCCGCCAGCACTTCGCCCTGGAAGGAGGTGGTCACCCCCACGATGTCGGTGAGTTCACCGCTCTTGAGCTTGGCGCCCAGGGCCTGAATCATCAGGGCTGCCGTGGAGCCGGAGCCGAGGCCCACCACCATGCCGCTGCGAATCTGTTCAGTGGCCGCTGCCGCCACGGCCTGTTTCATCTGATCTTGAAGATCCGCCATCACGCCGTTTTCTCTGAGGCGTGACCGTAGCTCAGGCGCTGGGGAGCGCTTCCGGACGAATCGACAGCTGCAACTCCTGCTCGCCCCGCAACACCGTGAGCGGCAACACCTCACCCACCGTGGAGCCCTCCACCAAGCGCAGCAGGGTGGCTGGATCAGGCACGGATTGGTCGGCAGCGGCCACCACCAGATCACCGCGGCGCAGGCCGGCCTTCTCGGCGGGGCTCTCCGGAATCACCCGCTGCACCAGGGCGCCGTCGCGTTCCGGCAGCTGCAGCAGCGCATTGGGATCGCTGTTGTTGTCACGGGCGAGGCGGGCATTGAGGGGCACCAGCTGCAGCCCCAGGTAGGGGTGCACCACCGAACCACCATTGCCCAGCTGGGCAGCGACGCCTTTGGCCAGGTTGATCGGGATGGCAAAACCCAGACCGGCGCCGGGGCCGGAGCGCACCAGGGTGTTGATGCCCACCACCTCACCATCGGCATTGATTAAGGGGCCGCCAGAGTTACCGGGGTTGATGGCGGCATCGGTCTGAATCAGCTCCAGGCGCTTATCCGAAAAGCCCAGGCTGGTGATGTTGCGGTGCAGGCTGCTCACGATGCCCAGGGTCACCGTTCGCTCCAGGCCGTAGGGGGTGCCCAGGGCAATCGCCCAATCGCCCACCTCCAGAGCCTCCGAATCACCGAGGGGCGCGGCCTTCACGCCCGCGCCCACAGGAATGCTCACCACGGCCAGATCCGTGATGGCATCGGCCCCGAGCACCCGCCCCTCCAGCTCACGACCATCGGGGAGGCTCACCTCCACCCGATCAGCCCCATCCACCACGTGGGCATTGGTGAGCACCAAGCCCTTGGCATCGATCACGATCCCCGATCCCTGGCCCCGCTCCCGGCTGTGGGGCATCTGGTCGCCGAACAACTCCCGCAGCAGCGGGTCGTTAAAGGAGGGATCCAGGCCGATGCGAGGCACGCTTCGCTCGGTGTCGATCCGCACCACCGCTGGAGCCACCCGCTTCACCGCGCTCGCCACAAAACTGTGGCCGGCACCCGAGCGATCGGCCCAGGCCGGTGCCGCCAGCCACAGGCTCACCAGCAGCAGCAGCGGTAGAGCAAGGAGGCGGCGCACGTCAGCTCAGACGATTGCCGCGCAGGCTAGGCAGCCCGAGAGGGCGGCCAGCGCAGCAGCCGGGTGGTGACCACCCCATCAGGGCCGAGCTCCAGCAAACGGCCACCGGGCCAATCGGGCTGGCCAAGCGGGCAGGGCTGCACGGCCGTGAAGGCCGCCAGGGTGGAGGGGCAAGCCCAGAGCGGCAAGGACGGGCCGCCCTCGCGCGGAGCCAACCGGTGCCAGTGCTGGTGCACATGGCCGAACACCACCCCACGCACCGGCGAACTCGCGAGCAGAGGTTGCATCAGCAGCTCGGGCTGCTGCAGCGCAATGCGATCGAGCTCGGGGCTGCCAATCGGCACCGGTGGATGGTGGAGCGCCACCAGCAGAGGATCTGAGGCGGCCTGGAGCTGACGCTGCAACCAGGCGAGCTGGGGGGCATCGAGCCAACCGGCCACTGAGCCGGGCCGATGGCTGCTCAAGAGCAGCAGCTGCCAGCCGGGCAGCGACACCACAGCCGGCGCGATCCAGGCCTGGCGCCCCAGGGCGGCCCGCAGCAGGCCGGGGTGGTCGTGGTTGCCAGGCAGCAGGGCCACCGCCGGCACCGTCCACGCCTCGAGCAGCTCCCGCAGGCGCACGTAGCCGCCCAGGCTCTCGTCCTGACAAAGATCGCCACTGATCAGCAGCAGATCCGGCGGGTGCCCCAGCTGCAGCAGCGCCTGTTGCCATCCGTGCTGCAGGGCTTCCAGGGCGACCCGGCCGCGACAGCGACCGCGGGGGTCCGCCAACAAATGGGGATCACTCAGCTGAAGCACCCGCAGCACCACCCTGCCCCTCGGCAATGGACCTAAGTTGCCCGTTCCGCGCATGGCTGGCATGGCTGCAATCCCTCCAGGCACCCGTCAACGCTGCTCGCTCTGCCAGGTGGAGATCCAGGGCATGGCCGGCGGCGGCGACCTGGTGCACTTCAGCCAGGGCGGCCCTTCGACGCGCTCCAAACTGTGGGCACGGGTGTGCCAATACCTGCGCACGGATGAGCAGAAGGCCCAGTGCCTCAATCAAGACCCCAGCCTGCGGGGCGAACAAAAGCCCGGTGATGCCTACATGGAGCCACCCGCCGTGGATCTCAACGCTCTGGGCGGCCCCCTCGGCGGCTGAAGCACCGCCAGAGGCTTTCACCCTGATCCTTTAGGGTTCGGATGTGCCCGGCGGGCACCCCTAGCTGTTGGCGCCTGTTCGAAACGACCTCGTTTCGGCCCGCGTGAATGGCCAGGATGCAGATCACTGCAGGTGCCGGACGGGTTGCCCGTCCCCCGACCAGCGATCCGGCTTGCCGCATCCCCTCATCCCCGATCTCGAGCGCCTGGCCAGCCAGGTTGCAGCCGACGCAGGATTTCAGGTGTGCGGTGTGCAGCTGCTCACCCATCGCATCCCGATGACGCTGCTGGTTCAGCTGCGTCTGGCCGATGGGGGTGATGTGAGCCTCGACAACTGCGCCAGCTTCAGTGGCGTTCTGGGCGAGGCCCTCGAGGCGGCCGCCCTGATCGAAGACGCCTACGTTCTGGAGATCAGCAGCCCGGGCATCGCCGAGACGCTGAACGACGATCGCGACTTCCGCAGCTTCCGCGGATTTCCGGTGTGCGTTCGCTATCGCGACTCTAAAACCGGCGTCGAGGCTGAACGGGAAGGCCTCCTGCTGGAGCGCACCGACGACAGCGTGCAGATCAATGTGCGCGGCCGCACGGTCCGCCTGCCCCGCGCCGATGTAATCGCGGTGCGCCTCACCACGCCGACTGAGGGCTGAAGCGCCGCCGCCCTTTCCTCACCCCGAAGACCACCCGTTTCTCCCTCCCCCCATGGCACTGGTACTGCTCCCCGGTCTGTCGAACCTGATCGAGGACATCAGCGAAGAGAAAAAGCTGCCCGCTCAGGTGGTGGAGTCGGCTCTGCGCGAGGCCCTGCTCAAGGGCTACGAGCGCTATCGCCGCACCCTGTATCTCGGCATCAGCGAAGACCCGTTTGAGGAGGACTACTTCTCCAACTTCGATGTTGCGCTCGACCTCGATGAAGAGGGCTACCGGGTTCTGGCCTCCAAGATCATCGTGGAGGAGGTGGAGAGCGAAGACCACCAGATCGCCCTGGCTGAGGTGATGCAGGTGGCGGAAGACGCCCAGATCGGCGACACGGTGGTGCTCGACGTCACCCCCGAGAAAGAGGATTTCGGCCGCATGGCCGCCGCCACCACCAAGCAGGTGCTGGCTCAGAAGCTGCGCGATCACCAGCGCCGCATGATCCAAGAGGAATTTGCGGATCTGGAAGATCCGGTGCTCACCGCGCGTGTGATCCGCTTCGAACGCCAGAGCGTGATCATGGCCGTGAGCAGCGGCCTGGGCCGTCCCGAGGTAGAGGCCGAACTGCCCCGCCGCGACCAGCTCCCCAACGACAACTACCGCGCCAACGCCACCTTCAAGGTGTTCCTGAAGGAGGTGAGCGAGATCCCCCGCCGCGGACCGCAACTGTTCGTGAGCCGCGCCAATGCCGGCCTGGTGGTGTATCTCTTCGAAAACGAGGTGCCCGAAATCCAGGAAGGGTCGGTGCGGATCGTGGCCGTGGCCCGCGAGGCCAATCCCCCCAGCCGCTCGGTGGGCCCCCGCACCAAGGTGGCGGTGGATTCCGTGGAACGCGAAGTGGATCCGGTGGGTGCTTGCATCGGCGCCCGCGGCTCCCGCATTCAGCAGGTGGTGAACGAGCTGCGCGGCGAAAAAATCGACGTGATCCGCTGGTCGCAGGACCCTGGCCAATACATCGCCAACTCCCTCAGCCCGGCCCGCGTGGAAGCCGTGCGCCTCGTGGATCCCGAGGGCCAGCACGCCCACGTGCTCGTGCCGCCCGATCAACTCAGCCTGGCCATCGGCCGCGAAGGTCAGAACGTGCGCCTGGCGGCCCGCCTCACCGGCTGGAAGATCGACATCAAGAACAGCACCGAGTACGACCAAGCCGCTGAAGACGAGAAGGTGTCGGAGCTGATCGCAATGCGCCAGGAGGAAGAAGCGCTGCAGGCCGAAGCTGAAGCCCGCCTGGAGGCCGAACAGGCTCTGCGTGCCGAGGAAGACGCCCGCCTGCGGGAGCTCTATCCCCTGCCCGAAGACGAAGAGGACTACGGCGCTGAGGCCAGCTACGACGAGGCGGCCTACGAGGAGCCCGCCGCTGAGCAAGCCGGCGAAGCGGCTCCTGAAGAAGAGCCCGCGAGCGAGCCCGAAACCAGCGACGACGAGGATGGAGCCCGGTGAGTGAACGCAGCGTCCTCAGGCGCTGTGTGACCTGCCGAGAGCTGCTGGATCGCCGGCTGCTCTGGCGGGTCATCCGCCTGGCGGATGGAGGACTCGCGCTGGATCAGGGCATGGGCCGATCGGCCTACCTCTGCCCTAAGCGCGACTGTCTGGAAGAAGCCAGACGCCGCAAGAAGCTGCAGAAAGGCCTGCGTTGTCAGGTTGCAGATTCCATCTACGCGGCACTGGAGCAGCGCCTGCACGCCACCTCTTCTGCAGGCTCTGAGGCAAGATGAATGTTGGCCTCACCGTGTGTAGAGGCCCGGTGGCACCCGTGGCACCGACCCTTTGGAGCACTGAATGACCAGCAGCGGCAAAGTCAGGATTTACGAGCTGTCCAAGGACTTGGGCCTTGAGAACAAGGACGTGCTCGATGCCGCCGAGAAGCTCGCGATCGCCGCGAAGAGCCACAGCAGCTCCATCAGCGACGACGAGGCAGCTCGCATCCGCAGCCTGATCAAGAGCGGTGGCAACGGAGCCAAAGCCGCTGCAGCGCCAGCTCCCGCTGCGCCGCCCCAGAAAGCCATTCTTTCGGTGAAGAAAGCACCGTCGGCCCCGGCACCTGCTGCTCCCCAGCCCCCTAAACCAGCGGCCAGCGCTCCCGCCGCACCGGTGAAGCCGGCCGCCGCTCCTGCCGCCGCCAAGCCGCCGGTGGCTGCGCCGGCACGCCCCGCTGCGCCCGCTCCCGCTGCAGCCAAGCCTGCTCCGGCTCCAGCCAAGCCAGCTCCGGCCGCCGCCAAGCCCGCCGCTCCCGCGCCCCGACCCGCAGCGCCGGCTCCGCAGGCCGCCAAGCCTGTTGCCCCGCCCGCGCGCCCTGCAGCTCCCGTGGCACCGCCGGCACGGCCTGCCGCGGCCAAGCCCGCCGGCGCTCCCCCACGCCCCGGCGCACCGGCCCCTGGCCGCCCTGCCCCGGCGATCGTGTCGAAGGCCCCTGCTTGTGCTCCTCCAGCGCGCAAGCCCGCGCCCCCCAGCGCCGCCGCACCGGCCCGCCCCGTGGCCCCGCCGCAACGACCGGCTGCAGCGCCCGCACGCCCCGGCGCCCCCGCACCCACTCGGCCTGGTGCCGGCGGCGGCAACAAGCCCCAACTGGTGGGCAGGCCCCAGAGCGGCCAGGGCGGCAGCCGCCCGGCCCCTCCGTCGGGTCGCCCATCCCTCAGCCAGCGCCCCGGCATGCCCACCCGCCCGGGTGCCCCGGCACCGGTGCGTGGTGCCAAGCCCGGCACACCCCCCGCACGCCCCCAGGTGGAACTGGTGGGCAAACCGATCCGCCGCGATCTGAATAGCCCGGCCGCAGGCGGCAATCGCCCTGCGCCACCAACCAGGCCTGGCGTGCCCGGCATGCGCAAGCCGGTGGCTCCTGGCGAATTGATGCAACTGCAGAAGCCAGGTGCACGGCCAGCCGCACCACCACCGCGGCGTCCTGGTGCTCCTGCTGGAGCCGGTGCCGGTGCCGGAGCGGCCGGAGGTGATGACGCTGCCCGTCCAGTGGCAACGCCTCCAAGCGCACCACGTCGCCCCAACTTCCGGGCTCCGCAGCCGCCGGCCGGTGGGCGCCCGCGTCGCCCCGACTGGGACGACAGCGCCAAGCTGGAAGCGCTGCGCAGCCGCTCGCCGCAGAAGCAACGCCAGAAGGTCCACATCATCGGCGAAAACGATGATGCGTTGACCGCAGAAACCGGTGGTTTCGCCGGCGAACAGGAAGCCGTGGTGCTGCAGGCCTCACTGGCCCGCCCCGCCAAGCCGAGAAGCGCCGCTACCGCCCAGCGCAAGCCCACGGCTGTGGCCCGCAAGCGCAAGAAGGAAACCACCCGTCAGCGCCAGCGCCGCCGTGCGATGGAACTGCGCGCCGCCCGCGAGGCCAAGCAACAACGGCCCGAAATGCTGGTGGTGCCGGAGGGCAACCTCACCGTGCAGGAACTGGCCGATCGTCTGGGCGTCGACAGCTCCGAGATCATCAAGAGCCTGTTCTTCAAGGGCATCATCGCCACCGTCACCCAGACCCTCGATCTCTCCGCGATCGAGACGGTGTCAGATGAGTTCGGCGTGCCGGTGCTCGAAGACGACGTGGAGGCTGCTGCCGCCAAGACGGTGGAGATGATCGAAGAGAGCGATCTCGCTCACCTGATCCGCCGCCCACCCGTGGTGACCGTGATGGGCCACGTGGACCACGGCAAAACCAGTCTGCTCGACTCGATCCGCAAAACCCGCGTCACCGCTGGAGAAGCCGGGGGCATTACCCAGCACATCGGCGCTTATCAGGTGGAAGTGCCCCATGCCGGCGAGCAGCGGAAAATCACCTTCCTCGACACCCCGGGCCACGAGGCGTTCACCGCCATGCGTGCCCGCGGCACCAAGGTCACCGACGTGGCCGTGCTGGTGGTGGCCGCTGATGACGGCGTTCGTCCCCAGACCCTGGAGGCGATCAGCCACGCCCGCGCCGCCAAGGTGCCGATCGTGGTGGCGATCAACAAGATCGACAAGGAAGGCGCCTCTCCGGATCGGGTGAAGCAGGAACTGTCCTCCCACGAACTCGTGGCCGAGGACTGGGGCGGCAACACCGTGATGGTGCCGGTGAGCGCCATCAAGGGCGAAAACATCGACAAGCTGCTGGAGATGATCCTGCTGGTCACCGAAGTGGAAGACCTGCAGGCCAACCCCGACCGCATGGCGAAGGGCACCGTGATCGAGGCTCACCTCGACAAGGCCAAGGGTCCTGTGGCCACCCTGCTGATCCAGAACGGCACCCTGCGCACCGGCGATGTGCTGGCCGCAGGTCCGATCCTGGGCAAGGTGCGCGCCATGGTCGACGACAACGGCAAGCGCGTCAAAGAAGCCGGCCCCTCCTATGCGGTGGAGGCCCTGGGCTTCAGCGAAGTGCCCACCGCCGGTGATGAATTCGAGGTCTACCCCGACGAGAAAGCAGCCCGCGCCGTGGTGGGCGATCGCGCCACCGAGGCCCGCGCTACACGTCTGGCCCAGCAGATGGCCTCCCGCCGTGTGTCGCTGGCGTCGATGTCGGGTCAGGCCAGCGAAGGCGAGCTCAAGGAGCTCAACCTGATCCTCAAGGCCGACGTGCAGGGTTCGGTGGAGGCCATCCTCGGCTCCCTCGAACAGCTGCCACAGGAGGAGGTGCAGGTGCGGGTGCTGCTGTCGGCACCGGGCGAGGTCACCGAAACCGACGTGGATCTGGCGGCCGCCTCCGGCGCCGTGATCGTGGGCTTCAACACCTCGATGGCACCGGGCGCCAAGCGCGCCGCCGATGCCACCGGCGTGGATGTGCGCGATTACGACGTGATCTACAAGCTGCTCGAAGACATCCAGATGGCCATGGAAGGCCTGCTGGAGCCCGAGCTGGTGGAGGAGAGCCTCGGCGAGGCCGAAGTGCGCGCGGTGTTCACCATCGGCAAGAGTGCCGTGGCGGGCTGCTACGTCACCAACGGCAAGCTGCAGCGCAACTGCAAGGTGCGCGTCTGGCGCGGCAAGGAAAAGGTGTACGAGGGCGACCTCGACTCCCTGCGCCGCGGCAAGGACGACCAGAAGGAAGTGGCCACCGGCTTCGAGTGCGGCATCGGCTGCGATCGCTTCGCCAACTGGCAGGAAGGCGACCGCGTCGAGGCCTACAAATTGGTCACGCAGCGCCGCACACTGAGCACCTGATCTGCAGCCGCACCCCGTGAATCCGGCAAGACGCGAACCCCTGCTGTGGCTCCAGCTCCTGGGGCTAGCGGCCTTGCCGCTTGAGGCGCTGCTGTTGCTCTTGGTGCTGGCGGGCGCTGACCCAGGACCTTTTCCCGGTTTTGAACGGGTGCTCGCCTGGGCCTTAGGCGCGCTGGCACCAGCGGCTTTGTTCTGGCGACTGCCGCCCGACCTGTGGTCGCTGCTGCTGGTGCAAGTTCCTCTGCGGGGCCGGCGGCCCGAACAACTGCGCCTGAGCGCCCTTCAGGGAACGCTTCCGCTCAAGCTCATCGGAGCGGCGGGAGCGGGGCTGTTACTCCCCCTGCTGTGGTGGGCCGACGCCAGTGCAGGCCTGGCCTGGGCTTGGTCTCCGTTCTCCGCCAGCCCGCGGCTGGTGGTGCTGCTGGTGAGCGTGCCTCTGCTGGCGCTGATGCTCTGGCAGTGGCAACAGCTGATCCAAGCCGTGTGGATGCTCACCAGGCCCGCAAACCTGGTGGATCAAACCCTGCCGCTTACCCAAGACATCGCCGCAGAGACCCGCCTAAATGCCGGACTACCACTGCTATTGCTGGCCCCTCTGGAAATCGACGCACCCACCGAATCACCGGTTTCACCGCAGCCAGAACCCACCGCCAGCGTTAGTGAGCCAACAGCTGACGCCAGCGAAGCGCCTTTAGCCGCGGAATCTGAACAAGACGAAGCAGAAGCCAAAGAACAGGTTGAGATTGAGGCGGAGGTTGAAGCAGAACCCGAACCCGAACCGATCGAAGCGGATCTTCCTGAGCCATCCGTTCAAGCCGAGGCCCCCGTGCAACCCGAACCGGACCCTGATCCGTCGGATGACGATCCTGCAGCCTCAGACGCCGCTGTCGTCGATGCTGGGGTTGCGGTCACGCCAGAGCAAGCCGCCGAAGAGGACAAGGGCACCAACCTGGATTCCTAGATCGCTGAGCGCCACGGCATCGCCAACGGAAGCCCGCATCGCCATGGTGGCCAGACCCACAGCCGCTGAAGCCGTAAACGCCAACCACAAGCCACGGCGCAGGCCGCGCCAGGGTGTTTTGGCCTCTTGCAACAGGCGGGCGCGTAGCGCCGGATCAATGGGCTCACGGGACTGTGGTGCCATGACGCGAGCCCAGTGGGCGCAACAGCCTGAATGCTAATTTGATGCGGCTGCCGGTGTAGCTCAGTGGTAGAGCAACTGATTCGTAATCAGTAGGTCGCAGGTTCAAATCCAGTCACCGGCTTTTTCAAAGAGTCAAACCGGAGCCTTAAACCCCTGTCCATGACAGGGGTTTCTTGCTTTTGAGATGAGGTATCACAAGCGCATCTTTTCGTCAAATCGCATCAGCTTGAACCATCTACAGGGAAAGTGAGTTTCCCTCCAGATCTGCCACGATCGGATGGCCGGCCGGCGCACTTTCCCTCCAGCTTTCCCTCCAAATTTGCGCCACTGAATCAGTCGACGAATCAGTGGGTCGAGGCGGCGAGAGCTGGGAATGCTCAAAGGAGCCGATGCCCCCTGCTGTGAACCGATCCGCCCTGACCCTCTACTCCCATCGCCTGGTGGAGGACGGCTGCCGCTTCCGCCTGCACGCCAGCCCGGAGAAGTCGCCCTATCTGTACGTGCGCGAGATCGTCGACGGCGAACGCCTGCGCCAGTTCTCACTGGCCCCGCTGGAGTGGGTTGCCCGGGAGGACGTGATCAGCGCCTATGAGCGCTGCCTGGCCGGCCATGAGCTTGGCAGCTGGCCAGAGCAGGAGAAGACCGACGCCAGTAGCAGTCTTAGCTGGAGCACCCTGGCCGAGGAAACGATCGCGTGGCTGCAGCAACGCCGCCCGCGCTCCCTGGGTACCTACCGCACCTACCTGCGCCAGATCGGCCAGCTCAAGGGCAAACCCCGCACCCAGGCCCTGCGGGAGTGGGCGCGCCAGGCCGATCCAGCCAGCCGGGGCTACACGGTGCGCATCGACACCCTGGCCCGCATCCGCGACTGGGGCTCCTCCCTGGTGAACGAAGCACTGCTCAGCGAACTCCGTGCCCTGCGCCCCAGCGGCAAGGAGCGGCGACGCACCGCCCGGGAGGCCAACAGGCCGCGGGCCATCCCCTCGCAGGAGGCCTTGCAGGGGTGGCTGGATGGAATCGAATCACGGCCGCTGCAATGGGCCCTGGCGATGGTGGCCACTTACGGCCTGCGCCCCCATGAGGTGTTTCACCTGGAGTGCCTGCCGGATGCGGAGGGCTGGATCCAGATCGGCGGCGCCGAGCGCACCAAAACCGGCTTTCGCCCGGTGATGCCCGCGCCGCTGGAGTGGGTAGAGCGCTACGGGCTGCGGGAGAACCTGACAGGGGCCCTGCCCTGGACCCCGCAGTTCGACGCCAGCGGCACCTGCCTCAATAACCAGTACCTGGGAGGGCAGCTGGGACGGGCCATGCGCCTACGGCTCCCTGCGCTCACGGTGGTGGCCCAAGCCAGCGCCAGCGCCCACCGCCGAGCCACCCAGGAAATCCTGCAATGCGTGCCCTACGACCTACGCCACGCCTGGGCCATTCGCCTGGCGTCCGATCCGGCCTATGCCCACATCTCAGCGGAGACAGCGGCCGAAATGATGGGCCACAGCCGTGATGTGCACAAAGAGATCTATCTCTTCTGGATCACCAAGGATGAGATTCAGCGGGGCATCAAAGCCCGCACGCAGCCGATCGCGGCGTGAGCACCCGGCACACCCTCAAATGCGATCGAGGGCCAAATCACAGCGCTGACGATTCCAGAGGAACACGCCGCGCATCGCCGTGGGGTTCTTCTTGATGTAGTGCCGCTTTTCCACCAGAACACCTTCCTGGCGCAGCCGATCCAGGGTGGCACGGCTGATGCTGAGGTGACGCAAGATGGCCTTGGTGTCGACCCACAGAGACGGGCTTGAAAGCGAGGCTTCGCAGCCTGGATAGAGACCCAAACGATCCCTCTCCCGCGGTAAACGACAACGACCTCGTGCTCGACTCTGCAAGACGCCTCCAGGTATAGACAAAGGCTACTGGCGCCAACCTTGAGCGATCTTGGGAGTGCGGCACGGGGTGCATCACCTGAGGCATGGGGTGCCTCACTAGAGACCTGTGAGGTCCCATGGGTGGGTGCAGATTGACCTCAGGGTGAGGCCATATTGATCTCACCAGTGAGGCCAGATTGATCTCACCCCCTAGGTCAGATCGCCCCAAGGGGCTGAGGCAGATTGACCCACCATCTATATGGTTCAAAAAGTCTTAGAAAATAAAACCAAAACAACAACACACACCCATCCGAGCAATCCAGGGATCAGGGGAGGAAGGAGCAAGCAGCAGCCAGGCAGGCCGACGCTCCAACCAACGCCAGTAGCCTCCAGTACAAGCACAGCCCCGATGATCTGCCCTCCTCCCCAGCGCTTCTTTTGCGTACACACCGAAGCGATTGAGCAGACCCATCGAGCCCTGCAACAACTGGAGCAGCAACGCAAAGGCTCCAAGAGACCCAGCCGAGCCCTACGGGTGGCTCAGCTCTACGGCTACCTGCAACTCAGAGCCAGAGATGGCGAGGCCGTGCAACTGGGCCTGAAGCATCTGGCCGAAAGCTGGCACGTGCAACCCCGCGAACTTCGCGCCGACCTCAACGACCTCCAGAGCCTGGGCTGGTTGAGCTTCACCACCGGGATGCACGGCACCACGGTTCAGCTCTCCGAGCCGCAGGAGAACGAGCCACTGCAATCCGAACAGCCGGCCTTGGGGACAACCGAGGAGAGCGTGGAACCCTTCAACGAGAGCAGCGCAGGTGCGCCGGAGGCTTCCTTGATCGGGCAGTTCTACAGCATCTACAACCAAGAGCGTCCGATCACCTGGCCGACTCTCAACGCCCCCAATGGAGCCTTGAGCCGTGCGCTGCAGAGCGCGATCGCCGTTGCCGGAACCCCAGACACCTTCTGGCGGGTGTTGCGAGTGGCCCTGCAAACCATGCCTGAGTTCTGGCGCACGACCTATCCCCAGGGGCGCACAGGCGCTCAATGCGCTGCCGCGCTCCTGAAGAGCAACCAGTTCGAGGACGACCTTGGCCCCGAGTTCTGGCATGTGTTCCGCTGGGGTGAGGCAGCCCTGCAAGCCTGAGCCATGGCGCTGATCACCACAGTGGGCATTGATGTAGGCGGCGAGCGCAAGGGCTTCCATGCGGTGGCTCTCACCGACGGCACCACCACCGACCAGCTGGTCACAGCCGACGTAGCAGCGCTTCGCGACTGGTGCCTGAACACCCACAACGCCCTGGTGATCGCCATCGATGCACCCTGCCGCTGGAGCCACGATGGACGCATGCGCGCCTGCGAGCGCGAGCTGATGCGGCAAGGGATGCACTGCTTCGCCTCACCCAGCCGCGAGCGGGCTGTGCAACACCCGAGCAACTACTACGGCTGGATGTTTCACGGTGAGGCGCTCTATCAGGCCCTGGAGCCCAGCCATCCGATCTGCACAGCCCTGCCGATACCTGGTGAGCACTGCTGCTTTGAAACCTTCCCCCATGCCATCACCTGGCACCTGCGGGGCGGCAATGCCCAGGCTGTCAAGCGACATCCGCTTTTGGTCCTCCGGCGACACGAAATCTGGTCCAGCTGATGGTCTGCTGATGGGGGCCTTCCGTTGGCTTTTCGATCGTTGCCTCATCGGTGTGTGTCGTGACGTGGTTGTTGTGGGCTGCGGAACCTGTGCTGCCTGATTCGAGTTTTCCTTCAGGCCTCCTCACTGGGCGGCGGTGGCTGTAGGCCAGCGCTGTCCTGTGAGGAGGAACCGCCCGCCTGCGGGCGGATGAGACCGCTGCGACGTTTCCCTTTGAGCCGGTAGCTGTCGCCCCGGATCGTCAGCACGTGGCTGTGGTGCAGCAGCCGATCGAGGATTGCCGTGGCAACCACCTGATCACCAAACACCTCGCCCCACTCCATGACGGGGCGGTTGGAGGTGATCAACACGCTGCCGCGCTGGTAGCAGCGGGAGATCAGCTGGAAGAACAGATAGGCCGCGTTCGGCTCAAGCGGCAGGTAGCCGAGCTCATCGATGATCAGCAGCCGGGTTTTGGCGTACTGCGTCAGCCTTGCTTCCAGGGCGTGCTGCGCCTGGGCTTTGGCCAGGGCTGTGATCAGCTCCATCGCACCGACGTACTGGACGCTGTGACCGAGCCGCACCGCCTCCCGGCCCAGTGCCACGGCCAAGTGGGTCTTACCCACACCCGGCGGTCCGAGCAGTAGCAAGGTGTCGCCGTTGGCCACCCAACGGCAGGTGGCCAGCTCGCGGATTTGGGCCGGATCGATCGACGGCTGAGCCTCGAAATCAAATGCCTCCAGCGTCCGCACATACGGAAAGCGCGCCAGCCGCAGCGCCATTTCCATCCGCAGCTGGTCCTTGCGAGCCACCTCAGCTGTGCAGAGCCAGGTCAGCGCCTCACGCAGGTTCATCTCCCGCCTTGCCGCCTCCTCCAGGAGCGCATCGAGGCGATCGCGGATGGCCGGTAGCCGCAGGCGGGTAAGCATCGCCTCCAGCTCCTCGGTCGGCACCGGTGGCGTGATGGGTGTGGATCGGTTGCGCGGGTTGGTGCTCATGCCGCTACCTCACCGATCAGCTCGGCATAGACGGCCAGAGGCCGGGCCAGTTCAGAGCTGCGAACCATGCGCCGCTCCTGCTCTTGCTCCTGTTCTTGATCACAACGCTCGCTGGTGTCCCGCAGCGAACGCACCGCCTCGCGCCGCTGCCGTTGCGGCACCAGGCCATCCCAATGGCCGTCGATCACCTGGCGGCTACGGCTACCAGGCCGCTGACGCCTGTGCTCAGCCACGATCCTGCCGCCATGGCGGATCAGAACCTGTTGATCGCGCACCAGCACGCTCACCCGCTGGCGGATCAGCGCCTGCGGCGCCGAATACCAGTTCGCTTCCACTTCCACGCAGCAGTCGCTGTGCACAACGCGCACCAGCTCCCGCTCTGCCAAGAAGGACGGCTTGGCCTCCAGCGGCTGCAAGGCCTGGGCTTCTGCGCGCATAAACCGCTCCAGCGGCGCCTCACCCGTGGTGCCATGCACCCTCAGGTCAGCGACCTCACGGGTCCAGCGCACCAGATGGGCCTCCAGCTCCGCCCAGCTGCTGAACTCCCGCCCGGCCATGGCGTTGCGTTTGACGTACGCCACCCCACGTTCGTCTTTGCCTTTCGTCCTGGCCCGGTACGGCCGGCAGGCGCGGGGCTTGAACCCCCAGTAGCTGGCGAACTGCTCAAGCCGCTGGGCAAACACCAGGATCTGTCGTTCCGGATCGTGCTGACTCACCAGGGCGCGAGCGTTATCCACGAGCACCTCCTGAGGCACACCGCCCCAGTGCCGGAACCCCTCCTCCAGGGTTGAGAGCCAGTGGTCCTGCTTCTCGCTGCGGAACGCCCGCACCAACAGTCGCCTGGAGTATCCCAAGGTGAGCACCGCCAGGTGCACCCGCACCCGCTCGCCGCCAATACGCACCACGCACTGGCCAAAGTCCGCCTGCAGCTGCCGGCCCGGTGGCGTCTCAAACCGCACCGTCGCCACAGCTGCGTTGCGCAGCTCACGCCGCCATGGCTCAACCGCACGCTCCACCGTGCGCAGGCTCACCTTGATTCCCTTCTCACTGGCCAACTCCTGCCGCAGCACGTCGGCATTGCCGCGGTGGGCCAGAAATCGCTGCCGCAGCCACTCCCGTTGACCATCGAGAACCGAGGTGCGGCAGGGCTTGCCATAGGGCTGCCAGCCACCCTGCCGTAGGTACTTGCGCACCGTCTCCGGCGAACAGCCCAGTTCCCGGGCAATCCGTCTACGGCCCCAGCCTGCTGCCGAAAGCCGCTGCATCGCCTCCACATCCTGAGGGGTCTGCACCGGCATCTCCGCAGCCATCGGCTCCAGAGATGACGCCCCTGCGCTCACCGTGTCGTCAGGCCTGGCTCGCTCCACAGGGTGGACCAGTTTTCGTGTCGCCGCCGGACCAGTTTTTGCTGTCGCCTGACACAGGCACGGCAGAAGCGCACACAACGCCGGGACTTGCTCAAGCAAGCAGGCATCAACCTCACACGCCTGACAAGCATCGACCTGGTGGACGCTGCTCTCTGCGCCCTCACAGCCCATGTGGCCGCCAGCGGGGGGCCGTATCACCTGTATGGCGAAGAGACGGAAGGAGTCATCGTGGTTCCAGCGGCTGTTTCTGCCTTGTCCGCCGACAGATCTCCAAAACCCATCGTGAACGTGGCTTCGGCGGCTCAAGCGTTGGAGGGTGCGCCTGGCATGCCCACGGCGTCCGGATCCCTTGCCTCGCGTCGCACCGGATGGGCAGAGGCAGCAGCGGCTGGTCCAGGCAAAGGCCTCATGGATGCCCCCAGCAACAGCCGCTTTGACCACGAGGAGTGGCAGTGGTGAGCCCGGACGAAACCGCGGGGTCCTACACCTTGCGGGCACCCCAGACCCACTGGCAGGTTTAGGAGATCTTGCCCCGCATCCTTGAACCCCTCTGCCCAGCTCCCAGGCATCGAGACGGGACAAGCCGATGAACGGAAGGACGACTTCATGGGCGCCCTGGCCGCACTTGGCGGATCGGCCGGGAACGGTCGCCTGCGCAGCATCCTGGAGTGGGATGAAGACACCTATGAGGCGGTGCGATCGGATCTGGTAAGCACTGGCATGGTTGTTCCCGGGCGCGGGCGCGGAGGTTCGGTGGCCTTGAACGACGGGAGCACTGGCGATCAGGCCGCTGCCTCATCCAAGCCCGCATCCAGACGATCTCGCATGTCCAAGGAGCCAACAACAGCGAGCAGCTTCGATCAGGCCTTCCGCGCCATCGACGACTGCCTGCGCAAGGAAGCGGGCTGCGGCACCGAACTCGACTACACCGAGCAGACCTCCTGGCTGCTGTTCCTCAAATACCTCGATGGCCTGGAGGACGACCGGGCCGCCATGGCCCTGCTTGAGGGTCGCAGCTACACCCCGATCCTGGAGGAGCCCTACCGCTGGAACAGCTGGGCGGCGCCCAAGAATGCCGATGGCCAGCTGGATCACAACGCCTCGCTCACAGGCGACGACCTGCGCGATTTCGTGAATCAGCGGTTGTTTCCCTACCTGGAGCAGTTCAAGCAGCGCGCCAGTGGGCCCAACACGATTGAGTACAAGATCGGTGAGATCTTCGGGGAGATCCGCAACAAAATCTCCAGCGGCTACAACCTGCGCGAAATCATCGATGTGATCGATGGCCTGCGCTTCCGCTCCCAGGCCGAGAAGCACGAGCTCTCGATGCTCTACGAGGAGAAGATCAAGCGGATGGGCAACGCCGGCCGCAACGGCGGCGAATACTACACGCCCCGGCCGCTGATCCGCGCCATCGTGCAGGTGATCAACCCACAGATCGGCGAAACCGTCTACGACCCTGCCGTTGGCTCCGCAGGCTTTCTCTGCGAAGCGTTCGAATACATGCGCAAAGGCGGGGCTTCAGGCCGTGAGTTGAGCACAGAAGATCTGGACACACTGCAGACCCGCACCTTCACCGGCAAGGAAAAGAAGAGCCTCGCCTATGTGATCGCGATCATGAACATGATCCTGCATGGGATCGAAGCACCCAAGATCATCCATGCCAACACGCTCACCGAAAACCTGAGCGATGTGCAGGAGCGGGATCGTTTTGACGTAATCCTCGCCAACCCTCCGTTCGGCGGCAGCGAACGCAAGGAGGTGCAGCAGAACTTCCCGATCCGCTCAGGGGAAACAGCCTTCCTGTTTCTTCAACACTTCATCCGCATGTTGCGGGCCGGCGGCCGCGCCGGCGTGGTGATCAAGAACACCTTACTCTCCAACTCAGATAATGCTTCTGTGGCCCTGCGCCAAAAGCTGCTGGAAGAGTGCAACCTGCACACCGTGCTCGATTGCCCCGGCGGCACCTTCCAGGGAGCAGGTGTGAAAACGGTGGTGCTGTTCTTCGAGAAGGGAGCACCAACCCAAAAGGTTTGGTTCTACCAGCTCGATCCAGGACGCAACCTCGGCAAGACAAACCCGCTCCACGATCGCGATCTGGCCGAGTTCGTGGAGCTGCAGAAGAACTTCGCAGATTCACCCAAGAGCTGGAGTCTTGATGTGGCGGACGTGGATCCGCAGACGTTTGATCTGTCGGTGAAGAATCCACACGCCGCCCAGGCCGTTGCCCACCGAAGTCCTCAGGAGATCATGGCGGAGATTGCCGCGCTGGATGCGGAAGGCGCGTTGGCACTGAACAAGATCAGGGGGCTGTTGTGAAAGAAGATTGGCAGACCAAGAAGCTAGGGGATGTCTGCACTCTAAGGAAACTCTGGACAAGCGGTGTTTGAGCGGCGGCAGCGAGCAGAAAGAGTGGTTTTGGCTGCAAATTGCCTCTGAGGCCATTTTTTGATGACCTTGGCTCACATATCCAGCCACTTTCGGCTGGTTTTGAGGCTAAATAGAGGTGTGCAGGCACACCAAGTCCCTGTTCACACTGTCGCGAGTAATTGTCGTCGGGCCTGGTACAGATTCGACAGTGCCGCAAGCACGTTGATTTTGCAGCGGTTCTTGGCCAAGCCTCGCAGCCGGGTCTTTTGAAAGCCGAACTGCTGCTTGATCACACGGAAGGGATGCTCAACCTTGGAGCGGATGTGAGCTTTGGCCGTCTCGATCAGATCCTGCACCCTCCCATCCGGGGTGTCAGGAAGAGCCCTGCGCGTGCCGGGCCGCATCGCCACTCTGAACTCCGCTGTCTTGCCAGCCATTTCTGGTCTCTTGGCGATGCCCTGGTAGCCAGCATCGCCGTACACCACCTCCTCATCTCCATGCAGTAGCTCAGCTGCCGGGGTGAGGTCGTGCACGTTGGCGGCGGTGACGACAACCGAATGGATCAGGCCTGAGTCCTTGTCAACGCCGGCGTGGACCTTCATGCCGAAGTACCACTGGTTGCCCTTTTTGGTCTGGTGCATCTCCGGATCCCGCTTCCCATCTTTGTTCTTGGTGGAGCTGGGCGCTGCGATCAAGGTGGCATCGACGATCGTGCCCTGACGCATGGTTACGCCCCGAGCGGCCAGGAGCGCTTTGACGGTGTCAAAAATCTGCTCACCCAGCCCATGCTTCTCAAGCAGATGGCGGAACGTGAGGATCGTGGTCTCGTCCGGGATCCGATCGCTGATCAGCTCGATGCCGGCAAAGCGGCGCATGGTGGGCACCTCGATCAAGGCCTCTTCCATGGCCGGATCGCTGAGGGAGTACCACTGCTGCAGCAGATGAATGCGCAGCATCGTTGCCAGCGGATAGGGAGGCCTGCCGCCTTTCTTGCTCGCCTTGGGGTAGTGCGGCTCGATCAGATCGATGAGTGCCTGCCAAGGCACCACAGCCTCCATCTCGGAGAGAAATTTCTCGCGCTTGGTGCGCTTCTTGGCCGTGGTCAGCTCATAGTCCGTGAAACCGAGCTGCTTGCCGCCCATCAACCCAGTCCTGGTCTGCGATTACAGGTTCATTTTCGCGCAGACGGGCTGGGTTTTCCAGAATTTCCCTAATCAAACGCGGCATCTCACCCTCCTACGCAGAAGAAGGCGGCATCTGCGTCCTAAATCAGAAATGCATTCGCGACCACTCAATTAACTATGCGCACTCAAGACGCCACAACCTAGACAGCAAGAAAGTCCCGGCAGAGAGATACATTCAGATCGGTGACGTGTTGGTCAACTCAACAGGCACTGGCACACTCGGGCGCGTTGCGCAAGTACGCGAACAACCCCAAGAAGCAACGACCGTCGACTCCCATGTCACCATCGTTCGACCAGATCGAAGCATATTTTACCGAGAGTTTTTCGGCTATATGCTCGTCATAATTGAAGACGCGCTAAAAGAAGCTGGAGAAGGATGTGGCGGCCAAACCGAACTTTCTCGATCCGCGCTGGCCGAACAATTTTCAGTGAGCTATCCAGCTTCACTGACAAAACAGCAGCGGATCGTCGACATACTCGACGAAGCCTTCGAGGCCCTTGCCACCGCCAAAGCCAACGCCGAACAGAACCTCCGGAATGCCCTAGCTGTCTTCGAAAGCCACTTGGAAGCGGCCTTCAACCAGAAAGAGGAAGGATGGACGGAGAAGCGCCTGGGAGAGCTTGCCGACTTTAAGAATGGCTTGAATTTCTCGCGCAACAGCAGCGGACAGACGCTTCGCATGGTCGGCGTCGGAGACTTTCAGGAGCGCTCTATTGTCCCGCTCGACAAGCTGCAATGCACAACCATCGATGGCAACGTCACTGAGGACTACTTGATTCGCGAGGGAGATATTTTAACGGTCCGCTCCAATGGAAGCAAGGACCTGGTCGGTCGCTGCATGCTCGTTCCAGCCGTAAATGAAATGATTTCCTACTCGGGATTCATCATCCGCATACGGCCAGACGGTCAAACAACAAGCCCACGCTTCTTGCTTTACTTTATGAAGTCGAGAACTGCTCGCAGCCGCCTCACGAGCGACGGAGGAGGCACAAGCATCAGCAATATCAACCAAGCGAAACTTGCCACACTACCTGTTTTGCTTCCTCCCCTGAAGAAACAGGAGGAAATCGCGAATCACTTGGACGCCTTCAGCAAAGAATCGAAGCGACTTACCTCAATCTATGAACGCAAAATCGCCGCCCTCGAGGAACTCAAAACCTCCCTACTGCACCAGGCCTTCAGCGGCAAGATCTAACCCCTGGCGCACACGACGTTGAGCCGTATGTAATCCCTGATGCCATGAGCCCCGCGATCATCATCCTGGCAGGCCCCAATGGCGCCGGCAAAACCACCTTCGCGCGTTCGTTTCTGCCGCAAGAGGCCAACTGTCTACGGTTCATCAATGCCGATCTGATCGCCGCCGGCCTACCTCCCTACGAGGTCTGGACTATCTGGCTCGCATTCGCGAGTGGCGCTCCATGGGCTACAAGATCAGTCTCTACTTTCTGGCATTACCGAGTCCAGAAACAGCCATCCTGCGCGTTGCTGCGCGCGTGAAACAGGGAGGGCACAGCATCCCGGAGGCTGTCATCCGGCGACGCTTTATCGCAGGCTTACACAACTTCGAAGCCTGCTACAAGTCTGAGGTGATCACTGGGTGAAGTACAACAACTTGGGTGACCAACCGGTCTTGATAGAGTGGGGCGAGGCGAGTGGAGGGGAATGAAGGACATCCGTGAGTGCAGCGATCCTGTGATGCGTGGCTCCATGGCTGCTCTTCAGCGAGCAGCCGAAGAAGCGCGCCGCATTGCCATCCAGACCGGCACCGAGCTGATCACCATGCGCGAGGGAAAGATCTGCAAACTTTCGCCCGAGGAGATCGCCAAGCTGCCACCCATCGTGGAGTCCACGCCTGATTCGCAACGGACCACTGGCCCTTGACATCAACCTGAGCAGCCGTGGAGAGGTTCTCTATTCCCGCGGAGATCGGTCAGACTACCCCCATGAGTGCCACAGCCAGTCCCTCCGGCTATCACTACGTCGTCGACGAGCCGCTGCTTCGCACGATCGCGGCCGAGATCCAGGCGGCCATCCCCGGTGCCGTAGTGCGCCTGTTCGGCTCACGCGCCCGCGGTACCGCCCGCCCCGACTCGGACCTGGATCTTCTGGTGACCGTGCCGGATGCCTGGCTGGCGGCTCATTCGCGGTTGGAGCAAACCGATGCCCTGGGCTGGAAGTTGGCCTATCACCGCCTGCCGATCGAGCTTCTGCTCTTCTCCGCCAGCGAGGTGGCAGAGCGCCGGCATGGCAACAGCAATGTGATCGCTGAGGCCTTCCGCTATGGCCGCCAGCTGGATTCAGCGGAGTCCCTGCATGGCCCCAGCTGAAACCCCGAGCGGTTTTCTGCGCATCGCGCAGCGCGATCTGCGCGCGGCCCACGGAATGGTGGATGCCACTCTCTTCTATGAAGAGCACTGGGGTTTTCAGATCCAGCAAGCCACCGAGAAGGCTCTCAAAGCTTGGCTCCTCGTGCTCCAGCCAAAGCAACCACCCTTCAGCCACAACCTGAGGCTGTTGTTTCAGATGCTGCGCGATCTCAGTGCTCCGATTGATCCATTCATCGGGCTGAGTCGCTTCACGGAGTTCGCTGTTCTCAGGCGCTACGACGAAGAACCGGATCTTGAACAACTGGATCGCGCCGCCTGGAATCAGCTCTGTGCCGATCTGCTCGCCCATGTGGCCGCGCTGATCCCATGAATGAGGCCGACACCCGTGCCGAATTGATCGATCCGCTGCTCACGGCAGCCGGTTGGGGCGTGGTGGAAGGCAGCCGCATCCGGCGTGAGTTTTCGATCACCCCCGGCCGCATTGAAGGCGGTGGTCGTCGCGGCAAACCGCTCACAGCCGACTACGTGCTCACCTATCGCAACACCCAGCTGGCGGTGGTGGAGGCCAAGCCCGACACCGCACCCCTCACCGAAGGCGTGGCCCAGGCCAAGGACTACGCCAGCAAACTGCAACTGCGCTTCACCTACGCCAGCAACGGCCTTGGCGTCTACGCCATCGACATGGCCACCGGTGAGGAGGGCGAAGCCGAACGCTTCCCCACACCGGAGGAGCTGTGGACACGCCAGTTCGCCGAGGAGAACGCCTGGCGAGATCGCTTTGCGGCCGTTCCCTATGCAGACAAGGGGGGCAGCTGGCAGATCCGCTTTTATCAGGACATTGCTGTGTCGCGGGTGCTGGAAGCGGTAGCCACCGGCTGCGACCGCATCCTGCTCACCCTCGCCACCGGTACCGGCAAAACCTCGATGGCCTTCCAGATCCTCTGGAAGCTGTTCCAGTCCCGCTGGAATCTGTCCGGCCAGCCCAGTCGCCGGCCACGCATTCTCTTTCTCGCGGATCGCAACACCCTCGCCGATCAAGCCTTCAACGACTTCACCAGTTTCGCCGCCTTCGAAGACAACGCGTTAGCTCGAATGGAACCCGGCGATCTGCGCAAAAAGGGCCGCGTACCCACCAACGCCAGTGTGTTCATCACCATCTTCCAGACCTTCATGAGCGGTCCGGTGGTGGAGGGCAAACCCTCACCCTGGTTCGGTCAATACCCGGCGGACTTTTTCGACTTCATCGTGATCGATGAATGCCACCGCGGCGGCGCCAACAACGAATCCACCTGGCGCGGCATCCTCGAATACTTCGCCCCCGCGGTGCAGCTGGGGCTCACCGCCACCCCCCGGCGCACCGACAACGCCGACACCTACGCCTACTTCGGCGAACCGGTGTTCACCTACTCCCTGAAGGAAGGCATCAACGACGGCTTCCTAACGCCCTTCCGCGTCAAGCAGATCACCACAAGCCTTGATGAGTACGTCTACACCGCAGACGACACCGTGGTGGAAGGAGAGGTTCAGGAGGGGAAGCGCTATACCGAGGCCGAGTTCAATCGCATCATCGAGATTGAGCGGCGCGAACGGCAGCGGGTGGAGATCCTGCTCAGTCAGATCAACCAGCGCGAGAAAACGCTGGTGTTCTGCGCCACCCAGGAGCACGCCCTGGCGATTCGCGACCTGATCAACCAGCGCAAGAGCAGCACCGATCCCAACTACTGCCATCGCGTGACGGCCGACGATGGCGAACTCGGCAACACCTGGCTACGGGCTTTTCAGGACAACGAGAAGACACTCCCCACCATCCTCACCACTTCGCAGAAGCTCTCGACTGGCGTGGATGCCCGCAATGTACGCAACATCGCCTTGCTGCGTCCCGTGAATTCGATGATCGAGTTCAAGCAGATCATCGGTCGTGGCACCCGCCTCTACGACGGTAAGGACTACTTCACCATCCTCGATTTCGTGAAGGCGCATCACCATTTCAGTGATGCGGAATGGGATGGAGAGCCAATCGCGCCCGAAGGGCCTGCGAGAGGCACCCCTACACCGAACCCGGGACCTGAAGAGCCGGAAGATCCAGCAACGACCGATCCGGACACGCAGCCTCGGCCAGCGAAGGTCAAGACCAAGCTCGGCGATGGCAAGGAGCGATCGGTCCAGCACATCCTGGTCACCAGCTTCTGGCATCCCGATGGCAAGCCGATGAGCTCACAGCAATTCATCGAACTGCTGTATGGAGAACTGCCTGAGTTTGTGCGAGACGAAGCCGAACTACGGGCCATCTGGAGCAAGCCACACACTCGCAGCAAGCTGCTGCAGGGACTGGCAGACAAGGGCTTTGGACCCGATCAACTGACTGAGATGCAAGCGATCATCTCCGCCGAGGACAGCGACCTCTTTGATGTACTGGCTCACGTGGCTTACGCCTTACCACCCATCCCACGCGAGTTGCGCGCGCAACAGGCTCGGCTGTACATCCACTCCCACTTCACCAACAAACAACAGCTTTTTATCGACTTTGTGCTTCAGCATTACGTGACCACAGGCGTGCAGGAGCTGGCCCAAGAAAAACTGGCGGCATTGCTGCGTCTCCGCTACCAGAACTCCATCGCCGATGCCATTTCGGATCTGGGACAACCAGAGGAAATCGGGAAATTGTTCGCAGGGTTTCAGCGCTACTTATACGAGCCCGAGCCTCAGTGTTAATCCGGCAAATCAACGACCACCTCGTCCGGGCAGATCAGATCCACCGCCCGACGCGCATCGCCAAGCACCTCCACCAACATCCGCGGTGATTCGCGCAACAACGCGATCCAACTAGCGAGATAGGCGGCGTGATTGGCCACATCACTGCCGATCTCGAGTCGTTCCCCAGCAACACCGCGCCCAGTTCCGCCACCAGCTCCTCACGGGCGTAGGCACGGCTGCCCACCGTCCCGGAGAGATCACGCGCCAGGCGGGCGGGATGCCCCGTGGAATGCACCGCCTCGTGCCCCCAGGTGGCATAAAGCGCAGCCGGGGAGTGAAACACCGCCCGCTCAGGCAAGTGAATGCAATCAGCCGCAGGCCGATAGCAGGCCTGACCGCCGCCATGCACCGCCTCAACCGGCCAGCTGGAGAGCACAGATTCCGCAGCCGCCAGCCGCTCGGGCACCGGTCGCCGCACCACCCCATCCGCCTCACGGCGCGTCTGGATCAGCCCTGCGAGCGCCTCACCCACCAGATCCGCCGCGTTGAACACGGGCACCGGCCGGTAGCTCACCCAGCTGCGGGGCATGGCGGCCGATCCAGAGGCCTCCACCGCTGCGGACGCCTCTGGATCGGCCGGGCTCACATGCACCTGAGGCCGCAACACATACACCGCCTTACTGCCTTTGCGCGGCGAGAGTCCGCGCGACTTCGCCTCCCCGAAACCGCACCAATAAGGCAGGGCCGAACCACGCAGGTGCATCCCAAGGGTGAGCAACACCGGATTGGAGCCGCGGTAGCGGCGGCCACTGATCAGGTTCACGTGATGACCACCACCCACCGCGTCCCACTCGCGCCGCCAGGGGGTTGTTCCCTGCTCGAGCAGGGCGATCAACGATTCGGTGAGCTTCTGATCAACAACGGCAGGCATGGCAGCGCAAACGGCACTGCCCTGAGCGTTCCCCGCGGCCGCCCCGCAGCGTCAGTGCAAGGCGACGCGGTCCTGCAAGGTCCCGCTCACGTATTTGTGCAGAACGCTGAGCCCCATGGCCGTGATGCCCTGATGGTCGTGGAACGGCACCGGTGGAGCTTCAACTGCCCAAAAAGGTATAGATTCAGAACTCTATGGAGTTTGAGTTCGACCCGAGCAAAAGCCAGTCCAACCAGGAGAAGCACGGCATTGACTTCGTTGCCGCGCAGGCGCTCTGGGAAGACCCCGCTTTGCTGGAGATCGCCGCGCGCACGCTGGATGAGCCGCGATGGCTCGTCATCGGTCGCATTCAGCGCAAACACTGGTCAGCGGTGATCACCCTGCGCGGCCAAGCCATCCGACTCATCTCCGTCCGTCGATCACGCCCTGAGGAGATTCAGCTCTATGAACAGCTCTGAGTTTGATCAATCCTTCGATCAGGGCGATTCCGTGCTGAACTCGCTGGATCTCGCCTCCGCCCGGCGGCCCCGTCTGCAGCAGAAGCGCGTCAATGTCGACTTTCCGCTCTGGATGGTCGAACAACTGGATCGGGAAGCGTCGCGCCTCGGCGTGACGCGCCAGTCGATCATCAAGGTTTGGCTGTCGGAGCGGTTGGAGCCGCCTCTCGCGGCCGATCGGCCGCAGGCCACCGGAAACCGCTGACGCGTGCCGAGGCAGACATCAGAGGGATGGCCTACAGATCACGGATGGAGAGGCGACTATTGATGCGCTGATCTTTCTGACCCGTGGCCCTGGCGGACTCGCGAAGGTCCTCCAACAGCGCAGCTGTTGCAACGCTCTGCAGGGCGCCTAGTTCGACATCTTCGAGCAATTGCTGCTCGGTAGCGTCGAGAGGGATCTCAGTGTTCGGTTCAGGCATCGTTTCTCCCCAGACGTACATCACTGTGGAGCCTGACCACCAGAAACCGTTTTCCGGCCTTCCGGTGCCAACCTCGGCCGCAAACAGCGGACACCTCACGCCATGGCCCGCCGCGCTGCCCTGGATCGCCAGACGCTGATCGCCCTGGGGCCGGAACGGCTCGCCGATCTGCTGCTCGACCTGGCCAATGCCGATCCAGCGCTCAAACGCCAACTGCGGCTGGCGGTGGCCACCGGCGCCAGTCCCACCGATGCGGCATCCCTGGTGCGCGAACGCCTGGGCACGATCCGCCGCGGCAGCACCTTCCTCAAAGGGCCCCAGATCAGAGCCCTGGCCAAAGATCTCGACCAACAACGCGACGCCATCACCGGTCCGATTGCCGCAGCGGAGCCAGCGGCGGCCTTGACACTGCTGTGGGAGTTTCTCGATCTGAGCGACAGCGTGTTCGCGCGGTGCATCGACCGCAGTGGGGTGCTGTCGGATCTGTTCCGCAGCGCTTGCCGGCAACTCGGCCCCCTGGCTCTGGCCGCCGAACCCGATCCAGAAACGCTGGCCGAACAGGTGTTCAACGCCTTCTGCGACAACGGCTATGGCATCTACGACCCACTGATCGCCAGCCTCACCGAGGCGCTGGGCCCCCAAGGGCTGCAGGCCCTCAAGCAACGGTTCGAGCAGCTGGCCCAGGAGCCGGTGCCCGTCCCTCCGGAAGCGGAGTGGAAAGCGGTGTCGTGGGGCAGTGGCGGCACGGGCTACGCCCATCAATATGCCGAACAGGCGCGCCAGTGGGCCGTGAAGGACGGCCTGCAGGCCGTGGCCCAGGCCATGGGTGATGTGGATGGCTACATCAGCCAATTCAGCGAGGAACAGCGGCGCGCCCCGCGCATCGCCGCCGGGATCGCCCAGCGCCTGCTCAAGGCCGATCGGCCGGCGGATGCCCTGCAGGCCCTGGAATTCGGCCCAGCCCATCGCAGCGGCTGGCCGGTGTTCGACTGGGAGGACGCCCACATCGCCACCCTGGAAGCCCTGGGTCGCAGCGCCGATGCCCAGGCCGCACGCTGGCAGTGCTTTGAGCGCTCACTCAACGAGGAGTACCTCAGGGCTTACCTGCAACAGCTGCCCGCTTTCGAGGATGTGGAGGCTGAACAGCAGGCGATCGACCTGGCCGCCAAGCACCCCCAACACCTGCAAGCGCTCTGCTTTCTGCTCAACTGGCCGTCAGCCCTCGGCCGGGCCGCCGAACTGATCGTGCAGCGCCGCGACAGCCTGGATGGCGATCAGTACACCGTGTTTGGTCCCGCAGCGGAGAAGCTGAGCGCCGACCATCCCCTGGCCGCCACCCTCGCCTTGCGCTGCATGGTGGATTTCACCCTCACCCACGCCCGCAGCAGCCGATACAGCCACGCCGCCAACCATCTGCACACCTGCCAGCTGCTCAGCCAGCGCATCAGTGACTGGGGCGCCATCCAGCCCCACGACGCCTACATGGCCACCATCCGCAGCCAACATGCTCGCAAGAGCAGCTTCTGGAGCCAGGCCAAGCCGCTGGGGCTCTGAGGGTGTGACACGACCCGGGGCCGGATCTCAGGGATGAGGCGCTGCCAGCCAAGCCTTGAGATCAGCCATTCCCGTGAAATCGAGCAGCGCCTCGGCCAAGGCCTCCAGTTGAGGCAGCGACAACTGGCTGACCTGCGCTTGCTGCTCCGGGCTGAGCTCACCGCAGCGGCGACGAAGCATCAGCAAGGTGAGCTCCACCTCGCCTTGCTGGCGGCCTTCCTGGCGCCCTTCCTGGCGCCCTTGGCCGAAGATTTCGCGGTAGGCGGCGCTTTGGCTGAAATCCTCGAGGGTGATGCCGCCCATGGCGCAGATCTCCGGTAGGGGTCGACCGCTGAAGCGTGTCATCAAGATAGCGGCGATCACATCGATGGTTCCGGCGGCATCAGTGGTGCCAGCAACGGCGGTGCGGATCTGCGCTGCCGTCTCAGGCAGCTTGTCCTCGCTTTCCAGCAACAGGGCCAGACTGCGCAACAGGGGCGGGGCCGCTGGATCGTCGAGGGCTGGTTGCAACTCCAGCCACTGCACGCGCCGCTCGATGAACTCCGCCACAGCAGTGGGATCGCCAAAGCCCATATCCCGCCGCGGCAGAGCACCACCACCCGCCAGTGCTGAATCGAGCTGTCCTGTTGCAGCAGACGCGCACTCTCCGCATAGAGGCGCCGCAGGAACCCAGAGTCGGGCCCCATCTGCGCCTCGAAGATCACCACCGGCCGATCGGGCCGCTGCTCCGGGGCCAGAACAGACCATCGAGCCGGTGTTCGCGCTCCTTGAGAACGGGCGCACTGAAGCTGTAGGTGGCATCAGGCGGAAGGTCGTTTTGGAGCTGCAGGATCCGATCCGGCGCGAGCTGAAACACCCAATAAAAGAGCTTGTCGCTCGCGCTCACAGCTGCAGATCTGCCGCACGCATGCACTTAAGCATCCCTGCAACAACAGGGGGAGCACAGCGATCTACAGGGAAACTCACAGGGAAACTCAAAACACCGAATCAGTGGGTCAGCCCACTGATGAGGGATCAGCAGGTTGCAACCGGAATTTCGACATTTCAGTTTGCAACGGGGAAACTTACAGGGAAAGCAGGGCAACCACCCCTAGTCATACCAAGCGATCTCAGCGAAAAACGATTGATTCGTAATCAGTAGGTCGCAGGTTCAAATCCAGTCACCGGCTTGAAGACACAAAAGAACCGCCAGAGGCCCTGCAGTCACTGGCGGTTCTTTTGTTTTACGGCGATTGGCTTTTCCGTGATCGCGACGGCTGTGCGACAGCGTTGAGCGGGAAAAGCCTCGATGGATGGCTACAACGCAGATACGACCTTTCGCACGCAAGGCACAGTTCATGGAGCGATCCACCATGCAGCAACTGATGGATGCTGCACGGCAAGAAGCACAACAAAGCTGGATGGAAGGGGGGATTCCATCGGCGCGGTCTTGGCCAGGGAAGACGGCACGATCGTGGCCCGTGGCCACAACCAGCGGGTGCAGAACGGTGATCCCACCAGTCATGGGGAAACGCAATGCATCCGCAATGCAGGCCGGCGCCGCGACTGGCGGGATCTCACCCTGGTGACCACGCTCTCGCCTTGCCCCATGTGCGCTGGCACGGCTGTGCTGCTGGGGTTCCGCCGGGTACTGATCGGTGAGCGGCGCAGCTTTCAAGGAGCCGAGCGATGGCTGGAGGAAGCCGGGATTGCCGTGGAGTGCCTCAATGACCCTGCCTGCGAAGACTTGATGCAAACCATGCTGGAGCAGAAGCCCGAGCTCTGGGCCGAAGACATCGGCCAGTGACGGCGCAGCGGCGGGAGCCCGGCACCAAGACAACAAAAAGCCCCCGCTTGCGCGGGGGCTTCTGGTTCAACCGTGATTGAACCGTTTTGAGGATCAACCTCAGCCGATGGCGGGGGCAGTCAGAGCCACGGGGGTGGCTTCTGCAGCAGCCAGGTCGAGGGGGAAGTTGTGAGCGTTGCGCTCGTGCATCACTTCCATACCCAGGTTGGCGCGGTTCAGCACGTCGGCCCAGGTGTTCAGCACACGACCCTGGGAATCCAGGATCGACTGGTTGAAGTTGAAGCCGTTCAGGTTGAACGCCATGGTGCTCACGCCCAGGGCGGTGAACCAGATGCCGACCACAGGCCAGGCAGCCAGGAAGAAGTGCAAGCTGCGGCTGTTGTTGAAGCTGGCGTATTGGAAGATCAGGCGACCGAAGTAACCGTGGGCAGCCACGATGTTGTAGGTCTCTTCCTCTTGGCCGAACTTGTAGCCGTAGTTCTGGGACTCGCTCTCGGTGGTTTCACGCACCAGGGAGGAGGTCACCAGGGAGCCGTGCATGGCGGAGAACAGGCTGCCGCCGAACACACCAGCCACACCAAGCATGTGGAAGGGGTGCATCAGGATGTTGTGCTCAGCCTGGAACACCAGCATGTAGTTGAAGGTGCCGCTGATACCCAGGGGCATGGCGTCCGAGAAGGAGCCCTGACCGAAGGGATACACAAGGAACACAGCAGAGGCTGCGGCCACGGGTGCGCTGTAAGCAACGCAGATCCAGGGGCGCATGCCCAGGCGGTAGGAGAGTTCCCACTCACGTCCCATGTAGGCGTAGATGCCGATGAGGAAGTGGAAAACCACCAGCTGGAAAGGACCGCCGTTGTACAGCCACTCGTCGAGGCTGGCGGCTTCCCAGATGGGATAGAAGTGCAGACCAATGGCGTTGCTGCTGGGGATCACAGCGCCAGAGATGATGTTGTTGCCGTACAGCAGGGAGCCGGCAACGGGCTCACGGATGCCGTCGATATCAACCGGGGGAGCGGCGATAAAGGCAACGATGAAGCAGATGGTGGCGGCCAGCAGGCAGGGAATCATCAGAACGCCGAACCAACCCACGTAGAGGCGGTTGTCGGTGCTGGTGACCCACTCGCAGAACTGGTTCCACGCAGAAGCGCCTTGGCGCTGCTGGATGGTGGTGGTCATGAGTACGGGATACGTAGTGCTCAGCAGCCAAGCCCGAATGGACTCGTTGTTGAGCGGGAAGGAAGGACAGGCCGGAAACCCGCCCTGCCACAGATGAATGTAACGGATGTTTGCGCCGTGTGACGTGGGTTGAAGCGCGTCCGGGGCGCAGCGCAGCTAATCAATCCGATCAGCTGCGCTGATGCAACACCTGGTCAATCGCTGAGATCGCTGCTAGGAGTTGCCTTTCTCCGCCCAGGCCATGCGCCTCTCCGCCCTGTCTCTGGCCGCCGCGCTGCTGCTGGTGGGTTGTCAGAGCCAGCCCCCTGCCGAGGACGAGCGTCTCAATCGAATCGAGCTGCGGTTGCAACAACTCGAGCAGCGCCAGGCCAAGCCAGGGACAGGAAACACGGCCGATCCCTCGGGCAAAGCACCAGCCGGTCCCGTGAAATCGCTCACGTTCCGGATGGGCACCACAGACGATCGGCTTCGTATTTACTGGGCCGATGGCTCCAGCAGCGACCTGCCCTGCACCAAGGAGCAGAGCACATGGGCTTGCGGCTGAGCTGATTCCCCAACTTTCATTGCCATGCTTCGCATTACCTCGATCGCAGGCGGACTTGCTGCGGCGTCCCTGGCCCTGGCCCCGGCTACCGGCCTGGCCCAGAACGTGCAAGAAACCCTTGATCGGATTGATCAGCTGCAGCAGCAAGCCACTGCTCGCCAGCGCGCCATGAACCTGGCGCGAAACACCGCGGTAACCCTGAACGGCGGCCTGACCCAGTACATCCCCGCCGCCTGCATGTTCACCTCCGGTGGCAGCGGCGGCAGCTGCATGGTCGGCAACGACAGCAAAGGATTCCTGTTCCGCTTCAACGGCGGCAAGCCTGGCTGGCAGGAGGCAGGGCAGCCCCCACCATCACCACCGAGATCCTGATCAGCCCTGACGGCCGCACCGTGCAACAGCTGATCTACAACGGCCCCGCCATCTGAGGCCAGCACCCCAGAGCCTCTGCCCAGCTGGGCTGACACGCCCAGATTTCCCGGCGGCAGAGGCTCAAGGCGATGCCCTTCTCGCCGTACGCCGCCTCATTGATGAACACCGGCCAGCGGGCCAGTGAGGCGGCCTCTGCGGCAGGTGCGTAGGCCAGGGTTGTTCCATCGGCTCTCCAATACAGCGGATCGCCTGGCTCCAGAGGCCGCCAATCGCGGTGCTGCAACTGCGGGTGCAACGCAGCAGCCGGGGTTCCATCGGGATGGCGGGGCAGATCGAGGCTGCTGTGATGCAGATGCACCTGAAGATGACAGGGCAGGCGCAGCGTGCTTAGAGCCGCCGCGGCCAGGGTGTCGAGAGCCGCTTCCAAGGCCAGCTGCGTTTGCCGGCAGATCGCCGCGGCCACCAAACCCTGGGGCACCGGCCCCACCTCAATCACCAACCCAACCGGCCAGCGCTCCACCAGGAACCCCGTTTGGGCCGCATCAGCCTCATGCAGATAAACCGGCAAGCCCAGCCGAGCCTGGATGCCGGCGGCCAAGGCGAGATCGGCGGGCCGGCGGCCGTACACCACCAGGGAATTGCCCATAGCGCTGGTGGTGCTGTGCAGATCGAGGGCCACCCCACAGGGCTGCTCCCCATCAGGGCCATGGGCCACCAGCAGGGCACGGGCTCGCTGCACCTCGCGTTCGGCGCGACTGGCATCCGCCAGCAACTCCGGCGTGAAGCACCGGTTGAGGTCGCGATCGAGGTAGCGGCGATTGGCTGCGAACGCATCGGGATTGCCGATCTCCAGCTGAAGATCGAGTCCTGCGGCATTCAGCAACTCCGGGCGAGCCCGCCATTGCTCGAGCAGCCAGGGGGCATTGCGCTCGTTGCCATGGGTGGCCGCTACCACCAGCACTCGGCCCTGGCCCATGCCTGTTCTCCGGCTCGTTGCTGCGCCAGCCTGGCAGCGATGCAGTGATGCCGGCGATGGCGATTCCTCCTGTCGTGGTGAGCGCCGCCCGTGCTGGCTGGAACTGGCAATGGCAACAGCTGATGCAGGGGCTTGGCCCCGCTGACAGCGATGGGAACTACCGCCGGCCCGCCGCGGCCTTCAGCGCCCTGCCGCCTCTGCCAACCAATGCCGCAGAGCCGGGCTCCCATGTGCTGATCGTGGGGCGGAGCTGCCCCTGGGCCCACCGCGCCTGGCTGGTATGGACGCTGCGGCAGTTGCAGAACAGCATCGAACTGTTGGTGGTGGAGCCCGACCCGGAAGCCGGGCGCTGGCGCTTCGGCACACCGTTTTTGGGCTGCAGCACCCTCCAGGAGCTCTATCGCCGCTCTGGGCCACCACCGACCAGCGGGCCACGGTGCCGGTGCTGGTGGAACGCAGCAGCGGCCGGGTGGTGCTGGGGGAAAGCGCCCGGCTGATCGAGCTGCTCAACCAATGGCCGGCTCCAGCCGAGGCCCCCGATCTGGCGCCAGCGGAGCTGAGCGCAGGGATCGAAGGCTGGCGGGAGCTGTTTCAAGGAGCCGTCAACGACGGGGTGTATCGCTGTGGCTTCGCTCGCAACCAGTCGGCCTACGACCGCGCCGAAAGCGAACTGTTTGCAGCACTGGAGCAAGCCGAAGCTGCCCTGGGCACGTCCGGGGCTGGGCCATGGCTGTGCGGCAACTGCCTCACCCTGGCGGATGTGCAACTCTTCCCCACCTTGATCCGCCTGGAGCTGGTGTACGCCCCGTTGTTCGGTGTGTCGCGGCGGCCCCTCTGGCAGTTGCCGGCCCTGTGGCACTGGCGCCAACGGGTGTTTGGGCTGCCTGGCGTGGCCGACACCTGCTGCGATCAGGCTTGGCGCCAGGACTACTTCGGCGCCCTATTCCCCTTGCACCCCTCCGGGATCGTGCCCGCTGGTCCGGCCCTGGCCACACTGGTGCAAGCACCGCCGCCGCCATGACCAGCTTCGAAGGGGTGTACGGGCCGTACAGCATCACGGCAGAGGACGAGCGGGAAGTGCTCAGCTACCGGCTGGCGCTGTGCGTCGCCGCCATCGCCCAAGTGGGTTTGTTGCTGCAGTGGCGCCAGCTCGGCGACGCCTGGCTCTGGCCGTGGCTGCTGCCCTTGCTGCTGGGGGTGGGCCTGGCCTTGCGCTGGATTCACATCTACCTGCGGCCCCTGCATCGGGCTCTGCAGCTCCTCTGGCTGCTGGGATGCGTGGGCTTTGCCGCCTTGGCCATCAGCGCCGGCCCAGGCGGCATGGCCGCTGCGGTAGCGGCCCATCCCGCCTGGATCTGGGCGATCGGTCCGTTCTTTGCCGCCCTGGCCGGCATCGGCTTCAAGGAGTTTTTCTGCTTCCGCCGCCCGGAAGCGATTGGGGTGACGCTGCTGCTGCCGCTGGCCCTACTCGGCGCCTTAACCGGCCTGCTGCCTCTCACCGCCACCGCCAATCTTCTTGGGCTCGAAGCCGCGCTGCTCCTGGTGCTCACCCTGCGCAAATTCCCGATGCCAGCGGCCGCCGATGTGGGCGATAAGAGTGTGTTCGCCTACTTAGAAGAGCAGCGACGAGGCAGTGGCAAGGACTCCGAGTTGACTTGATTTTCTCAAGTCAACAACCAGTTCTCAAAGTGTCACGCACCATCAGAGGTGTCGCCGAGATGCCTTGAACCGTCGTTTTTGAGTTCGTGAGGGACTTGGCGTTCGCGCCCTTCCAAACTCCTCTTCGATCGCCGCTGAGGCAAGACCTGAGATGCCTTAGGGACATTGAACCCTGCACCAGCAGTGCCTTCTTCCTCCCTCTCCTGCAAATACTGGTGATACAGGGGCAAATTCCACATCTTCAGGAGCACAGGGAACTCCACCTGGACTCCGCAATTCCTGGAATTACTTGAGGAGCACAAGAACTTGTAGGTATTCCGCGCGGGCAACCAGACCAGCAACGCCCCAGCACCACCACACAGAGGGCATTCCAACTTCCACTTAGGAATACCAGGAGACCCGACTGGCACTGGTTTCTTTAGGCAGCATTCAAATAGTCTTTGGCGATATCTTCTGTCTAAGAGGGTTTCCATATTGTCCTTTACTTACTGAACTGTTTTAGCATTTACCTTAAATTATTACAAGCACTCACTAATACCTAGAAGACTTGACAACCATAGAGATTTTATGTATAATTACCTTTGTCAGGTTTCAAGAACAAATCAGGATAGATGCAACACAAACTCTTATAAATATCTTTGTTAGGGATGGCATCAATATTGTCAATATTGAATAATATCACCTCCAGATGAGTCGCCGCAGGCGACATTGCGCGATAGCGCAATGAATAAAGATCAATTAAAATCATAAGGTGTTTTAAAGAAGATCTTAAAACCAATCGATCACAAGTACATCTAAGGAAACTCTGGACAAGCGGTGTTTGAGCGGCGGCAGCGAGCAGAAAGAGTGGTTTTGGCTGCAAATTGCCTCTGAGGCCATTTTTTGATGACCTTGGCTCACATATCCAGCCACTTTCGGCTGGTTTTGAGGCTAAATAGAGGTGTGCAGGCACACCAAGTCCCTGTTCACACTGTCGCGAGTAATTGTCGTCGGGCCTGGTACAGATTCGACAGTGCCGCAAGCACGTTGATTTTGCAGCGGTTCTTGGCCAAGCCTCGCAGCCGGGTCTTTTGAAAGCCGAACTGCTGCTTGATCACACGGAAGGGATGCTCAACCTTGGAGCGGATGTGAGCTTTGGCCGTCTCGATCAGATCCTGCACCCTCCCATCCGGGGTGTCAGGAAGAGCCCTGCGCGTGCCGGGCCGCATCGCCACTCTGAACTCCGCTGTCTTGCCAGCCATTTCTGGTCTCTTGGCGATGCCCTGGTAGCCAGCATCGCCGTACACCACCTCCTCATCTCCATGCAGTAGCTCAGCTGCCGGGGTGAGGTCGTGCACGTTGGCGGCGGTGACGACAACCGAATGGATCAGGCCTGAGTCCTTGTCAACGCCGGCGTGGACCTTCATGCCGAAGTACCACTGGTTGCCCTTTTTGGTCTGGTGCATCTCCGGATCCCGCTTCCCATCTTTGTTCTTGGTGGAGCTGGGCGCTGCGATCAAGGTGGCATCGACGATCGTGCCCTGACGCATGGTTACGCCCCGAGCGGCCAGGAGCGCTTTGACGGTGTCAAAAATCTGCTCACCCAGCCCATGCTTCTCAAGCAGATGGCGGAACGTGAGGATCGTGGTCTCGTCCGGGATCCGATCGCTGATCAGCTCGATGCCGGCAAAGCGGCGCATGGTGGGCACCTCGATCAAGGCCTCTTCCATGGCCGGATCGCTGAGGGAGTACCACTGCTGCAGCAGATGAATGCGCAGCATCGTTGCCAGCGGATAGGGAGGCCTGCCGCCTTTCTTGCTCGCCTTGGGGTAGTGCGGCTCGATCAGATCGATGAGTGCCTGCCAAGGCACCACAGCCTCCATCTCGGAGAGAAATTTCTCGCGCTTGGTGCGCTTCTTGGCCGTGGTCAGCTCATAGTCCGTGAAACCGAGCTGCTTGCCGCCCATCAACCCAGTCCTGGTCTGCGATTACAGGTTCATTTTCGCGCAGACGGGCTGGGTTTTCCAGAATTTCCTTAGTATTCGTCACCTCCCGATACCCATCATTAGCGGGGACCGGCAAAGTCTCATACTTTCCCGTCACATCATTTTTGTAAACGACTGTGCCACTAGACGTCTGCAGAACATCATTAATTTTACGGAGCTCTTCGGTGGTATATGTATCCGTGAGCTCATAGGTATCTCCAACCGAATCCGAGGCTTCAGTTGTGGCCGTTGAACCAGTACTGGAGTCCCTCCCGGAGCTCGAATTGCGACCCGAGCTTGAATTACGAGCACCCCCAGATGAGCTGCCCGAAGAAGAAGTTTTTGTGGTCTCTTTGAACTGATCAAAACTTTCACCTTGCGCCGGCAGATTCTTACCAAACGCAGCCAACAGCCTTCCCTGATCATTCACAATGAAATTACTTCCATAACGAAAGGCAAAGCTGTTGTCAATTTCAGTCGCATTATCGAGATTTACGTCAAGAATTCGCACCGTTAACGCCACTTGTCGCTGGCGCAAATCGAGTTGACGCAAGTAGTTTTCCGCGACAGACACTTGCGCAGAATCACCAATCAGAGTGATCGTTTGCAAACGAGAATCCGTCGTTCCAATTAGACCCCGCAGCGGACCAAGACCACCCCCATAGGTTTCAGTTGTTGTGATGTCTTGACGCTGGGTCTGCTGTGTGGACTGGGCGCCCGACACTTCATTCGCCAAGGGAGTGCCCTGACTCACAGAGTTGGTTATCACAGAAATGTTGGTAATCGAAGCGCCAAGGCTCGCCAAGTAATCAGCAGCAGAGCCAGCAGAAGCCTGATTCAGGCGGTACACCTTAGAAATCTGGGAACCGAATCCTTTACCAAGAACATTTGAACCCACCAAAATCGTGTTGCCATCTTTTTTACCTTGCAAACCAGCAGCAAGCAGCACACTATTCAACGCCCGGGCATAACTCTCATTCCGAAAAGCCATCGTGACCGGGCGTCCTCCTTGAGAAGGCGAGGGGGCAGCTCCACCTGAAACTGTTGTGCCGTTCTGGATCACAGGCGACTGATTAGCGGTAACCGCCGCACCGGGCTGGTCATCCACAAAAACAAATCCATATCCCCCCAACTGTGCAATCGACATCAGCGCGTCTTTAGCTGGAGCATTGCGCAACGTGAGAGTGACATTCGGCCCAGAAACATTCACATAGCTCTGATTGCGGAGCACCATGCTCCCCACAGCCATATCCCCAAGCGGTGGCGCCACGGCCCGCGGTTGCAACGGCGGCGCCACAACGGGCTGAGGCACTCGGCCGGGTTGCTGCACATTCAGGCTCGCTGTTTGCCGCAACGGACTGAGCGCGCCATTTGGGAAGGTGATCACCAGATTGCGACCATCCGCACTCACCACAGGCCTCCCTAACGATGTGCCCTGTGTGGGGACCACCTCCAAGGCGTAATCGCTGCCACTGCCCTGCAAGCTCACCGTTTGCAGGCCCGCATCCGGGAGGGTGATGCGTTGGGGTCCGAGCCGCAACCCGCTCGGGGCACTGATCCGCAGGTCACCTCGCCAAGCATCGCCATCGCGGCTTTGTTGCAGCACAGGTGCGGCACCCGTGCCTTCCACCACCAACTCCACCCCATCTGCCGTGCGCCGCAACGTGAGCGCAACGGCACCGCCAGTGCTCGGAGCACTGGTGACAGCAGTGGAAGGATCAGCCCCGCGTGGAGCTGCCAAGAGGGGAGCAACCGTTGAGGCCGTGGCCATCACGGCCAAAACCAAGCCACAACGCAGCTTCACGCTCTCGATCCCACCGTTTTGGGCGGATGGTATCGGCTAACACCAGGCCAGACCAGGCTTCAGGGCTGTTTGTTGGCTGGTTCCGCCTCGCTGTACAGGCTCAGATTGAGACGGAGCTGGGTGGTGTTGGCACCCGCTTCACCAGGCTTGGCGGCTTCCTTGGTTTCATGTTTGAGGTTTAGATCGCTCTGCACCACCAGCAGGCTGAGCTGTTCGAGGCTGCGCAGGAACGCCAGGAGCTGCGGGCCTGTGCCCCTAGCAGTGAGCAACAGCGAGGTTTTCTGCAGGCCTGGAGCCAACAGCGGATCAGCCGGGGGCGCTGGAGTCTTGTCTTTCGCGGACTTGGTTTTGGTCGCTTTTGGATCAGCCGGCGGCGCCTGGGTCACAACCGGTTCATAGCCATCGAGCGCCACACCGGTGCGCTGGGCTTCAGCGCTCAGCTGCGCCAAAAACGTGGTGATCTCGCCGCTACCCGCAATCAACCCCACGATGGAGGCATTGCGCTGCTCGGCCTCTTTCACCGAATCCTGCAATTTGAGCAGCTGCGCCCGCAGCAGCGGCAGCCGTTGGCGCTGCTCCTCCAGTTGCTCCAGCTCCTGTTGATCGATCAGCAACCGCTGCCAACTCGGCCACACCCCTAAAGCCGCGACACCAGCGCTCAGCAGCAACCCAGCCACCACAGGCCCCCCCAGCAACAACCACTCGCGTTTGAAACGCGGCGTGACCGACGTGGGTTGGAAGTTGGTCATGGCAGCACCCCTGCGCGCTCCAAGATCTGCAGCCGTTTGGCCAGACCTTCGGCCCCCAGCGACTGGAGCAGCCGCAACTGCTGGGACGCTGGCAGCGTGGCGAAGGCCGCCGTGAGATCCCAATCCACCGGGGCCGCCGGCTTGCTCGCCTCACGGCTGAGCTTCACCACCTTCACGCTCTTGGGCTGAAACAAAGGAGATTCAGCCAACAAAAGGCTCAGGCCATTCACCCGGCGAAACGCCTGCGGATCAGCCGCCACTCCCTTGAGTTTCAAGCTGCCTGCCTGCACCTGCACATCGGTGAGTTGCACCCCCTGCGGTGTGATCTGCGTGAGCTGAGCCAAAAGGGCCGAGCCCGACGACACCGCCACTAGCCCCTTTGCCAGCCCCTCGTTGCTGCGCTGGATCGTGCTCAGCCGGCGCCGCTGAGCGAGTGCCTGACCCTCCAGCGCCTGCACCTGAACGGGGATTCCGCGTAATCCCGCCAACTGCTCATTGAGCTGCGCTTGCCGCCAGAGCAGCCCACCCCAAATCCCGAAAACAGCTGCCAAGACACCTCCACCCAAGGCCACGCCGCGGACCAGCAAGCTGCGGGCCGGCTGAAGCGGCTCGGCCGCCGGTGGCAGCCCCCGCTCCAATCGGCGCTGCCGCAGTAGATCCCAGTCGCGCTCCAACCAAGCAGGCCTGTTCATCAGCGCCGCTCTCCCTCAACCAAACCCCACAGGGCCATCGGCGCATCACCTGGCTCCATTCCCTGCAGCGGACAGGACATCCAGGTCTTCCATTCCTCCACCGAGGCCGGATCGCTGCTTGCGGCACCGCACAACAAACCCCTCGTGGGCTGATAGCGATGCAACCAAGCCTGGATGACCGCTTCCAGCTGGGCTGGCTCCGCCAAGGGCGGCCAACGCCACTCGCCCAGGGGCAGCCCTTGATCGAACGCCAGCACCCAGGTGTGTTGCTCCTCCAGCTGGAGCACCACCTCCAGCCCTCCCTGCAAACACGGCTGCACCGCCCGCCAAAGACAGATCGGTAATGGCTCCAGGGCATCAAGCACCAGGCCGGCCTGGCTGAACACCTCAATCCAACCCTCCAGCACCCCCCGCTGAGCCGCCACTAACAGGGATCGCGGAGTCGCGGCGGTCAACGGCTCCAGCACCAGATCAGCGTCATGCAAATCCCAGGGGAGCTGGAGCTCATCCTGTTGCTGGCGCACCAGCAGTTCAGGCTGCTCTGGCCACTGCCCATCGGGCCACTCCACCACCCGCCAGGCGTTGGCTGCCCGCGGCAACACGGCCTTCACATGCGCACCGGGATAGCCGCGCTCAATCAACCAATCCCCCAGCAGATCACCCAAGGCCTCCACCGCCGCGGGTGCACCGTTCTCACACGCGCCCTCTGGCAGCGGCACCCGCTCCTGCCACACCAGGCGATCGCCCTCCAACACCATCGCCGCGAGCACCTGGTCCTCCAGCTGGAGGTAGACCCTGCGGGGAAACAGCCAGCTCTGCAGCGGCGCTAGACGATCTTGGACGCCCGCAAGCACCACCGCAGCTCAGCTGCCCACTGCCCGCAAGCTACCGCCAGGGCACCCCACTGCCCACGGCCTCGCTGATGCTGCGGAAGCCATGGCGATCGAGCTGCTGCACCAACCCCTCCAGGATCGAAGGCACCAGTTGCGGCCCCTCGTAAATCCAGCCGGTGTAGAGCTGCACCAGCGATGCGCCAGCGCTGATTCGCTCCCAGGCCGATTCAGGGGAATCGATCCCGCCCACGCCAATCAGGGGCAAGCCAGGACCCGCCACCGCCCGCAGGCGGCGCAGCACCTCCAGGGCACGGGCGCGCAGCGGGGCCCCGCTGAGTCCACCGGCTTCCTCAGCCAGGGTGCGGCCGGTCTGGGCGATGCGGCGCTGCTCGAGGCCGAGGCGGTTGAGGCTGGTGTTCACCGCGATCACGCCGGCGAGGCCCTCTTCGTAGGCCAGGCGGGCGATGGCATCGATCGCTTCATCCTCGAGATCCGGGGCGATCTTCACCAGCAGTGGCGGGCAGGCGGGCAGCCGCCGCAGGCGCTCCACCAGGCGACGCAGCTGGGCATCGTCCTGCAGCTCCCGCAGCCCGGGGGTATTGGGGGAGCTCACGTTGATCACGGCGTAATCCGCCAGGGGCGCCAGCAGCTCCAGGGAGGAGGCGTAATCGTCGGGCGCCTGCTCGAGGGGGGTGACCTTCGATTTGCCCAGGTTGATCCCCAACACTGCGGGGCGCTGGCCCACCGGCGGCAGGCTTTGACGCTCCAAGGTGCGGCGGGCCGCCAGGGCGCCGCTGTTGTTGAAACCCATGCGATTGAGGGCCGCCCGTTCCGCCGCCAAGCGGAACAAGCGCGGCTTGGGATTCCCCGTCTGGGCGTGCCAGGTGATCGTGCCCACCTCGGCAAAGCCGAACCCAAACAGGTGCCAGATGCCGGCGGCCACGGCGTTTTTGTCAAAGCCAGCGGCCAAGCCCACCGGGTTGCGGAACCGGCAGCCGAACAGGGTTTGTTCGAGGCGCAGATCGCGCACTTCAAGCTCGGCGCCGAGCCCCGCCAGGCTGCCGCTCACCAGCGGCCAGTTGCGGCGCAACGAAGCCTGGCCAAGGGCCTGCAGCGTCAGCTGGCTGAGCTGCTCGGCATCGGCGCCTTCATCGCGGCTGAGCAGCGGCCCCACAAAGCGTTGATACAGAGCCCCGGTGCCGAGTTCAGCCATCCCGTTGTTGCTCCGTTACACCCGATCCTGACGCGTCCCGGGCCAGACGCCAGCGTCCGTCGTCGCTGGGCTGCACGATCCAGTCGCGCCAGCGCCACGGTTCGCTGCGGTTTTCCAGCTTTTTGAGCGGTTGTTCCACCAGCTGAGCCAGCTCCAGCAGGCTCAGGCCATAGCCGCCTTCGGCAAGGCGATCAGCGAGCTCGAAGCGGGTGAGCAGCTGCTGCAAGGCCGGCGGAGCCAGATCGGGCTCGGGTTCGGGCTCGCTCACCATCAGGCCGCCGTCATCGCCATCAGCCAGCTGGGGGTGCTGGCCTTTGGAAAACGCCACGGCAATCGCATCGCAACGGTCGTTGTCGGGATCGCCGCTATGCCCTTTCACATAGGTGAACGGCAGACCACTCACCCGGGCCGCATCGAGGGACTCCCACAGATCGCGGTTGAGCACCGGGCTGCCGGAGGCGGTGCGCCAGCCCTTGCGCTTCCAACCGTTGATCCACTTGCTGAAGCCGTCGATCAGATATTTCGAATCGGTGCGGATCGTGAGGTTGGGATCACGCGGCAGCACCGCCAGCTTCTCCAGCAGCGTCAGCGCCGCCGTGAGCTCCATGCGGTTGTTGGTGGTGTTGGGTTCAAAGCCCCCAAACTCCTGCACCGAACCATCGCTGAAGCGCAGCAAACAACCCCAACCGCCAGGGCCCGGGTTGCCGCTGCAGGCTCCATCACAGGCGGCCGCTACCACCACTGGCTGATCGGGCACTGGGCTCTTCCCTCCGGGTCCGGTACAACACTCTCCTGGACTGTGTGCGCCGAAGAGATGCCGATGCAGCGAACCTACCTGGCCCTCCTGGGGCTCACCGCCGCTGCCGCAGCCCCTACGGCCTGGGCAGCCAGCGTGTTCAGCAGCCAGCCCCTCGACCAGGCGCGCTTTGCCGTGCTCGCCCAGCCCGTGGGCCGCAGCGATTGGAAACTGCTCGTGCTGGAGCAGATCAAGCCCGAGCCGCTCTGCTGGGAGAAGCGCTCCGATGGCTTGGTTGATCCCAGCCTCAACCGCTTCGATTTCAGCGGGATCTGCAGCCGCTACCTCGACAGCAACGGCTACTCGCTGCGGGTGGGCAACGAGGATCTGGCCAGCCGTTATCGGCTGCGACTGGAGCAGCAGGGCAACAGCGTGGCGCTCCTCGCCATGACCCCCAGCCAGCCCACCGAACTGCTGGTGGGGCGCGGCTCCCTACGCCAACGCGACCGCAACGCCTTTGTGGCGATCGATCTGGAACCGGGCTGGAGCCTGGAACGGCGTGCCTATGGCAGCCAGACCCTCAGCCACGTGTATTTCGCCAATGGCACCCCCCTCAGCCAACTGATCGCCAAGGCCAACCGCAGCGGAGCCGATCGCACACCCGCCACCGCGGCTGCACCGATGAAGCCCCTCAAACCGCTGCCCCCCCAGCCGGGCAGCGGTCCGATCGCCCTGCAGGTGATCCCCTACAAGCCCTAGGCCAGCTGAGGCAGCGGTCCACTCCCCCTCGACCCGGTTTTCCTCCTGCCGTATGTTTCTCTTGTGTGAGGAGTGCGGAACACCACTTCCGGGGTCGAAACGAGGACAGACTCCCAGAAGCGTTCCGAACTCAAAGCCCTGCCTTCGGCGGGGCTTTTTTGTTGGCTGACGCCTGTGGCGCTCAGCAGCCACAAAAAAGCCGGCCCCGAAGAGCCGGCAGAGATGAAGCGGTGTGGCCCGACAAGCGGGCCACGGGCGCGATCACTTGAGAGCGACCTTGCCGCCGGCCTCTTCGATGGCCTTCTTCATGGCCTCGGCATCAGCCTTAGAAGCACCTTCCTTGACGGCGCAAGGGGCACCTTCCACCAGAGCCTTGGCTTCGCCCAGGCCCAGGCCGGTGGCTTCGCGCACGGCCTTCAGCACTTTGATCTTGGCAGCAGCGTCGAAGCTTTCGAGAACGACGTCGAACTCGGTCTTCTCTTCAGCAGCCTCAGCAGCACCGCCAGCGGCGGGAGCGGCCATCACAACGCCAGCAGAAGCGGCGGCGGACACACCGAAAGCCTCTTCAATCTGCTTGACGAGCTCGGAAGCTTCAAGCAGAGAGAGCGACTTCAGTTGCTCGAGAATTTGGTCGGTAGTAGCAGACATGGTTGGGAATCAGCAACAGATCTGTGTGAACAGTCGGAGCGGAGAGCTCAGCAGAGCAGGCCTCAGTTGGCCGTGCCCTCGCCGTCGGCGTGCTGCTTGAGCGCGCGGGCAAGACCGGAGGGAACTTCGTTGATGCCCACAGCCACCTTGGTGGCCACAGCGTTGATCGCACCAGCGATCTGCGCCATGAGCACCTCCTTGGAGGGCAGATCCCCAATCGCCTTGATCTCGGATTGCGAGAGGAGCTTGCCTTCGAAAAGACCGCCCTTCGTTTCCGATTTCTTGGTGTCCTTCTGGAAAGCCTGAACGGCCTTCACGGCACCACCCACGTCGCCCTTAACGAGCACGAAGGCGTTGGTACCGGTGAGGAGGGAATCAAGTTCCGACCAAGCGCTGTTGCCATCAATGGCACGGCGCATCAAGGTGTTTTTGGTCACCTTGCACACACCGTTGCTGGCCTGCAGACGGGTCCGCAGGTCAGACATCTCCTTGATGGACAGGCCCTTGTAATCAAGAACCAGCGCCATTTCGGCCTCACCGAGGAGCTGCTTGAGCTCTTCGACGATCTGTTGCTTGTTCTCCAGCGTGCGGCCCATGGGAAACGGAACGGATCGGGGGAACAAGCCGGGTACGCAGCCCCAGTGCGGTTGCACTCGAGGGGCTGCGGCTTGCATTCCCCCGGCAGCGAACCACCAGGGCAAAACCAGTCGCGTGCACCTCGGCAGGATTTACGGCTTGCGGCAGCGAAGCACCGAAGTGATCGCTGGCCTTGGGCAGACCTGCTGTCTTGGGTAGGGCGCGTGCCCTTCTGGCGTTAGCCAGCTTGTCAACATACAACAAAGCCCCCGCCGGGGCGGAGGCAAAGGGGCTGGAGTACCCAGCCAGCAGAAGCTGAAGCTCAGCCTTCCTGCTTGATGTCCTGCAGCGCAGACACATCCACTTCCACCGAGGGGCCCATGGTGGAGGTGATATGAAGGCTCTTCCAGTAACGACCCTTGGCACCGCTGGGCTTGTTGCGGTCGATGGTCTCTTGGAGGGCCTTGAGGTTGTCGAGCAGCTTGGCGGCGTCGAAGCTGGCCTTACCGAAACGCACGTGCACGATGCCGGTGCGGTCGGCGCGGAACTCGAGCTTGCCGGCCTTGAACTCGTTGATGGCGGAGGCCAGATCGGTGGTCACGGTGCCGGCCTTGGGGTTCGGCATCAGACCGCGGGGACCGAGCACACGGCCCAGCTTGGCCACCTTGGGCATCATGTCCGGGGTAGCGATCAGCAGGTCGAACTCCATCTCGCCCTTGGCGATGGTTTCAACCAGATCGTCGTCACCGGCCAGGTCGGCGCCGGCGGCCTTGGCCTCGGCCACCTTTTCACCACGGGCGATCACGGCAATGCGGATGCTCTGGCCGGTGCCGTGAGGCAGCGCCACGGTGGTGCGCAGCTGCTGGTCGGTGTACTTGGGGTCGATGCCGAGGCGGGCGTGGGCCTCAACGGTCTCGTCGAACTTGGCGGTGGCGTTGGCCTTCACCAGTTCCACCGCTTCCTGCGGGGAGTAGGTGCGGGTCTCAACCTTGCCGAAGGCGGCGGAATAACGCTTGGAAACTTTGGGCATGTCAGGCGTGGGGTGCAGGCGAGCCCAAGGGCTCTCCCCCGATAAGGGACAAGAAATGGAGAGGGATCAGGGTTGGGCCGAGGCCCGCTGATCTCAGTCCTTCACGGCGACGCCCATGTTGCGGGCAGTGCCTTCGATGATGCGCATGGCCGACTCAACGCTGGTGCAGTTGAGGTCGGGCAGCTTGGTCTTGGCGATCTCTTCGAGCTGTGCGCGGCTGATAGCGCCCACGGAGCCCTTGGAGGAGGTGGCGGCACCCTTCTCAATCCCGGCTGCTTTGGTGATCAGCACGGAAGCGGGAGGGGTCTTGGTGATGAAGGTGAAACTGCGGTCTTCGAAAACCGAGATTTCAACCGGGATCACATAGCCAGCCTTGTCCTGCGTCCGAGCGTTGTACTCCTTGCAGAACGCCATGATGTTGACGCCGTGCTGACCGAGGGCAGGACCCACCGGCGGCGCGGGGTTGGCTTTGCCGGCTTGGAGGGCCAGCTTGATCACAGCTACAACTTTTTTTGCCATCGTCCTGGCGGCTTGAGCAATCTGCGGATCCGCGACCCTAGGGCAGCGGGTGCGGCGGATCCCGTTGACCGGGACCCAACCTGTGGCCGCCCTCCGCAGGGAGACGGCCGCACCGGCATCAGCTCTGTTTGCTGATCTGGGAGAACTCGAGTTCCACCGGGGTTTCCCGGCCGAAGATCGAGAGCAGGGCCTTGAGCTTGTTGCGCTCGCCCGACACTTCGATCACCTCGCCCTGGAAGTCCTTGAACGGACCAGCCGTCACGAGGATCTGATCGCCCTCGGTGAGGTCGACCTTCACCACAGGCTTCTTCTCGGCGGCGCGCTTGAAGATGCGATCCACCTCCGAGCGGCTCAGGGGACGGGGCTTGATATGACCGCGGGCCTTACCGGTGGCGCGGCGATCTTCAGCGCCCACGAAGTTGATCACGTTCGGGGTGCTACGCACCGCCATCATCGTGTCCTCATCCAGCACCATGCGCACGAGCACATAGCCGGGGAACACCTTCTCTTCGGTGCTGGTGCGGCTGCCGTCTTTTTTGAGCTTCACCGCCGGGGTCTGGGGGATCTCGATCTCGAGGATGCGGTTGTCCACGCCCAGGGTCACGGCGCGCTGCTCGAGCGTGGCCTTCACCTTCTTTTCGCAGCTTGAGGCCACCTGCACGGCATACCAGCGGGCGATCGGCGCACGGCCTTCGGCGGCGGGGGCGGCAGCGGGCTCCGCCGTATCCACCAGCTCGGGAACGGCCAGATCTTCTGTGCTCAGATCGCTCAGATCAACGTCGGACACGGGCAGCGGCAAAAGGGAAGGAGAAATCAGCGGAACACCTGGGCGTTGACCCAGCTGTAGAAGCGGTCGATGGCGGCGATGGCAAAGGCCGAGAGGGTCACCATCAGAATCACGGCCACCGATTCAGCAAACAGCTGCTGGCGGCTGGGCCACACCACCTTGCGCAGCTCGGCCACCGTGCTGCCCACGAAGCCGGTGGCGGCTGGAGGGGTATCAGCAGAGGGCCCGGGGGCTGGCGGATTGGGCTGTGGCTCAGTCGGGGTTTCCACCGCGGTGTCCAGAAGGTGTTCGCAGAGCGAGGGCGCGCTCTGTTGCGCAAACAGCCACCCTACCGGACGTAATCAAACCGGCTGGCTGATCGGGCTGAAGCGCAGCTGCCCCTCCGCCTCCTGCAGGCTCACCTGCACGGCAGCCGCACCGAGGAAACGCTCCTCGAGCAGCTCCGTGGCCAGTGGGTTTTCGATGCGGCGGCGCAGCAGCCGGCGCAAGGGCCGCGCCCCGTATTCCGGTTCGTAGCCCTGCTGGGCCAACCAGGGCACCACCGGAGGCTCCACCTGCAGCTCCAGCCCCTGCTCCCGCAGCAAGGCGGCCAACTCCGCCAGCTGCAGGTGCACGATGCGCTGCAACTGCTCGGGGCCGAGGGGCTGGAAGCGGATCACCTCATCAATGCGGTTGAGAAATTCCGGGCGGAACTGGCTGGCCAGGGCCTGCTCCACCTGCTGCTCCAGTTGGGCCGGATCACCGCCGCTGCGGGCTTGATCGAGGATCGCGCGGCTGGCGAGGTTGCTGGTCATCACCACCACGGTGTGGCGGAAATCCACGGTGCGGCCCTGGGAATCGGTGAGGCGCCCATCGTCGAGCACCTGTAGCAGCACGTTGAACACATCCGGGTGGGCCTTCTCCACCTCATCGAGCAGCAGCACCGCATAGGGGCGGCGGCGCACGGCTTCGGTGAGCTGGCCCCCTTCCTCGTAGCCCACATAGCCCGGGGGAGCACCGAGCAACCGGGCCACGGCGTTGCGCTCCATGAACTCGCTCATGTCGAGCCGCACCAACGCCTCCTCCTCATCGAAGAGAGCCGCGGCCAGGGCCTTGGCCAGCTCGGTTTTGCCCACGCCGGTGGGGCCCAGGAACAGGAACGAACCCACCGGCCGGCGCGGATCCTTCATGCCCGCACGCGCGCGGCGAATCGCTGCCGCCACGGCCGCCACCGGCTCCTGCTGGCCGATCACCCGCTCCGCCAGCCGCTGCTCGAGCTCCAACAACTTCTGGCGCTCACCCGCCATCAGCCGTTGCACCGGGATGCCAGTCCAACGGGCCACCACATCCGCGATGTCGCCCTCTTCCACCTGCTCCCGCAGCAACGATTGGCCGGATTGCTGCTGCTCCTGAAGCTGCGCCTCCAACTCACTGCGGCGCTGCTGCACGCCGTGGAGCTGGTCGTATTGGAGCCGGGCCGCTTCCTCCAGATCGCCATCACGCTCGGCTTCGGCGATCTGCAGCCGCAGGCTTTCGTCGTCGGCCAGGAGCTGCCGGAGCTCAGCGAGCTCCTCGCGCTCCCCCTGCCAGCGCTGCTGCAGTTCTTGCAAACCTGCATTGGCCAAACGACGCTGCTCCTGCAGGGCCACCCGCTCCGCCTCTGGCGCGCTCTCCGCTGAGAGGAGCGCTAGCTCCACCCGGCGCAGCTCTGCTTCGGCCTCCTCCACCAGCCGCGGCTTGGAGGTGACCTCCATGCGCAGCTGGGCAGCGGCCTCGTCAATCAGATCGATGGCGGAATCCGGCAGGCAGCGATCGGCGATGTAGCGATCCGCCAGCCGCGCCGCAGCCACCACCGCGCCATCGGTGATCGCTACGCCATGGTGCAGCTCGTAGCGCTCTTTCAAGCCCCGCAAAATCAAGGTGCTGTCGTCGAGCCCCGGCTCCTTGATCAGCACCTGCTGGAAACGGCGGTTGAGGGCCGGATCCTTTTCCACCGTGCGGCTGTACTCCTCAGGCGTGGTGGCACCGATGCAGCGCAGGTCACCGCGGGCTAGGGCCGGTTTGAGGATGCTGCCGGCATCGCTGCTGGAGCGCTCCGGCCCCACCACGTTGTGGAGCTCGTCGATAAACAAGATCACCCCGCCTTCACCGGCGCTCTCGGCCTCGCGCACCTCCTTGAGAACACTGCGCAGGCGCTCTTCGAATTGACCGCGGAACTTGGCTCCGGCGATCAATGCACCCAGATCGAGGCTGATCAGGCGCTGACCTTTAAGGGCATCAGGCACCTCGCCGGCCACGATCCGCTGGGCCAGAAGCTCAGCAATCGCGGTTTTGCCCACACCGGGCTCACCGATCAGCACGGGATTGTTTTTGCCGCGGCGGGAGAGCACCTGCATCAGCCGGCGGATTTCGGTGTCGCGGCCGATCACCGGATCCAGCTCACCGGCGCGCGCCGCCGCTGTGAGATCACGCCCGAACTGATCGAGCGCGCTGGGCTCCTGCTCGAGGGTGAGCTCCGGCGCCGGCGGCGAGGGCTCAGCAGCCCGGCTGGGAGCCGAGGGGGCTGGTGCGCGATCGATCCAGCTGTCGCGATCGCTCGGCGGGGCGGGCCGGGGCTCAGGAGCGCGGCGCACAGGCTCCTCCGGTGGCGGGGCGGCGCGCTCGGGTCGTTGCTGACGCCGCAGCAGGTCTTCACTGAGGCCTTGATCGGCTAGCAGCCGCCGCCCGAGGCGGGGTTCATCCAGCAGGGCCAACAGGATCTGAGGAATGTCGATCAGGCGCGCACCGGCGGCCTGACGGCAGCGCTCCGCACTGTCGAGCAACTCCTCCAGGGCCTCACCGATGTAAAGCTCGCGGCCCGAGCTGGTGGGCTGCTCCGCGCAGACGTCGTCGAGCTGATCGAGCAGGGCCTCGGAATCCAAGGGCAGGGGATCGATCCAGCTGGCGTAGCGCGCGTCGCTGAACAGCACCTGCAGCAGGTGCTCCACATCCATATCGCCATGGCGCCAACGGCGGGCCTGCTCCTGGCTGGCCAGCAGCAGATCCCAGGCGGCATCGCTGAAGCGATCCGGTTCAGCGGTGAGGGTGTCAGGCCGCATGGGCGCGGGAGCTCAGCTCGATCAGTTCCACCTTGTAGCCGTCGGGATCTTCCACAAACGCGATCACCGTGCTGCCGTTCTTCATCGGGCCCGGCTCCCGCACCACACGGCCGCCCTTCGCGCGGATCTGATCGCAGACGCCCACGATGTCGTCCACGCCAAGGGCGATGTGGCCATAGCCCGTGCCGATCTCGTAGCTGCTGGTGTCCCAGTTGTGGGTGAGTTCGAGCACCGTGGTGTCGCTCTCCTCGCCATAGCCCACAAAAGCGAGGGTGAAGCGACCGCCGGGATAGTCCTTGCGGCGCAGCAGGCGCATGCCGAGCACCTCTGTATAGAAGGTGATCGAGCGCTCCAGGTCGCCGACCCGCAGCATTGTGTGGAGCAAGCGCATGGAAGCCGCATCAGCCAGGCGCATTCTGACCAGAGCTCACCGTTCGGTGCCAACGGGCACAAGAGGGGCGGCGGGGGCGACCCATAGGATCCCCCTCAAGGACCACTGAGACACAACCCGGCCGCTGTGATCGACACCCTCGACCTTGTGATTGACACCATCGTGGCCCGGGAGGTGCTCGATTCCCGCGGCACCCCCACGGTGGAAGCCGAGGTGATGCTCGAAGGCGGTGCCAGCGGCCGCGCCATCGTGCCGAGCGGTGCCAGCACCGGTGCCCATGAAGCCTGTGAACTGCGCGACGGCGGCAGCCGTTACTGCGGCAAAGGCGTGCTGCAGGCGGTGAGCAATGTGGAAGAGAAGATCGCCCCCGCCCTCTGCGGCCTCAGCGCCCTCGATCAGGGCACCGTGGATGCGGCGATGCTCGAGCTCGATGGCAGCGCCAACAAAAGCGCCCTGGGCGCCAACGCGATCCTGGCCGTGAGCCTGGCCACCGCCCGGGCCGCCGCCAACGGCGTGGGTCTGCCCCTCTACCGCTACCTGGGCGGCCCGATGGCCAACCTGCTGCCGGTGCCGTTGATGAACGTGATCAACGGTGGCGCCCACGCGGCCAACAGCCTGGACTTCCAGGAATTCATGCTCGTGCCCCACGGCGCTCCCACCTTCCGCGAAGCGCTGCGCATGGGCACCGAGGTGTTCCACACCCTCAAGGGCCTGCTCAAGGACAAGGGCCTGAGCACTGCCGTGGGTGATGAGGGCGGCTTCGCGCCTGACCTCGGCAACATCGAAGCCGGCGAGCTGCTGGTGCAGGCGATCGAAAAAGCCGGTTACCGCCCCGGCGATCAGATCTCCCTGGCCTTGGATGTGGCCAGCACCGAGTTCTTTAAGGACGGCCGCTATGCCTTCGATGGCGGCAGCTACACCAGCGCTGAGATGGTGGATCAGCTGGCAGCCCTGGTGAGCCGCTTCCCGATCACCTCGATCGAAGACGGCGTGGCCGAAGACGATTGGGATGGCTGGGCTCTGCTCACCGAGAAGCTCGGCAAAACCGTGCAGCTGGTGGGTGACGACCTGTTCGTGACCAACAGCGCCCGCCTGCAGCGCGGCATCGACCTGGGTGTGGCCAACTCGATCCTGATCAAGGTGAATCAGATCGGTTCCCTCACCGAAACCCTCCAGGCGATCGATCTGGCGGGCCGCGCCGGCTACACCAGCGTGATCTCCCACCGCTCCGGCGAAACCGAAGACACCACCATCGCCGACCTGGCCGTGGCCACCCGCGCCGGCCAGATCAAGACCGGTTCCCTCAGCCGCAGCGAGCGCGTGGCCAAGTACAACCAGCTGCTGCGCATCGAAGACGAACTGGGCAGCCAGGCCGTTTACGCCGGCGCTGAAGATCGCGGCCCCCGCGGTAAGGCCTGATCAAGGGAGGCGGCTCAGCCGCCTCAGGATTGACCCAACTTGTCGATGCGGCCATCGCGCCGCAACCTGGCCTGAAGCTTCAACCAGCTCAGGCCCACCGGCGCTGAGAGCACGATTGGCACGGCAGTGAGCGCCGGCCGCGTGCTGGCCGCCAACAACGCAGCCGACACCAAAAGGGCGCCCAGCAGCATCGACTGACCGGCGCTCTGCTGGCTCAAGGCGACCCGCCGCAGCAGGCGATCGGTTTCCCCGGCTCGGATCTGCACCTGGAGGTCGCCCTGCTCGATGCGCGAAAGGCTGTCCTCGAGGCGCTGCGGCAGGCCGAGGGCGCGGCTACCCACCTCCACCGCCTGGCGGCCCAGCTGATTGAACAGATCGTTGGGACCGTTGCCGGAGGCGCTCATCAGGGGCAGCAGATAGGGGCGGGCAATCGCCACGAGGCTAAAGCTGGGATCGAGGCTGCGGCCCACGCCTTCAAAGGTGGAGAGCGCACGCATCACAAAGATCAGCTCGGGCGGTAAGCGGAATGGCTGGCCGTAAACCAGCTCATACAGATCACCGGAAAGCTTCTCGATCACATTGGCGGAGAAGGGAGGCGTAAGCGCTTCGGTGAGCATCACCCGCACGAGACGGCGCACCGGCCCTGGATCAATGTCGGGCGCGATCACACCAGCGGCCTGCAGTTCGCTCACCAGGCCGCCGGCATCGCGAGCCGCAGCGGCCGTGACCATGCGACCCAGGCGACTGCGCAGCCGCTGCGAGAGGCTGCCCACCATGCCGAAGTCGTAGTAGATCAGCGCGCCATCGCGGGCCACGGCCAGGTTGCCCGGGTGGGGATCGGCATGAAAGAAGCCGAAGCGCACCAGCTGCTGCAGGTAGCTGGCCGCTCCCTTTTCGGCCACCGCAGCCGGATCGATCCCGGCCTCGAGGATCGCCTCGCGATCGGTGATCTTGATCCCGGGCACGTAATCCAGGCAAAGCACACGGCGGGTGGTGAGCTCCCACACCACGGCCGGAATGCGAATGCCTGGATCATCCAGAAATTGCTGGCGGAAGCGGGCCGCATGCTCGGCCTCCAGGCGGAAATCGAGCTCCCGCAACAACACGCGCCGGCACTCCTGGGCGATCGACACCCAATCGCGCCCCACCCCCCAGCTGGGATGGCGCTGCAACAACACAGCCACCTGCTGCATCACCTCGAGGTCGAGGCGGAACAGCCGCTCCAGCCCCGGCCGCTGAATTTTGAGCACCACCTGGCGGCCGCTGCGCAGGCTGGCGCGGTGCACCTGGGCCAGGCTGGCGGCCCCGAGCGGATCGGGATCGAGATCAATAATTTCGGCGCAGCGCTCGCCCAGCTCCTGCTCCAACAACGCCTGGGCCGTTTGGAACGAGAAGGCCGGAACGCTGTCCTGCAAGCGCGAGAGCTCCTCCACCCAGCTGGCGGGGAGCACATCGGGGCGGGCCGAGAGCAACTGGCCCAACTTGATGAAGGCCGAACCCAGCGTGAGCAGCTCGGCCGTGAGCCAGCGGGCCCGGCGCCGCTGCCGCGCCGCACGCCGCTCCTCGCTGGCACCGCCGGGATAGCTCCAGGGGCGGGCATCAAGCCAGAGCCACAGCAGCAGCTGCAGCACGGCACTCCAGATGCGCAACACCCGACTGGCGCTGCGCACACCCTGCATCAGTGCAGGCATCAGGGCTGCTCCTCCAAGCGGCGCGCCACCCGCGCCACCTTCGCCCGCAGCTGATCGATCTGCTGCTGCGGGTCAACAGGAGTGGAAGTTGACTCAGCGCCCTCGGGGGCGGGCTCGCCATCGCCGCGTTCCAGCCGCTGGGCTTCCATCTCCACCTCCTCTCGAAACAGATCCCATTCCTGGCGGAACCGATCCGGTGCGTCCTGCGCCAACACCGCCAGGCCAGCGGCGGCATCAGCCAAACCGCTACCGAGGCGGGCCGATAAGCGATTCAGTGCTGCCTGCACCAGGGTCTGGGGTGTGCTCATGGCGGCCGACCGGGCCGAGGCCAGGCGAGATCTGCTGAAACTGTGGCAGATCAGAGCTGGGGAGCGGGAGGAGGCAGAGGCGCAGGTAGCTGTTGGGGCGCGGCCAGAGGGGGAGCGATCGCTGGGGGCTTCTCCTGCGGCTTGGGCTTCGACTGGGGTTTCGGTTTTGGCTTGGGAGTCGAAACCGGAGCCGATGCGGGTGCGGGTGCAACAACAGGCTCAGCATCAGAACCCTCAGCGTCTTGCAGCGGCTCCAACTGAGCCGCGTTCTGAAGGCGTTCCTCGGCCTTTTTGGCTTCCTCCTCACGCTGCTTGGCTTCTTCCTCCTGCTGCCGCTCCAGCTCCTGCAGCTCCAGGTCGCCTCTGATTTCCGCCTGGGCATCGCCGAAGCGCAGCTTCAGGCTCTCAAGGCTGGTGCCAGGGAACACCTGCACATCAAAACCAGGACCAAAGCGGATCAGCTCAGCCACGTTGAAGCTGACCAACCGTTGGGTCACGCCATAGGCCACCCCAAAGCAGAGGCCTGCCACCAGGGGCCCCTTCCAAAGGGGCTGAGGCCGAGGCTGGGTTGGCTGCAACACCCGGGCCATGCGGCCAGCGCAAGAGGGCCAACTCTAAGCAGCACAACCCGGAAGGGTCTGGAAGCCACCCCGGGCGCGAGCCCAGGGCATGCAGAAATTGCATAAACGAAGCCCGCGTGTGTTGAAGCAGCCAACAACACAAGGGACGACAGTCCCCGCCTCTTAATTTCGGCAGGGTTGCGTGACGGAGGCAATCGTGATTTCGCTCGACTGCCTCGCCGCGCTCGATCACTTGATCTGGTTGCGCACCGGCCAACGGGCAGCCGATGCCCTTGCCTGCGCCCAGCCCACCGTGAGCCGCAACAGCCGCAAATGCCTCGAGGTGTTTGGGCTGGAGCTGGCGCGCAGCCGCGGCGAGTGGCGCCTGATTGGCGACACGGAGCTGATCAACCTGGAGCGACGCGTGCACCAGCAATGGCGCTGGAGCCGTGATTTCACCCTGCGACTGGAAGCGCAGCATTGGTCAGCGCCAGGTCTGGATGGCCTGGCCCTGGACAACTGGCAGCGCGGCAACTTCAACCAACTCGATTACGAGCAACCCCTGGCGCTCTTGCAAGACGGGGTCATCGACGCCTGGATCTGCTCAGCACCCGATGCACCGCTGCGCGATGGCCTCAAAGGCCTGCGGTTGACGACCATGCCGATGCACCTGATGGTGCCGGTGGGGCATCCCCTGGCGGAGCGGCGCGATGCCATCACCTGGGATGAGCTCCTCCCCTACCCAGTGCTGCCTCTACCGGGCGGCAGTTTCCCGATCTTCGAACGCGTGCTGCGTGACTGCGGGTTATTGCCCAGCGCGGCCCGAGAAGCAGCGATGAAACAAGCGCCGTGGTTTGGCCAGATTCCCGTGGAAGCGATGCTGATTGGCTATTCCTCCCCGCTCACCCTGCATCTCTACGGCGATGACTGGGTTCGGCTGCCCCAGCAACTACCCGTTGAAGTGGGGGATGTGCTGATGGTGCGCGAGCCCTACACCGACCATCCCCGCACCCAGAGCCTGTTCAACCAGCTGATCGATCACATCGCCCAACTGGCCGCCCACCATCCAGACGTGGTGTTGCATCGCCAGCCGGTGGCTTACGTCGTGTAATCGGCGTTGATACGCACGTATTGATCCGATAGGTCGCATCCCCAGGCGCAGCCGCTGCCGGAGCCAGCGCCAACCTGGATGCGGATCAGCACCGTGTCGTCGTGCAGATAGGTGCCAGCCGCCCGATCACGCATGTAGGCCGAAGCTGCAGGGCGATCAAAGGGGAGGGGCTGGCCAGCGGCCATCAGTTGGTGATCACCCAGCCAAAGGGCCACCGCATCAGGGTCCATGGGCACACCGGCGCGGCCGGCGGCCGCCACGATCCGTCCCCAGTTGGGGTCGCGGCCATGCACCGCACACTTCACGAGCGAGGAGCCGCAGATGGTGCGGGCAATCGCACGCGCTGCAGCGTCATCGCTAGCCCCCTCCACTTGCACCTCCAGCAGACAGGTGGCGCCCTCGCCATCGCGAGCGATGGCTTTGGCCAGGTGTTGCGACACCGCCGTTAGGCCGGCCTCCAACGCCTCGAAATGCTCGGGGTTCAGGGGCTCGCCGGCTGCAAATGCCAGGTACGTGTCGTTGGTGCTGGTGTCGCCGTCCACCGTGATCGCATTGAAGGAGCGATCCACCGCCCGCTGCACCATCGCCTGCCACACCTCTGCCGGCACTCCGGCATCGCAGCTGAGGTAGCCGAGCATGGTGGCCATGTTCGGATGGATCATTCCCGAGCCCTTGGCCATGCCGCCGATCCGTACGGTGCGGCCGCCGAGATTGGCCTCGAGGGCGATCTGCTTGTCGATCAAGTCGGTGGTGAGAATCGCCGTGGCAGCTGCTGCCCCCCCTTCGGAGCTGAGCGCTTCGGCCAGGGGATCGATCCCCGCCAAGAGGGTGTCCATGGGGATCGGCACACCGATCACACCGGTGGAGCAGATCAGCACCTCCTCGGCAGCCAACCCCAGCCGATCGGCCATGGCCTGGGTGGCGCGCTGGCTGTCGATCAGGCCACGATCGCCCGTGCAGGCATTGGCCTGACCGGAATTGGTCAGCACCGCCCGGGCCCGGCCACCGTTGGCCTGCAGCCGCTCGGCGCAGAGATCCACGCAAGCCGCGCGCACCAGTGAGGTGGTGAACGTGCCGGCGCAAACCGCCCCTTCCGGGGCCAGCAACAGAGACAGATCAGGCTTACCGGAAGCCTTCAGGCCTGCGGTGATCCCAGCGGCCTGGAAACCCTCAGGGGCCGTGATGCCGCCGGGGATGAACTGCCAGGGATGCGTCACGGCCGGCGCTGCTTGCTCGAATCCTGCGATTCTGAGCGCTGATCGGCCGCTCGCCTGCTGCGCCCATGGCCTCCTCGCCCCGCTGGAACGGCCCGCAACGCCGCATTGGTCTCACCGGCGGCATTGCCAGCGGCAAGAGCACCGTGGCCCGCTGGTTGGCGGAGCAGGGGTTGCCTGTGCTGGATGCGGATGTGTATGCCCGGGAGGCCTTGGCTCCTGGCAGCGCTACTGCCCTAGCGGTGCTCCAGCGGTATGGGGAGGCGGTGCAGGCTGAAGGGAGTGTGCCCAGCGCCGGCGTTCTGGATCGGGGGGCCCTGGGGCGGATCGTGTTTGACGATCCCCTGGAGCGGCAGTGGCTCGAGCGCTTGGTGCATCCCCTGGTGCGAGACCGGTTCGAAACCGCTTTGGCGAACTTGGCGGGCGCTCCAACGGTGGTGCTGGTGATCCCGCTGCTGTTTGAAGCAGGCCTGGAAGCCCTGTGCAGCGAGATCTGGCTTGTGGATTGCGAGCCAGCGCAACAGCTGCAGCGGCTCATGGCACGGGATGAGCTCAGCCCCGAAGCGGCAGAGGCACGGATCAACGCCCAGTGGCCTCTGGAGCGCAAGCGCCCCATGGCGGACTGGGTGATTGATAACCGTTCAGCCACCAGCGACCTGCCAAGCCAGCTAACCGCTCAACTGCGGCCATCAACGCCAACCTGACGAGGACGCGTTGCGAGCGGCCAACACTTGGCGGGCATCCGCACAGGAACGCGCCTGAGCGAAGGCCACCCCTGGATTGCTTTCGCAGGAAGCCCACTCAGCAGCTGTGAAGCAGCCCGGGGAAATCGCCATACAGGCGATATTGGCGTCTTCGGAGCGGAACGTTGTGGCACGCGGTTGCACCTGGCTGCCCAGCTCGCGGTGAGCCTGAAGCAGGCTTTTCAGGAGTGGGCTACTGAGCAGAGGGCGGCGAACGGCGGGGCGTTCGGGCTCGATCTGCTCAGCCGGTGCACAGGCCTGATGCCTGAGCAGAAAGCCAGTGCCATCCACCGTGAGTCCCAACTGCTGGGAGGCGCAGGGCTGGACTGGCTGTGCCACCGCTGGAAGGGCCAACACCAAACCCGGAGCCGCGCAGGCCGCCAAGAATGCGGCAACGGGACGGAGAAATCGGAAAGAAGCGTGCATGGTGCTCAATGCGAAGAAATGGTGAACTGGGCGCTCCGGGCGCTTCATCGGGCAGGCACCATCACGTAGCCGCCCTGGGGATAACCGGGCATCGGCTGCACGGGCTGCAGCACGGATGCATTGGTGTATGTGTTCCCACCCTGCTGTTGGGCCAGCTGCAACTTCAACTTGAGCAGCTCAATCTCCTGCTGCTGCCGCATCAGCTCCAGCTCCGTGGCACTGGGAGCAGCAACTTTCTGAGCCGGCTGGGTCTGGGGTTGAGACTGACGGTTCTGGGCGTTCATGATCAGACCCGTGATCAGATTGCCTCCCAATCCAATCAATTGGCCCTGGGTGGCGTGCTGACGGTCGCGGGCATTTTCCTTGGATTGCCAGTCGCGGGCGGCAGCACAATCACGGCCTGCAGCATCAAAACGGCCACCATTACCGGAGATGCTCACCGAACCGGAATCACAGGCGCCATAGATCCCGAAGTTCTGGGCGTGGGCGGCAGGTGAAGCGATCGACAGGGCAGTACCACCAGCAACGAGAGCGGCGGCAGCGAAGGATTGAAGAGTCATGGGTCTGAGGGTTGTGCGTGAGTGAAGCGGTTGGGCTGTTCCCTTCCGATGAACACAGCCTCGCCGCGATCAAGATCTCAACCGTTGACCAAAAACAAGTTCAAGGGTGATCTTGCTCACAGGGAGCAGCTGCAATAAAAAGCCCCGGCACAATGTGCCGGGGCTTTTGCGTCTGCGGTAAGAATCGAATCACTAGCGCACAGGCACCATCACCACCCCACCCGAGGGATAGCCGGGCATGGGCTGCACCTGTTGCACCTGAACGCTGGCGCCGTAGGAATTCTGCTGCTGAGACAGCTGCAACTTCAACTTGAGCAGCTCAATCTCCTGCTGCTGCCGCATCAGCTCCAGCTCCGTGGCACTGGGAGCAGCAACTTGCTGAGCCGGCTGGGGCTGGGGTTGAGACTGACGGTTCTGGGCGTTCATGATCAGACCCGTGATCAGATTGCCTCCCAGTCCAATCAATTGGCCCTGGGTGGCATGCTGACGATCGCGGGCATTTTCCTTGGATTGCCAGTCGCGGGCGGCAGCACAATCACGGCCTGCAGCATCAAAATGACCACCATTGCCGGAGATGCTCACCGAACCGGAATCACAGGCGCCATAGATCCCAAAGTTCTGGGCGTGGGCGGCAGGTGCAGCGATCGATAGGGCAGTACCACCAGCAACGAGGGCGGCGGCAGCGAAGGATTGAAGAGTCATGGGTCTGAGGGTTGTGCGTGAGTGAAGCGGTTGGGTTGTTCCCTTCCGATGAACCCAAGCTCGCTGGCTCAGCCGCTTCTTCCCTTGACCCGGCTCATGCAGCCCTGTGATGTTGATCACAGGGCTCAAAAGCAACTCAGCCCTTCAGCTTCTGATTGAGGATCTGGTTCGCCAGCTTCGGATCGGCCTTGCCGCCGGTCTTCTTCATCAGCTGCCCCACAAAGAAGCCCTGCAGCTTGGTTTTGCCGCCGCGGAAGGCCTCCACCTCTTCCGGGTGGGCCGCCAGCAACTCCTCCACGATCGCGGTGATCGCCGCCGGATCGCTGATCATGCCCAGGCCTTTGGCCTCCACGATCGCCGCTGGTGAGCCGCCCTTCTCCAGCAGCTCGGGCAGGATCTCCTTGGCGATTTTGCCGCTGATCTTGCCGCCGTCGATCAGTTGCACCATCTCCGCCAGCTGCTCGGGGCGGAAAGGCAGATCGGCATAGGAAAGCCGGTTGGCATTGACATAGGCGGCGATGTCACCGGTGATCCAGTTCGTCAGACCCTTGGCATCAGCGCCGGCGGCCACGGCAGCCTCGAAATATTCGGCCATGGGGCGCTCATCGGTCAGAACGCGGGCGTCGTATTGCGACAGGCCCAGCTCCTCGGCGTAGCGATTGCGCTTGGCGGCGGGCAGCTCAGGCAGTTCAGCGCGCCAGCCTTCCCGGCGCTCCACGCTGACCTCGATCGGGCCGAGATCGGGGTCAGGGAAGTAGCGGTAATCGCTGGCGCCTTCCTTGCCGCGCATGCTCTTGGTGAGCTGCTTGCCCTCATCCCAGAGCCGCGTTTCCTGCACCACCGGCTCGCCAGCCTCATAGGCCTTGATCTGGCGCTGGATTTCGTATTCGCAAGCCTTTTGGATCGCCGAGAAGGAGTTCATGTTCTTGATCTCCACCTTCGTGCCAAAAGGTGCGTCGGGCCCGCGGCGCACGGAGATGTTCACGTCGCAGCGCAGGGATCCTTCTTGCATGTTGCCGTCGCTCACGCCCAGGTAGCGCATGATCCGGCGAATCTCGGAGGCGTATTCCGCCGCTTCACGACCGGTGCGCAGATCGGGCTTACTCACAATCTCCGCGAGAGCCACGCCGGCGCGGTTGTAATCCACCAGCGAATGGGTGGAGCCGGCCAGGCGGTCGCTGCCGGCGTGCACCAGCTTGCCGGCGTCCTCCTCCATGTGCAGGCGTTCGATGCCGATGCGCTTGAGATAGGTGTCTTTGCCTTTTTCAGCCACTTCCACGTCGATCCAGCCGTCTTCGGCGATCGGTTCGTCGTATTGGGAGATCTGGTAGTTCTTCGGCAGATCGGGGTAGAAATATTGCTTGCGATCAAACTTGCTGTGCTCGGCGATGTTGAGGTTGAGCGCCATCGCGGCCTTCACCGCATACTCGAGCACCTTCTGGTTGAGCACAGGCAGCGTGCCGGGCAACCCGCACACCACCGGATCAATGTGGGTGTTGGGGTCATCGCCAAAGGCCGTGGAGGCACTGGTGAAGATCTTGCTGTTGGTTCCCAGCTGAACGTGGGTCTCCAGGCCGATCACGGCTTCCCAGGCGGCCTCAGCAGCCATGTGTGTTCTCCAAGCGTGGGCCGATCCTATGGAAGGGCGCCGGTGGTCATCGGCGGGGCCGGGCTGAAACACTGAGGAGCTGTCTGCAGCTGCCCGCGAGCCATGGCCGCCTCCAGCGAGTCGCCGGTGTTGATCCTGGGCGGAGGGCTGATGGGCCTGGCGGTAGCTCACCAACTGGCGCGCGCAGGCCAGGCCGTGGAAGTGCTCAGCCGGCGCCGCAGCGAAGCCGCGGGGTTCGTGGCCGCAGGGATGTTGGCGCCCCACGCGGAAGGGCTGAGCGGCGCCCTGCTGCAACTCGGCCAGCTCAGCCTGGAGCGGGTGCCGGCCTGGGTGGCCCAGATCGAAGCCGATAGCGGCCTCAGCTGCGGCCTGCGGCCCTGCGGAATCGTGGTGCCGTTCGCCACGGCTGCCGAACGGAATGTGTATCCCACCGCCGCCTGGGGGGAGGCCCTCAATCGCGAGGGGCTGGAGCGGGAGCTGCCGGGAATCGGGCCGGGTTGGCAGGCGGGCTTGCTGTTCCGCCAAGACGGGCAGATCGACAACCGCCGCCAGCTGATGCGCGCCCTGGAGCGGGCCTGCGTGGAACTGGGGGTGCGCTTCCAGGAGGGCGTGGAGGTGCTGGAGCTCCTGCAGGAGGGTGATCGCCTCAGGGGCGTGCGGGTGCGCGATGCCGCGGCCACGGTGCAAACCCTGGAGGCCGCCACCGCCGTGATCTGCAGCGGCGCCTGGAGTGCCCAACTGCTACCGCAGCTGCCCGTGTTCCCGGTGAAGGGGCAGATGCTTTCGCTGCAAGGGCCGCGCGAGGCACTGCAACGGGTGATCTTTGGCCCCGGCACCTATCTGGTGCCCAGGGAAGACGGGCTGCTGGTGGTGGGTGCCACCAGCGAACGGGAAGCCGGTTTCACCGAAGGGCTCACCCCCTTCGGCCAGCGGCAACTCCAGGCGGGGATCGAAGCGCTGCTGCCCGAAGCCAGCCAATGGCCACCGATGGAGCGCTGGTGGGGCTTCCGGCCCTGCACGCCCGATGAGGGGCCCCTGCTGGGGCCCAGTGCAGTCACCGGGCTATGGCTGGCCACCGGGCATCACCGCAATGGCGTGCTGTTGGCCGCGATCACGGCAGAACTTCTGGGGGCCTGTCTGCAGCCGGGCGGCTGCTCGCCTGCTCAACAAGCGCTGCTCAACAGCTTCCGCTGGGATCGCTTCAACGGCTAACCCCGCCGCGGCCAACTGCTGCGCAACGGTTCACCTCAGCTGCCAACCCAGTCGCGGGATCGTGTTCAGCATGGCGGCATCCCTGCAGAGCCGTTTCAACCTGCGCGATGGAGCCGCTGCCCTTCCTCAACTTGCTGGCCCTGCTCTGCATGGGCCATTTCCTGGGGGATTTCGGTCTGCAGAACGACCGCATGGCCCAGGAGAAATGCCCGGGTTGCTCAGGCGCGGTGTCGTGGCGCTGGTGGCTCACCGGCCATGGCGCCATCCATGGGCTGCTGGTGGGGCTGATCACCGGCCAACCGCTACTGGGCCTGGCGGAATGGGGCCTACACACCCTGATCGATCTGGGCAAATGCCAGCGGCGCTACGGCATGGGTGCCGACCAGGGCCTGCATCTGCTCTGCAAGGGGATTTGGGCAGCGCTGGCGCTGGCCTGAGCTGGCCAGCGCTGCCCGGAGGCGATCCGAAGGATCAGCCCTCCACGCGCCAGGTCTGATCGGCGGGGGTCCAGTCGCTCAGCTCGGAGGGCTGGAACCAGAGGCCGATTTCGAACTGGGCAGTTTCAGGGGCGTCGGAACCGTGGATCACGTTGCGGCCGATGTTCACGGCCAGGTCGCCACGGATGGTGCCGGGCTCAGCTTCGAGGGGCTTGGTGGCGCCGATCAGCTTGCGGGCGCTGGCGATCACGCCGTCGCCTTCCCACACCATCGCTACCACTGGGCCGGAGGTGATGAAGTCGACCAGGCCAGCAAAGAAGGGACGCTCGCGGTGCACGCCGTAGTGGCTCTCAGCCAGTTCACGGCTGGGGGTGAGCTGCTTGAGGCCCACCAGCTTGAAGCCCTTGCGCTCGAAGCGGCCCAGGATCTCTCCCACCAGGCCGCGCTGCACGCCATCGGGCTTGATGGCAACGAAAGTGCGTTCGGCCATGGAAGAAAAAGCGTCAGATCCGGCCCATCGTCCGCGGCGAGGCTGCCGCTTGGCAAGCACAGTGGTGCCGTGATCACCGCCCGGCCCTTGACCACCTGGACGCCCGCCGACAGCGCCGAGCTCTACGGCCTCAGCCGCTGGGGAGAGCCCTACTTCTCTGTGAATGCCCGCGGCCACATCAGCGTGCAGCCCCAGGGTGATCGGGGGGGCAGCCTCGATCTGATGGAGCTCGTGCAGGGGCTGGAGGGCCGCAACCTGGGCCTGCCGCTGCTGATCCGCTTCGACGACATCCTCGAAGACCGGCTCGAGCGCCTGCACGCCGCCTTCGAGCGCGCCATCGCGCAATACGGCTACGCCGGCCGCTACCAGGGCGTGTTCCCGGTGAAGTGCAACCAGCAGCGCCACGTGGTTGAGGAGCTGGTGAGCTGCGGGCGCCGCTGGCATTTCGGTCTGGAAGCCGGCAGCAAGGCCGAGCTCCTGATCGCCCTTTCGCTGATCGACGACCCCGAGGCGCTGTTGATCTGCAACGGCTACAAGGACCAGCGCTACATCGAAACCGCGATCCTGGCCCGCCGCCTCGGCCGCCAGCCCGTGGTGGTGATCGAGCAGGCCGATGAGGTGGAGCGGATCATCAGCGCCAGCCGCGCGCTTGGGGCCGCCCCCTTCATCGGCGTGCGCGCCAAGCTCTCCAGCCGCAGCACCGGCCGCTGGGGCAGCTCCGTGGGCGACAAGGCCAAGTTCGGCCTCTCAATTCCAGATCTGCTCGCCACCGTGGAGGCGCTGCGCCAGGCCGACCTGCTCGGGGATCTGCGTCTGCTCCACTTCCACGTGGGCAGCCAGATCAACGACATCGCCGTGCTCAAGGACGCGCTGCAGGAGGCCGGCCAGATCTACGTGGAGCTCACCAAACAGGGGGCCCCGATGGGCTTCCTCGATGTGGGCGGCGGATTAGGGATCGACTACGACGGCAGCCGCACCGCCACAGCGGCCTCCACCAACTACTCGCTGCAGAACTACGCCAACGACGTGGTGGCCACGGTGCGCGAGTGCTGCGAACCCCATGGGGTGGCGCTGCCCACCCTGGTGAGCGAAAGCGGCCGCGCCATCGCCAGCCACTTCTCGGTGCTGGTGTTCAACGTGCTGGGCTCCGCGGCGATGCCAGGAGCTGTGCCGTCCGAAGAGGAAAGCGAACCACTCACGGTTCGCAACCTGCGGGAGACGTTGAAGGGCATCACGGCGACAGCCCCTGAAGAGGAGGGCGTGCTGTCACGACTGCAGGAGGCCTGGAACGACGCGATCAAGTTCAAAGACGACGCGCTCGCGGCCTTCCGCCTGGGCTACATCTCGCTGCCGCAGCGGGCCATGGCCGAGCAGCTCACCTGGGCCTGCGCTGAAGCGATCGTGGCGCGGCTGCCCCGCGGTGGCGGCATCCCCGACGATCTGCGCCAACTGCGGGCCGCCATGGCCGGCACCTACTACGCCAATCTCTCGGTGTTCCGCTCCGCCCCCGACACCTGGGCGATCGAGCAGTTGTTCCCGCTGATGCCGATCCACCGGCTGGATGAGGAACCGACGGAGCTGGGCCATTTCGCCGACCTCACCTGCGATTCCGATGGCAAGCTCGCCCGCTTCATCGGCGATGGCCAGGCCAAGCCCCTGCTGGAGCTGCATGCCCTCAATCCCGGGGAGCCGTATCTGATCGGGATGTTCCTGGGGGGCGCCTATCAGGAGGTGATGGGCAACCTGCACAACCTGTTCGGCAGCACCAATGCTGTGCACATCCGCCTCGCCCCCGGTGGCGGCTATCAGCTCGATCACGTGGTGCGCGGCAACACCAACGCCCAGGTGCTGGAAGCAATGGAGCACGACCCGGAGCTGCTGCTGGAGCGCTTGCGGGTGGCCAGCGAAGCCGCCATTCAGCGCGGCCAGCTGAAGATCAACGAAGCCCGCCGCCTGATGGATCACCTGGAAACCAGCCTGCGCCAGACCACCTATCTGCAGGAGTGAGCCACGGGCTGTGAGCAGGATCACCCCGGTGGCCGCCCTGGATCACTGGGCGATCTCGCCGTTGCGCTGAGGGTGAATCCAGTTCCCCCCCAACGGCCATGACCTTCTCAATCCCCGGCTTCGATCAGTGGACCTTCCAGATCGTGATGTTCGGCAGCCTGCTGGTGCTGGAAGCTTTGAGCGGTGACCAGAAGCTGAGCACCGTGCTCGAGCCCATGGACTCCACCAGGGCCCGCGCCCACGAACTGATCAACCGCCCTTGCTGTTCGCTGGCAGCAGCCCACGCTTGATCAGCGGCTGCAGGTCTGCGATCCGCAGCCCGGCCTCCAGCTCTTCCACCGTGCCGCGACTGCGCAATTTGCTCAGGGTGCGCGAGGCCGTCTCCCGGGCCAAGCCGGCCAGGAGGCCCAGCTCCCGTTGCGCCAGGGCTGGGATCACCGCCTGGGGATCATTGGCACTGCTACTGCGCCGGGCGAGATAAGCCAGCGCATCCAACAGGCGGGTGGTGGCATCACCGCTCTGGATGGCGAAGCGCTGGTTGAGATCCCGCAGCCGTGAGGCCTCCAGCCGCGCCAAGGCCAGAGCAAAACCGGCGTCTTGCTGCAGCAAGGCCGCAAACGGTGCAGCCCGCAGCTTCACCAAGGTCACCGGGGTGAGGGCCACCACATCGGCCGAGCGAGCTGCGCCGTCTAGCGCCGCCATCTCCCCGAACACATCGCCCTCCCCCAGGACCGACATCACCACCTCGTCGCCATCGGCGGTGTACGTGCGCACCTTGGCCATGCCGCTGCGCAACAGAAATAGCGACTCCCCCCAGTCCTGCTCCATCACAAACACCTGCTCCGGGCCATGGCTGCTCTGCAGGTGGCGATCGAGCAGCTGCGTGCACTGCTCTGCGCTGAGCGACGCAAACAGCGGCCAGGCCTGGAGCTGCTCAGGGGTGAAATCGGCCATGACCATGCAGACGAGCGGCACCACCCAAGCCCAGTTGAAGCGCCACGGCAATGGCAGTGGCCAGGCGGGGGCAACCCCACCAGGATGAGCACACGCCGCAGGGCAGCCGATGGGGGGGATCGAAACGCAACGCAGCATCGTGCGGGAGCGGATGAAACTGCTCCTGGCGGCCCACGACAGTGAAATCGTGCCGGTGGAGTTCCGCGCCGAGCCCGGTGAACTGTTACTCCGGCAGGGCGCCCCAGCCGAGCGGGTGCTGCTGCTCACCGAAGGCACTGTCGCCATCCAGGTGCGGCAGAGCGATGGCCAACCCCACACCCTGGCGATCGTGGAAGCCGAAGAACTGCTGGGGGAAATGGGCCTGTTCGGCAACGGCGTGCATTCCGCCGATGTGCAGGTGCTCGATGCTCCCGCCCAGCTGATCGCTGTAGACAGCGACCAACTGCTCAAAGCGATGCTATTTGATGCCGACCTCTCGATCGAACTGCTCGACCTGATCAGTCAACGCTGCCTGCAAGGCAACGAATTGGTGGGCCTGCTGCTCGATGGGATCAAGGCCGCCCACAGCGGGGATCAAGCCCTGTTGCAACAAACGTGTAAGGCCTTGCGCCACCGCGGCCATTCGATTGCGACGGCGGCGGATCAATTGGAGGGCTTGCTGCGATGACAGGCAGCCCCGAGCTGCTGGAGCGCGTGCTGCAGCTGCAATCCCCTCTGTTCGCCGGCATCGATCCAATGCTGCTGATCGAATGGCTGGAGGCGGCCGAGATGCGCTACCTCGCGGGGAACAGCTCGGTGCTGTCCGCCGATCAAGCCAATAGAGAAACCTTTCTGGTGATTTCGGGGCAGCTGCTGGTGACCCTCCAGCAGGGCGGCGCAACGCCGCTCGCGACTATTAGCCCGGGAGAGGTTTTCGGTGAGGTGTCGACCCTCACCTTGGGTGAGACCACCGCCTGGGTGCGCGCAGAACAGGCCAGCGAGGTGTTGGTGATCGAACGAGAGCACCTTCTGGCCTGGGCCCAGCAGTCGCACCAACTCGCCCTCAACTTGCTACAGCTGCTTGGGGAGCGCCTTCGGCACTCGAACCTGCATGCCCGCGGCGCCCAATCACTCAACCAACAGTTGCAGACCCGCGCCCTCAGCGATGCCCTCACAGGCGCCCTGAACCGCCATTGGCTGGACCAACACCTCGAGTCCCTGCGGCTATGCCCAGAGCTGGCCCTGCTGATGGTCGACATCGATCACTTCAAGGCGATCAATGACACCCACGGCCACAGCTGCGGCGATGCCGTGCTCAGAGCCGTCGCCACGACCCTGCGCCATGCGCTGCGGCCCAGCGATGCACTGGTGAGGCTGGGGGGTGAGGAATTCCTGGTGATCTGCCGGCAAGAGGCCTCTCAGGCAGCCGCCGAGGGACTTGGCGAACGACTCCGCCAGGCCGTGCAACACCTCCAGAGCGATGACCTACCGCCGGTCACCATTTCGATCGGCGTGGCCTTGCGGACCCCGGGCGAGGGCTGGGAAGCCCAGCTGGAGCGAGCCGATACCGCCCTGTACCGGGCCAAACGCAACGACCGCAATCGGGTGGAGCTGGGTTAAACGCAGCAGCTCGGATGCGCCATCAGCTCATGCGCCGCGTCGTAGGGCGCATCCTGGGGCTGCAGCCAGGTGGAGCAGTGCAAGGGCTCATCACCCGGGCCGCTGGCTGCGCGGCAGCCCTCGAGCCTCAGGCGACTACCCAGCAACACCAGCTGGAAGGTCCAGTGCTGGCGGGCCTGGATGGAAAAGCTGCTGGCCATGGCTTGCAGCTCCTAACGATGGATACCTGAAGGATTCCCCCGTTGTTTGAAGGCGCCAGCCACTAGGAGCGGTTCGCCATCCGGCTGGCTCGCCTCAGCCCAGCGCCGCCGCGAGCTCGGTGCGGGCCTGCTCCAACGCCCCATCAAGGGCTGCACCATCGCGTCCACCGGCCTGGGCCAGGTTGGGCCGGCCGCCACCGCCGCCACCGCAGGCCTTGGCGATGCCACCGATGAAGGCTCCGGCCTTGGGGCCGGCCGCGATCACCGCCTTGCCAAACGATGCCACCAGGATCACTTTGCCCAGATCGGCGGGGTCGGGCAGACCGCCCAGCACCACGGCCGCGCCGTCGCCCAACTGATCCGCCAGGCCCTGGGCAGCGCTCTGCAAACCGCCGCCCTCCACACCATCAAGGCGTGCCACCAAGAGCTGGTGCTCACCCACAGCCACCGCCAGCCCGGCCAGCGCCGCCGACTTCGCCAGGGCCAACTCCTCGCGCGCCGCGGCCAGGGCCTTCTGGCTGGCCTTGAGCTCATCGGCCAGCTGCACCACCCGATCCACGATTTCGGCGGGCTGGGCCTTGAAGCGCTCGCCCAGCTGCTTCACCACCCCATCACGCTCGTTCAGATAGGCGAGCACGGCTGGACCGGCGACGGCCTCAATCCGGCGGATGCCAGCGGCCACACCGCTCTCGCTCACGATCTTGAACAGGCCGATCTCAGCGGTGTTGGCCACGTGGGTGCCGCCGCAGAGCTCCATCGACACGCCGGGTACATCCACCACGCGCACCACATCGGCGTACTTCTCGCCGAACATCGCCACGGCGCCGGCAGCCTTGGCCTTCTCGATCGCCATCTCCTGCACCTCAAGGCTGTGGGCCTCGCTGATCCAGCCGTTGATCAGCACTTCGATCTGCTCGAGCTCTGATGCGCTCACGGCGCGGGGGCAGTGGAAGTCGAAACGGAGGCGATCGAAATCCACCAGCGAACCGGCCTGGCCGATGCCCGGATCCACCACCTGCTTCAGCGCCGCCTGCAACAGGTGTGTGGCGGTGTGGTTCGCCTGGGCGCGGCGGCGGCAGGCTCGGTCCACCTGGCCGTGCACCACATCCCCGAGGCTGAGCACGCCGCGCTCGATGCGGCCGCTGTGCACAAACACGCTGCGGTTCCGGCTCACCGCATCGATCGCCACGATCAGCTCGTCGCCGCTGAGCACACCGCGATCACCCACCTGACCGCCGCCCTCGCCATAGAAGGGGGTGGTGTCGAGCACCACCTGCACGCTGTCGCCGGCCACGGCGCGCTGCGCTGGCTCGCCGTTCACCACCAACGCCAAAACGCAGCTGCTCTGCTCGAGCAGCTCGTAGCCGCGGAAGGCGGTGGCCTCCAGATCAGCGGCCACCTGATCGATCGCTTCCTGCAGGGTGAGATCGATGCTCACCGCCGCGGCCTTGGCCCGCTGGCGCTGGGCCTCCATCGCGGCTTCAAATCCCTCAAGATCCATCGTGAGGCCATGCTCCTCGGCGATCTCCTCGGTGAGCTCCAGCGGGAAGCCGTAGGTGTCGTAGAGCTCGAAGGCCTGCTCGCCTGAGATCTGCTTGGGCTTGGCCGCCAGCACATCGGCCAGCAGCTTCTCGCCGCGCTCCAGGGTTTCCAGGAAGCGGGCTTCTTCGCGCTGGAGCTCCGCCAGGATCACCTCGCGCCGCTCCACCAGCTGCGGGTAGGCGCTCTGCATCAGCGCGATCGACGCCTCACCCATCGCCGTGAGGAAGGGCTTGTCGATACCGAGGAGACGTCCGTGGCGCACCACGCGGCGCAGCAACCGGCGCAGGATGTAGCCGCGGCCCAGGTTGCTGGCGGTGACGCCATCGCAGATCAATTGGGTGATGGCACGGCTGTGGTCGCCGATCACCTTCAGGCTGGTTTTGCCCTTGTCATCGAGGGCGGGATAGGCCACACCGGCCAGCTGCGCCGCCGTTTCGATCAGCGGATAGATGAGGTCGGTTTCGTAGTTATTGGGAACGGCCTGGAGGATCTGGGCCATCCGCTCGAGGCCCATGCCGGTGTCGATGTTGCGGTTAGCCAGCGGCGTGAGGGTGCCCTCCGCGTCGCGGTTGTACTGCATGAACACCAGGTTGTAGAACTCGATGAAGCGGGAGTCGTCTTCGAGGTCGATGCCGTCATCGCCGAGTTCGGGCTTGAAGTCGTAATAGATCTCTGAGCACGGGCCGCAGGGGCCGGTGGGGCCGGAGGCCCAGAAGTTGTCGGCCTCATCCATGCGGATGATTCGCTTGGGGTTCACCCCCACCACGTCACGCCAGATCGCTTCGGCCTCGTCGTCTTCGCGGAACACGCTCACCACGAGGTTCTTGGGGGAGAGCCCGAACACGCCGGTGCTCAGCTCCCAGGCCCACTGAATCGCCTGCTCCTTGAAGTAATCGCCAAAGGAGAAGTTGCCGAGCATCTCGAAAAACGTGTGATGCCGCGCCGTGCGGCCCACGTTTTCGATGTCGTTGGTGCGGATGCACTTCTGGGAGCTGGTGGCGCGGGGCGCCGGCCGTTGCTGCTGTCCCAGAAACACCGGCTTGAAGGGGAGCATGCCGGCGATGGTGAGCAGCACCGTGGGGTCTTCCGGCACCAGCGAGGCGCTGGCCATGGGCTTGTGGCCGCGCTGCTCATAGAAATCGAGAAACGCCGCGCGGATCTCAGCACCAGTGCGAGGGGCGGCGGCAGCCATGGCGAAGCAAGAAAAGCCTGAACCGGGCATGATCGCGCAGCATGAGCGCCCCCACCGACTCTTCCCGCGCGCAGCTGCGCCTGCGCTCGATCGCCTGGGCCCTGGGTGCCGGGCTGAGCGCGCTGGTGTTTGGGCTGCCGTTCGGTGTGGAGGCGGCGCTGCGGGCCGGCGGATGCGGCTTCTTCTATGGCCTGCTCGCCTTCCACCTGCAACGGGTCGACCCCGACGACAGCCACCTGCAAGCGGGCCTGGTGGGCGCTGTATGCGGCATCCACAGCCTGGCGCTCCCGCCCCTCAGCCCCTGGCCTCTGCCCTCCCCTTGGCTGCAGAACTTGGCGTTGGTGGCGCCAACTGTGATGATGGAGCTCGTTCGTGCCTGGCTGCCGCTGATCGGCGCCGCACTGGTGCTGCACGGATCGCAGGTTCTGCCTCGAGTTTTCGCGGCAGGGCACACCGTGATCCGGCGACCCTGACTCCCCAGGCCCCGCCTCCATGAGCCTGCTGCATGCCACCTGGCTGCCCGTCGTTCCGCGGGGCAGCTTCGCCAAGGGCAAGGCCCCCAGCGCGGGCCTGTTCATCTGGGCGGACACCTGGCGTGTGGCCGAGCCGGTGAGCCCCAGCGGCGAAGCGCCGTTCCACCCCCTCAGCCTCAACCTCGACGATCTGGCCACCTGGCTCGACGACAACCACTTCTGGTCGGAAGACCTGCGCCAGGCCACCGTCACCCTCACCCTGCCCAGCCGCCAGCAACTCAGCCGCGGCCAGAAAAGCGAGGGCGCCGGCGCCTGGAGCGGGCTGCCTCTGCAGGCAGGTGAACCGCTCCCTAAAGACCTCACCTGGTGGCCCTGGCAGCTGGAGGGCTGGTTCCTCAAGCCCGGCCCCGCGGCCGAATGGCTCAATCAACTGCCCCTCTCCGGCACCGCGGAGGCGGGCCTGGGCGACGACCTGCTCTGGTGGTGCCATCTGCAGCGCTGGTGCCTGAGCCTGATCGCGCGCGGCCGCTGGCTGCCCGATGCTGCCGAGGGCAAAGCCAGCTGGCTGCCCCTGCTCAACCGCGAAGACGACCGCCGCCGCCTCGAAGACCTCGCCACCCGCATGCCCCAGGTGGTGGCCGCCTCCAGCGCCGAACCGCACCTGGCCTGCGGCCGGCCCCGCTCCAACCGCCTGCTGGTGGCCAGCATCGTGGAAAAGCTGGTGGACGGCCAGCTGCGCTCCGCCTTTGCCCCTGGCGGTGAGGGCCTCGATCCGCTGCTGGCGGCCTGGGAAGAGGGCCTCGCCAGCCACGACGGCCGCATCCAGATCGAGGAAGAAGACCAGGAACGCCTGGCGATCGCCAGCCACCACTGGCGCGAAACCGTGGCGGGCAAGGTGGAACCCGCCCGCGCCTGCCTGGAGCTGTTCACCCCGCCGGAGGGGGAAGAGCTGTGGGAGCTGCGCTTTGGGCTGCAGGCCGAAGCCGATCCCACCCTGCGGGTGCCCGCCGGGATCGTGTGGGGCGCCGGCGACGGCAGCTTGGCCTTGGGCGAGATCCAGCTGGATCAACCCGGCGCGCTGCTCTTGGAGGGCCTGGGCCGAGCGCTGCTGGCGTTTGAGCCGATCGAGCGCGGCCTCGATGCCGCCACCCCGGAAGCGATGCAGCTCACTCCGGCGGAGGCCTTCGTGCTGGTACGCACCGCGGCCAGCCGGCTGCGGGATGTGGGCGTGGGCGTGGTGCTGCCCGCCAGCCTCTCGGGCGGCCTGGCCTCGCGCCTGGGCCTGGCGATCACCGCCGAGCTGCCCGAAAAATCGCGCGGCTTCACCCTCGGCGAAACGCTCGAGTGGCGCTGGGAATTCATGATCGGCGGCGTCACCCTCACCCTCAAAGACCTCGAGAAGCTGGCGGCCAAACGCAGCCCCTTGGTGCAGCACAAAGGGGCCTGGATCGAACTGCGCCCGCTCGATCTCAAGAACGCCGAAAAGTTCTGCGCCGCTGAGCCCCCCTTCAGCCTCGACGACGCCCTGCGCATCACCGGCAACGAAGGCGAAACGCTGCAACGCCTGCCGGTGCACGCCTTCACCGCCGGGCCGCGCCTGCAGGCGGTGCTCGAGCAGTACCACCAGCAGAAAGCCCCCGACCCCCTGCCCGCCCCACCTGGCTTCGCCGGCCAACTGCGGCCCTATCAGGAGCGCGGCCTGGGCTGGCTCGCCTTCTTGCATCGGTTCGATCAGGGCGCCTGCCTGGCCGACGACATGGGTCTCGGCAAAACGATTCAGCTGCTGGCGTTCATCCAGCACCTCAAAGCCGAAGACGAACTGAAACGCCCGGTGCTGCTGGTGGCGCCCACCTCGGTGCTCACCAACTGGAAGCGGGAGGCGGCGGCCTTCACCCCCGACATGGTGGTGAACGAGCACTACGGCCCGCGCCGCCCCAACAGCCCCGAGGCGATCAAGAAAGCCCTCAAGGGCGTGGATCTGGTGCTCACCACCTATGGCCTGCTCCAACGCGACAGCGAACTGCTGGAGGCGATCGACTGGCAGGGCGTGGTGATCGATGAAGCCCAGGCGATCAAAAACCACAACGCCAAGCAATCGATGGCGGCGCGGGATCTGGGGCGGCCCGGCCGGGGCAGCAAATGCGGCCCGCGCTTCCGCATCGCCCTCACCGGCACGCCAGTGGAAAACCGCGTCAGCGAACTGTGGGCGCTGATGGATTTCCTCAATCCCAAGGTGCTCGGCGATGAACCCTTCTTCCGCCAGCGCTATCGCCTACCGATCGAGCGCTATGGAGATATGTCGTCGCTGCGGGATCTCAAGAGCCGGGTGAGTCCCTTCATCCTGCGGCGCCTCAAAACCGACAAATCGATCATTTCCGACCTGCCTGAGAAGGTGGAGCTGAGCGAATGGGTGGGGCTCGCCCCCGAGCAGAAGAAGCTCTACAACCAAACCGTGGAGGAGAGCCTCGATGCGATCGCCCGGGCGCCGCTGGGGCAGAAGCACGGCCAGGTATTGGCCCTGCTCACCAAGCTCAAGCAGATCTGCAACCACCCGGCCCTGGCCCTCAAGCAGGACCCCGACCCGAGCGATGTGGGCTTCTTCAAGGAGTTCGCCGCCCGCAGCGCCAAGGTGCAACGCCTCGAAGAGATCCTCGAAGAGGTGATCGAAGCGGGCGATCGCGCCTTGCTGTTCACCCAATTCGCCGAATGGGGCCACCTGCTCAAGGCCCACTTGGAGCAGAGGTGGAAGCAACCGGTGCCCTTCCTCTACGGCAACACCAGCAAGGCCGAACGACAGGCGATGGTGGATCGCTTCCAGGAGGATCCCCGCGGCCCGCAACTGTTCCTGCTGTCGCTCAAAGCCGGCGGTGTGGGCCTGAACCTCACCCGCGCCAGCCACGTGTTCCACATCGATCGCTGGTGGAACCCGGCCGTGGAAAACCAGGCCACCGACCGTGCCTACCGGATCGGCCAGCAGAACCGCGTGATGGTGCACAAGTTCATCACCAGCGGTTCGGTGGAGGAGCGCATCGACCGGATGATCAAGGAGAAGTCGAAACTCGCCGAAGACATCGTGGGCTCCGGCGAAGACTGGCTCGGCGGCATGGACGTGAGCCAGCTCAAGGACCTGGTGACCCTCAGCGAGGACTGACGCGATGACCATCACCCCCAACGGCATCACCACCCAACTGGGCGATCAGGGCCTGGGCCAGCAGCCCTGGTGGGTGGAGCAGTGGATGGAGCTGATCAACGGCTACCGCTTCAAGAAACGGCTCGAGCGCGCCTGGGAGTACGCCCGCAGCGGCAACGTGCTCTCGATCCGCTTTGAAGGCCGCCGCATCCACGCCCGCGTGCAGGGCAGCGGCGAAGACCCCTACAAGGTGAAGCTCTGGCTCGACGTGCTCAGCGACGACGACTGGGGCTACGTGCTCGAGGCCCTCGGCCAAAAAGCGCGCTGGTCGGCTCAGCTGCTGGCGGGCGTGATGCCGCAGGACATCGAACGCGCCTTCGCCGCCAGCGGCCGGCGCCTGTTCCCGTTCAAGTTGCAGGAGGTGCGCAGCGAATGCACCTGCCCCGACAAGATCAACCCCTGCAAACACGTGAGCGCCGTCTACTACCTGATGGGCGAGCGCTTCAGCGAAGACCCCTTCGTGCTCTTCCAGCTGCGGGGCCGCACCCGCGCCCAGCTGCTCAGCGATCTGGCGGTGCAGCGGCGAGCGTTGCTGGCGAAAAAGGCCAAAGAAGCGAAAGAGGCAGCTCCAGCCGATGCCCCCCCGCAGCCAGCCGCCGAAGGCTCCCTCAATCCCGCTCCTGCAGCTATCCGCGATCCCAACCGCTGGTGGAGCTACGGCGCGGCCCTCGATCCGGGGCTCGTGGTGATCACCCCGGCGATGGAAGGCGACACCGGCCTCGATGAAGCGGGTCCATTGCCATTGGCGGAAGACGGCCGCTTCCCCGAAGCCGCCAAGCACTTCGTGGACCACCTCAAAGCCCAGGGTGCCGCCTGCAGCACCAGCGCCATGGCCACCGCCATGTCCGCCGGCAGCAGCAACAGCGACGGCGATGCAAGCGCCCCAGCCAGCGCCAGCAGCTGAACGCGATGGCGAAACCCCGCCGCAGGCGCCTGCGCCGTCTCGCCGTTGGGCAGGCAGCCGCCCCCTGGCTCACGCCGGGCAAACAACACCTGGCCCGCTGCATCCTGAGCTCCTTTGAGCGGGCCTTCGGCCGGCCGCTCCTCGCCGGCGGCGATGGCGCCGGAAGCCCACATGCCCCCCAGGAGCTGTTCGCGGCCGACACGGTGGTGCTCGCCCACGACGGCAGCACCGATCCAGCGCTGATCTATGCCAACGCCGCTGCGCTGCAGCTGTGGGAACGCAGCTGGGCCGAGATGATCGGCATGCCCTCAGGGCTCACCGCGGAACCGCAGGAGCGCGCCGGGCGGGCCCGCATGCTCGCCACCGCCCTGCAGCAACACGCCAGCGAGGGGTATACCGGCGTGCGCATCAGCAAAAGCGGTCGCCGCTTTCAGATTCACAACGCCCGCCTCTGGACCCTCTGGGGCCCCGGTGATCAGCCCTGCGGACAAGCCGCAGCGTTCAGCAGCTGGTGGTGGCTGTAAGCCTCTGTTCGGCTCTCGCGAAAACCCTGGTGTAGCAGCCGAACCGAGGGTGTGAGCACCGCACCTTGAGGGTCGGTTCTTGCACTCCTAGCGATCAATCAGGCCAAGCACATTGGCGTTGCGGGTGAACACCCCGCACCCGCACATCCTGGAGGACCAGACATGCTCACCCTTCGTCAATCTGCCTTCGATCGCCTCGAGACCGATCTGTTCAAGCGCCTCGAGCAACAGATCCAAACCGCCGAGCGCGTGCCCGCCGCTGAAGTGCACGAAACCGAAACCGCCTACAGCATCTGCCTGGAATTGCCCGGCGTCGCCCGCGACTCGATCGACGTGAAAGCCACCGATCGCAACCTGGTGATCAGCGCCGAACGCCGCGCCCCCCAGCCCGAAAGCAACGAAGCAACCAGCGCCGCCCTACTGAGCGAGATCCGCTATGGCACCTGGAGCCGCAGCTTCCGCTTCCCCTCGGGCATCGATCGCGAAGCCGTCCAGGCCGTCTACCGCGACGGTCTGCTCACGGTGGAGGTGCCCAAAGCCCAGACCCTCACCAGCGTGAGCGTGAAGGTGGAGGGCTGACTCAGACAAGGCGGCACGCCGCCAACACCGAGATCACACCAAACGAGACGGGACCCAGCCTCGGCCTCAGTGCCGGGGCTTTTTGCTGGGGGTTACGCGGCCGCACGACCCGAACCCTGATACCGAGAGCCCTTCCTACAGTTGCCGCCAACCGCGCGCGGACCCATGGCTGAGACGGCTGTAGCGAGCACACCCCGCCTGAGCCTGCAGTGCGAGGCGATCGGGGCCGACACCACCACGATCCGTTCGCTCGATTGGGACCGCAGCCGCTTTGACATTGAGTTCGGCCTGCGCAACGGCACCACCTACAACAGCTTCCTGGTGCGGGGCGAGCGCACCGCGCTGATCGACAGCAGCCACCTCAAGTTCGAGAGCACCTGGCTGCCGGTGCTGCAGGAGCAGATCGATCCCAAGGCGATCGATCACCTGATCGTGAGCCACACCGAACCCGACCACTCAGGTCTGATCGGGCATCTGATCGATCTCAACCCAGACATCGAGATCGTGGGCTCCAAGGTGGCGATTCAGTTCCTGGAAAACCAGGTGCACCGCCCCTTCAAAAGCCGGGCGGTGAAAAGCGGGGAAGAGCTCGATCTGGGCACCAACCCGGAAAGCGGCGTGCAGCACCGCTTCGAGTTTTTGAGCGCACCCAACCTGCACTGGCCGGACACGATCTTCTCCTTCGATCACGGCACCGGCATCCTCTACACCTGCGACGCCTTCGGCCTGCACTACTGCTCCGACGACGTCTTCGATGTGGACCCGGGCGCCATCGCGCCGGACTTCCGCTTCTATTACGACTGCCTGATGGGCCCCAACGCCCGCAGCGTGCTCCAGGCGATGAAGCGCATGGACGCGCTGCCGGCGATCAACACCATTGCCGTGGGCCATGGGCCTCTGCTGCGCGAGCACCTGAGCCTCTGGCTCTCCGACTACCGCGAGTGGAGCGAGGGCCGCAGCAAGGGCGAGGCCTATGCCGCCGTTTGCTACGTGAGCCAATACGGCTTCTGTGATCGCCTCAGCCAGGCCATCGCCCGCGGTATCGGCAAGGCGGAAGCTCAAGTGCAGCTGGTGGACCTGCGCGCCACCGATGCCCAGGAGCTGAGTGCGCTGATCGGTGAAGCCAGCGCCGTGGTGGTGCCCACCTGGCCCGCCAATCCCGATGCCGAGCTGCAGGCTTCGATCGGCACCCTGCTGGCAGCCTTGCAACCCAAGCAATGGGTGGCCACCTACGACGCCTACGGCGGCAACGACGAACCGATCGACACCGTGGCCTCACAGCTGCGCAGCCTCGGCCAGAAGGAAGCCTTCGAACCGTTGCGCATCCGCCAGGTGCCCGACGGGAATGATTACCAGCGCTGCGAAGAAGCCGGCACCGACCTCGGCCAGCTGCTCACCCGCGCCAAAACAATCGCGGCGATGAAAGCCCTCGATGGCGACCTCGACAAAGCCCTCGGGCGCCTCTCCGGCGGCCTCTATGTGGTGACAGCCCGCCAGGAGGAGCGGGCCTCCGCGATGGTGGCCAGCTGGGTGAGCCAGGCCAGCTTTGATCCGCCCGGCATCACCGTTGCCGTGGCCAAAGACCGCGCCATCGAAGCGCTGATGCAGGTGGGCGATCGCTTCGTGCTCAACATCCTGCGAGAAGACAACCATCAGCCGCTGCTGCGCCATTTCCTCAAGCGCTTCCCGCCCGGCGCCGATCGCTTCGCCGGCGTAGCCACCCTCGAGGGCGTGGCGGCGGGCGGCCCGGTGCTCGGTGATGCGCTGGCGTTCCTGGGCTGCCGCGTGCAGCAGCGCATGGAAGGGCCCGACCACTGGATCATCTACGCCGAAGTGGAGCAGGGCAACGTGGCCGACACCGAAGCCTCCACCGCCGTGCACCACCGCAAAGTGGGGAACCACTACTAGTGACTAATTTGCCCTTGTGATCGCCCAGAAGCACTGGTATCATTAGGTTCATGCCAGCAAAGTCAGTCAGGGGCACTAGGTAAAACCAAGTAAGACACCCTGACGCCCAGGAACTGGGTCAGATCATCTGGCGAAAAAACAGTCAAAAGTTTTTGCCACCACCGCCGCCCATCAACAGAGAGCAGGTTGAGGTTCTGACCTCGCTGCTGGACAGCAAGGGACTAGATGCTGGCGACCTGCTGGACGCCATCAAGATGCTTGCTGATGCCAAGGCAAAGGCAGGCAAAGTCCCGTCTCCTGACGAGCAGGGGATGAAGTTGGTAGGAGACAAAGAATTCCTGTATGCAGGTTTCACTGATGCCTGGATCTACAGGAACAACAAGACGCAAGGGAGGAACTACTACCTACGGGTCAAGGAAAAAGGAAAGACACCATTCATAAAGTCATTAGACACGCCAGATCGCAGTGAGGCACTGGTTCGTGGTCGTTTGCTCTACCAGGAAGTCAAAGGGAAGATCAACAGAGGGGAGAAGTCCAGATCGCTCATTACATTAAAACTGATAGAGAAGTATCTGAAGTCAGAAGCGAAGAAGATTTCACCAGTCCCAAAAGCAGGTATCACTGCAGAGACATACGCAGTAAAGAAGGGATACCTGAAGATTTGGCAGACATTTATTGACGAGAAGAAGTTATCAGCAAGACCTATTGAACAGATACCCAGAGAGATAGGAAAAGAATTTCCATACTGGGTGCAATCTCAACAAAAACAAGCTTACAAGAGCAAACCATACTCACATGCCTACATCAACTCTGCAGTTGTAGAGGTGAAATCCATGTATCACAAGTATGCCCTAGAAAATAGATACATTTCACTGGAGAATATTCCTGCCTTTGAAAGGTTACGAGTTCAACCTGACAGCACACACAAAAGGGATCTCCTCACAGAAGAAGAGTGGTTGAAACTGACGACCTACATGAGGACGAATGCCTACCTAAAACCAGAAGGCAGGACCAATCTAGAGAGATGCAAAAGGCAGATCTTTAGGGAATACATGCTGATTGCATACAACACTGGAGCACGACCTAACGAGTTGATGACGATGACATGGGGAGATGTTCGCATCAATCCTCAAGACACACCCGAGCATCAAGAGGTGATGCGGTTACTGCAGGTCAGAGCAGAGAACTCAAAGACAGGCAGATCGCGATGGATCAACGCACCTGTTGCCCGTCGCCTGCAACGCCTTCAGAGAGCTTATGAAGACATCGGGATGACCTGCGAACCTAGCGACTACCTGTTCAGAAACCCAACCTGGGAACGTCAAACAAAAAACATTCCATGGGGACAACCAGCACTGACAAGACGATTGGCAAATGTCCTGGAATGGTCGGGCATCCAAAAAGAACTAGACAAAACAAATAGAAAGATTGTTCTCTACAGTCAAAGGCATTTCTATGTCACTCTGCGATTGAGGAATGGAATGAATATACATTTGCTAGCAAAGAATATCGGCAGTTCAGTTCTATACATAGAAAAAAACTACAGTCATGTCCAGATTGAGAGCAACACAGACAAGATCACACAAGGAATGGCAAAGGTGAAGTCCCTAGAAGAAACAGATTGATCACGGCAGGGTCGGCAACGATTGCCGCCCCTCTCAAATTGAGCTATTTTCGCAACAGTGGAAAAGTTCTGATGAAGATGATTGCAGAGGTGATCACACTGCATGACGACCATCAAGTAACTGAAGTTGATGTCAGCAAGATCAGAACAAGGTTTCGTCTGAGGACACCTAAGGAAGAAAAGATATCAGAACTAGCACTGAGCATTAAATTATGCGGATTGATCAATCCCATAACAATAGACAGTGAATATTTTCTGCTAGCAGGTTTTCATAGATGGTCTGCATACAAAATGTTGGGATACAAAACAATCCCATGCATCATTCAAGACACGTCAAAACTCAAGGGCGAGTTGATTGAGATAGAAGAGAACATATCCAGAACTGAGTTAGATGCGATTGAAACTGCGGAGCATATTGAACGGAGAGAGGAAATCCTGAATGACCTTGGAGTAAGGATGAAGAACGGAGGCAATCAATATTCAGAGGGGATGATCACTACTCCTCAACTGGCAAAGCAGCTGGGAATGAGTGATCGCACATATCGGATGAAACGAGAAGTGATCAACCTGTCCCCTGAGGTTCGTGATCTCCTCAAAGGGACAGAGTTTGCAAAGGTTCTTACCGACATGCACAAACTCTCCAAGCAGTCGGATGCTATTCAGTTGAAGGTTGCAAACCTGCTGATCACAGGAAAGCATAGAACCTTCAAACGAGCATTCACAATCGCCTCTCTAGAGGACTGGGATCGTCGTAGGGGTGATCGTGGTGTTGATTTTGATGTGAAGGGCAGATGGGGCATACCACAGTCAATCATGGAGTTCAAGAAGTCCAACATCCATTTGCAGAAGTTGGTGGAACTGATCAACAAGTCAGATGAGGTGGAAATCAATAAAAGGAAACTTCATTTCGGGACTTCAGAGATCCCTAACTACATGATGCTCGCAGATCATGCTGAGTTCTTAGTTCAGTATTACACCAAAGAGAACGACCTGATACTGGAGAACATGATGGGAAGAGGCACAAATGTTCTTGCTGCTCTGTATCACAAAAGAAGAGTAGTTGGTATTGATTGCAATCCTGCTAACGTCAATAAAGTGAGGGAAGTATGCGAGAAGTATTTTACAGAACAGAGTGGAGATTTTGATCTTCACCTAGCAGATGGCATCACCTTAGAAAAGTGGTCAGATCAGTCAGAAGTATTTGATGCTTGCATTTCAGACACTCCCTATGTATTCCAGGCAGAGGACTATGGTTGCAGTGACTGGGATATTGGGAAACTGGACAACGACGCCTTCTTTGAAAAGATTGATACCATGATGGGAAATCTTTCCAGATTGATTAGACGATCAAATTACGACATTAAATCTTTTCATCCAATCATCCTGAAAGTAGGATCAGGTCGCCGTGGGGCAGGAGGCATCGTTGATATGGACTACGAGTTCCAACGGATCGCAAAACAGTACAATCTCGTTCTGTGGGACAAAATGCATAATCGTCTGGATAATGTATGGGGCAATCTCAACGCAGTAAGGAACTATAAGCACTCCTATGTCCAGAAGTCACACGAAACAAATCTATGCTGGGTAAGGTTTGACGAACTATAGAAAAGATGATATAATATCCATATGAGATTGCTGAATAAAAGCACTCTCTGATGTTGCCTTAGCGTGGATTGCATCATCAAGAGCATCCATGGATATGTAGATCATATAAATACTAGATGATCCTCATGTAGCATAAGATCGTCAAAATGGAATATCTTCTCCGCTGGTGGAAGATCAATACTTTTGATGACCATATAAACACCTTTTCTGTCTTCAAAAACATCTGAAGGCAGTCAAGGACTTCGTATTACTTAGATAACATGGATAACTTGAATAGATCACTGACAGAATGGATCTTGAAAACCTGGGACAAATATCCTCCCGAGTTCTTTGTGACTATATTGTGGAACGATATGCCTACAGATCCAATAACAGCTCAATCACATACTCGTCACACGCGGAACTTACTCTTGCGTGAAGCAACTGGTGTCAAACGATGCGGAGATATTCCTGCATTTCCGCATCGCCTAGGCATCACTGCATTTCAGGAACGGATACTAAATGAAAAAGGAAAGGTGACCTACCATACTCATATGCATCTCTACAACAACAGTAGAACTGGGTCGGCAATCATTACCGACCCTACGCAGGTGCTTTGGAATAGTCCATCTGAACTGCAGTTCGTTCTGCAGTACAAGATCGGACCAAAAATCAAGAAACTGCTAAAGAGCACTACTCCTGGAAACGAAGGAGTAGTCGTGAAGAGATGGAATAAAACACATCATCAGACCTACAACTTCAAAGAGATCAAACGTCAAGAACTCAAGAGGTTTGGGAAACTCTGGACAAGCGGTGTTTGAGCGGCGGCAGCGAGCAGAAAGAGTGGTTTTGGCTGCAAATTGCCTCTGAGGCCATTTTTTGATGACCTTGGCTCACATATCCAGCCACTTTCGGCTGGTTTTGAGGCTAAATAGAGGTGTGCAGGCACACCAAGTCCCTGTTCACACTGTCGCGAGTAATTGTCGTCGGGCCTGGTACAGATTCGACAGTGCCGCAAGCACGTTGATTTTGCAGCGGTTCTTGGCCAAGCCTCGCAGCCGGGTCTTTTGAAAGCCGAACTGCTGCTTGATCACACGGAAGGGATGCTCAACCTTGGAGCGGATGTGAGCTTTGGCCGTCTCGATCAGATCCTGCACCCTCCCATCCGGGGTGTCAGGAAGAGCCCTGCGCGTGCCGGGCCGCATCGCCACTCTGAACTCCGCTGTCTTGCCAGCCATTTCTGGTCTCTTGGCGATGCCCTGGTAGCCAGCATCGCCGTACACCACCTCCTCATCTCCATGCAGTAGCTCAGCTGCCGGGGTGAGGTCGTGCACGTTGGCGGCGGTGACGACAACCGAATGGATCAGGCCTGAGTCCTTGTCAACGCCGGCGTGGACCTTCATGCCGAAGTACCACTGGTTGCCCTTTTTGGTCTGGTGCATCTCCGGATCCCGCTTCCCATCTTTGTTCTTGGTGGAGCTGGGCGCTGCGATCAAGGTGGCATCGACGATCGTGCCCTGACGCATGGTTACGCCCCGAGCGGCCAGGAGCGCTTTGACGGTGTCAAAAATCTGCTCACCCAGCCCATGCTTCTCAAGCAGATGGCGGAACGTGAGGATCGTGGTCTCGTCCGGGATCCGATCGCTGATCAGCTCGATGCCGGCAAAGCGGCGCATGGTGGGCACCTCGATCAAGGCCTCTTCCATGGCCGGATCGCTGAGGGAGTACCACTGCTGCAGCAGATGAATGCGCAGCATCGTTGCCAGCGGATAGGGAGGCCTGCCGCCTTTCTTGCTCGCCTTGGGGTAGTGCGGCTCGATCAGATCGATGAGTGCCTGCCAAGGCACCACAGCCTCCATCTCGGAGAGAAATTTCTCGCGCTTGGTGCGCTTCTTGGCCGTGGTCAGCTCATAGTCCGTGAAACCGAGCTGCTTGCCGCCCATCAACCCAGTCCTGGTCTGCGATTACAGGTTCATTTTCGCGCAGACGGGCTGGGTTTTCCAGAATTTCCTTTGCAGTTGCTGCTCGGTATGCCCAAGACAAGGATCTATTCCTAGATGTCCTGAATAGTGACCTGATCAGTCCAAGACATTAAATGAAGATCCTGCATGAGCTCATGCACAAACATGAGTTCATGCTCATACATAGAAGTATCAAGGAGAATAAGATGAACACACATACCAGAAGGAACAACACAGACACAGACCTAGGCAAATGCATCTGTGTCTCTTTCCCGTATCACGAACTAGACCTGATTGAAGACCTGAACAAACTTGCTCGCCAGTCGTATCAAAGCAAATCTCAATACCTGCGTCAGTTGGTGAGGAAGGACAAATACAACAATCAACAATCCGCCAGTCACCTATCAAGATAAATCAGATGAAGAAAGTCCTACTTCCAGATAATGTGTTCAAAGTCGTCTTGAACGATGCAAAGAAGAAAGGTTTGACTGCTGATGAGATTGTCAGCATCCTGATCCAACGAGAATACAAGTTGAACAAATGATATGGAAAACTACTCAGAAGATACAGAGGCAAACAAATCCAAGAAACAGTCACGCAGATCAGATATCGTCAAACGAATGATGAGTGCTTACAAAAAGAAAAAACGAGCAGATAAGATCAAGAAATTGCTGGGAGATGACCAACACTGGTCTGGACTTTCGTGACAAGGCACGTCAAAAACAAGGGTATGCCTACCCCCCTATTTTGGTAGTCAATCTATAAACCTTTACCCAAAGGCGAGAGTTCTAATCCTCGGTTTCAAAAAAATCCGCCAGGAAAAAAGACATTAAAGAAAGTCACGGGTCAATCAAATCAATCAATCTGCCGTCACCATCAACGATCCTGAACCTCTTGCCTGTCGCCTTTGACCTCGCCTTGGCAGATCTATAGGCATCGCCTTCGTTGTGCTTCTCCTGGTAGCGATGCCATTTGCCATGCTGATCCTGGTATTCCAAAACAATCTTCATTTGAAAGGCAGCAGCGAGGCGTTGGAGGAGCAGTAGCAGCAGTCAGACCAGGAACAGGACATCGGGTGTGACATCAGGTTGTAGGTGCTTTGCCAACCGAGCAACAGACCCGAGATAATGGGCATGTGCATCCAATCAAGGGGAGGCGAACTTGGGGAAAATCCAGGTAAAAGGTTTTTTCTCCAAAATCGCTGCCCGTAATCCGTTGGTATCACTGGAGTTTCACGAGGGGTCTAGCAATATGACCATTCACTACTGATGGGCAGCGCCGCCAACGACCGCCGGGTGATCCAGCTCGAGATCGACCCCGGCCTGGTCTGCCTGCGGGGCCTTAGCCCCACCCGCCTGCGTTTTGAGGTGGAGTACGGCCTCGAGCGCGGCACCACCGCCAACAGCTTCCTGTTCCTGCCCAGCGGTGCGGAACCAGCGCTGCTGGTGCATCCCCCCGGCAACACCTTTGCCGAGCCCTATCTGGAGGCCCTGGCCTGCCTGGTGCCCAGTGATACCCGGCTGCAGGTGGTGGTGGGTCACACCAACCCGAACCGGGTGCAGCTGCTGCGCCAGCTGGCTCAGCGTTGGCCGCAGCTGGAGTTGATCAGCTCCAACCCCGGTGCCCAGTTGTTGCGGGAGCTATGGGATCAGCGCAAACCCGCCCCCCCTGGAGCGGCGGCCACGGAGGAAGCCGAAGCACTTCCACCCCTGCCCCCCCTTCAGGTGGTACGGGGGGAAATGGAGCTCAAGCGGGGCGATGGGCACTGCCTCCAGCTGTTGCCCACCCCCACGCCCCGCTGGCCCGGTGGCTTGATGGCCTTCGAAGACAGCAGCGGCCTGCTGATGAGCGGCAAGTTCTTCGCCGCTCACCTCTGCACCGAGGACTGGGCGGAAGCCAACCGCAGCAGCACCGAAGAAGACCGCCGCTACTTCTACGACTGCCTGATGGCACCAATGGTGCGCCAGGTGGAAACCGTGCTCGATCGCATCGACGAACTGCCGATCCGCACCATCGCCCCTGGACACGGCCCCGCCATTGCCGAAAGCTGGCGCAGCCTGGTGGTGGATTACCGCCGCTGGGGCGAAACCCAGGAGCGCGCCAAGTTGTCGGTGGCGTTGCTCTACGCGAGCGCTTACGGCAACACCGCCGCCATCGCCGATGGCCTGGCCCAGGGCGTGGCGCGCACGGGCGTACGGGTGGAGAGCATCAACTGCGAATTCACCCCCACCGAAAAACTGCTCGAAGCGATCCGGAGCTGCGATGCGGTGCTGATCGGCTCGCCCACCCTGGGGGGCCATGCCCCCACACCGATCGTGTCGGCCCTGGGCACCCTTCTGGCGGAGGGTGATCGCGCCAAGCCGGTGGGCGTGTTCGGCAGCTTCGGCTGGAGCGGTGAAGCGCTCGATCTGCTGGAGAGCAAGTTGCGCGATGGCGGCTTCCGCTTCGCCTTCGAGCCGATCAAGGTGAAATTCAGCCCCGATGCCGCCACCCTCAAAACCATCGAGGAAACCGGCACCGCCCTGGGCCGGCAGTTGCAGAGCGAACAACGCAAGGCGCAGCGCCGCGCCAGCGGCGGCGGCCTGAGCGAAAGCCGCAGCAATCCAGCCGTGTTGGCCCTGGGCCGCGTGGTGGGTTCGCTTTGCGTGCTCACCACGGTGAAAGGCAGCGGCGACAGCCAGCTCAGCGGCGCCATGGTGGCCAGCTGGGTGAGCCAGGCCAGCTTCTCTCCCCCGGGCCTCACGGTGGCCGTCGCCAAAGATCGGGCCGTGGAAGCCCTGCTGCATGTGGGCGATGCCTTTGCGCTCAACGTGCTGGCTTCGGGCCGTGAAACCGGACCAATGAAGCAGTTCCTGCAGCCCTTCGCTCCGGGCGCCGATCGCTTCGCAGGCCTGGAACTGGAGCACAGCCCTGCCGGGCTACCGGTGCTGCCGGAGGCGCTGGCCTGGCTGGAATGCAGCGTGAAGCAGCGGATGGAATGCGGCGATCACTGGCTGCTCTACGCCGAGGTGCAAGCCGGCACTGTGCTCGATGCGGCCGCCACCACCGCTGTGCACCAGCGGCGCAGCGGTGCCAATTACTAACGGCTCAGCGCTAATGCCAGCAGCACGAACTCGCGCCCTGAGCTGTAGCGAACGCCACAGCCCAATCATCTTTTAACCCAAGGTGAGAATTCGGCAAAACCAAGCCACTGCAAGCGATCTGGAACGTTGATTTGTTGAGGCTGTAAGACCTGTTCATCACAGCCTGAAGAAAAACCGAACTCCTCGGCAACAGTCCCTAGGCCGGCTCAAATAACGGGGAAGCGAACGAGTTCAATGCAGGCGGCTCTCGACCCCAACCCCGCTCACCAGCGTTGGGTGGTGCGTTATCGCGGCTTTGTCTTGATCCCCCAAAACGACCTCACCTGGCTGGTGCGCCCGGAACGCAGCCCGATGAGCCTGCTGCCCTTCCGCACGCCCGCCAGCTCCGTGGACGATGTGAAGGCCTTGATCGACTGGCGCCTGAATCAGGCCGCCTGAGGCGGCGGCGGAGTATTGCCACCTGCCACAAACGGCAGCACCACGGTGGCCCAACGCTCGGGGCGAGCGGGACGGCTACGGCGCGGACGACGAACACCGAAGGGAACGCGCACCACATTGGTGCCTTCCACGCGAAGTGTTTCTGCGCTGGCCACATCGGGCAGCAACAGATCGGCGTGGTCTTTGATCCCCGTGGTTCCCTGGTCGTCAGTGCTCATCGTTCCTCCCAGATGCCGGTGTCACCCGATCCGCAGTGATCTCTGCAGTTGCAGCAGATCCTGTCGGAAAAACAAGGGTGGATGCGAAAAGAAATTCCGCATTTTTCATTCCGGCGAAATCTAAACGCAAACCCGCCGGAATCAAGTGGCGCTGAGGCTTGGCGTCGCCAGTTCCTCCACTGATGGGCAGGTGCAAACCAAATGGCGATCGCCGTAGGCGTTATCAATGCGTGCCACCGCAGGCCAAAGCTTGCTCGCCAACTGTTCCTCACCCGCTGGATAGCCCGCCTGAGCGCGGCTGTAAGGGCGCTCCCACTGGTCTGCCATCACAGCCACCAGGGTGTGAGGGGCCCGCTTGAGCGGATTGTCGAGCGGATCAGCCTGGCCCGATTCGATCGCCGCCGCCTCGCGGCGGATGGCGGCCATGGCCTGACAGAAGCGCTCCAGCTCTGCCAACCCCTCACTTTCGGTGGGCTCCACCATCACCGTGCCCGCCACCGGCCAACTCACCGTGGGCGCATGGAAGCCGTAATCCATCAGCCGCTTGGCCAGGTCGTCGACCTCCAGACCAGCGCTGCGCTTGAGGGGCCTTAGATCGAGGATGCACTCGTGGGCGACGCGACCACCTGCGCCGCGATACAGCACCGGGAAATGGGGCTCCAGCTGCTCCGCCAGCCAGTTGGCCGCTAGCAGAGCCACCGCAGAGGCCTGACGCAGACCGGCACCGCCCATCATCCGGATGTACATCCAGCTGATCGGCAGGATGCTGGCGCTGCCCCAGGGGGCGGCACTCACCGGCCCGATCGCCTGATCCCCTCCGCACTGTTTGGCCAGCGGATGACCCGGCAGGAAGGGCACCAGATGCTCTGCCACGGCAATTGGCCCCACGCCCGGGCCACCACCGCCATGGGGAATACAGAAGGTTTTGTGCAGGTTGAGGTGACACACATCGGCGCCATAGAGCCCCGGTTTGGCCAAGCCCACCTGGGCGTTGAGGTTGGCGCCATCGAGATACACCTGGCCGCCGTGCTCATGCACCAGGGCGCAGATCTCCTGGATGCCCTGCTCGAACACCCCATGGGTGGAGGGGTAGGTGACCATCAGGGCGGCCAGGTGATCGCTGTGCTGCTCTGCCTTGGCCTGAAGATCGGCGCGATCGATGTTGCCCTGTTCGTCGCAGGCCACGGGCACCACCTGGAGCCCGGCCATCACGGCGCTGGCGGGGTTGGTGCCATGGGCGCTGGTGGGGATCAGACACACCGTGCGTTGGTGCTGCCCGCGGCTGCGCTGCCAGGCGCGGATCACCAACAGCCCGGCGTATTCCCCCTGGGAGCCGGCATTGGGTTGCAGCGACACGCCGGCAAAACCGGTGATCGCCGCCAGCCATTGCTCCAGATCGGCCACCAACTGGCGGTAGCCGGCGCTCTGCTCCGCCGGGGCGAAGGGGTGCAGCCCGGCGAAACCCGGCCAGCTCACCGGCTGCAGCTGGGCGGCGGCATTGAGCTTCATCGTGCAGCTACCCAGCGGGATCATCCCGTGCACCAGCGAAAAGTCGCTGGCGGCTAAACGCTGGACATAGCGAAGCAGTTCGGTTTCGCTGCGATAGCGGTGGAACACCGGCTGCTGCAGCCAGGGGCGCTGGCGATACGGCACGGCATCAGCCCAGAGCAGACGCTCGGGCGCCTCGCTGCACTCCGCGTTGTGCAGCTCCTGCTGCAACGCCTGCCAGAGCGTTTCGGCACAGGGCTGAGGGGCGGCAGCTGTGGGGGCCAGCACTGGCGCCAAGGCCTCCAACAAGCGCTGGAGCTCAGCCACGCTGCTGCGTTCATCCAGGGTGATCGCCAGGCCACCGGCTTCCAGCCGAAGGTTGAAGCCCGCCGCTTCCGCCGCCGCCAGCAGGGCTGGGGCCTGAGGCGTGCGCAGCCGCAGGGTGTCGAACCCGCAGCCGGGCTCGGCGACCAGCCCGAGGCCGGCGAGGGCGCGGCGCAACACCTCCGGCAGCAGCAACACCCGCCTGGCGATCGCCGCCAGGCCCTCCGGGCCGTGATGCACCGCATAGAAGCCGGCCATCACCGCCAGGAGCACCTGGGCCGTGCAGATGTTGCTGGTGGCTTTGTCGCGGCGGATGTGCTGCTCGCGGGTCTGCAGAGCCAGGCGCAGGGCCGGCCGACCTTCCGCATCGAGGGATTGGCCCACCAAGCGGCCGGGGATACGGCGCTGATGGGTGGTGGTGGTGGCAAAAAAGGCCGCATGGGGCCCACCGAACCCGAGGGGGATCCCGAAGCGCTGGCTGCTGCCGATGGCAATCTCAGCCCCCAGCTCCCCCACCGGGGCCAACAGCACTTGCGCCAACGGATCCACCGCCGCCGTCACGATCAACCCCGCCGCCCGGGCCGCCGCGATCAGCTCCGCCGGGTTGGTGAGGCCACCCCCGGCGCCGGGCAGTTGCAACAGCAAACCAAACGCCGCCGCGAACGGTTCGTCTCCCCGTTCTGCAGCCTCCAGCAACCTTGCGGGATCCACCTGCACCAGCTCAATACCGAGGGGCTCGGCGCGGGTCTGCAGCACAGCCCAGGTTTGCGGGAGCACCTGGGCATCCACCAAAAAGCGCTGGGCGCTGGCCTCGCGGCAGACGCCATAGCTGAGGCTCATCGCCTCGGCAGCAGCGGTGGCCTCATCCAGCAGTGAGGCATTGGCGATCGGCAAGCCCGTGAGCTCGCTGATCAGAGTCTGGAAATTGAGCAGAGCCTCAAGACGCCCCTGACTGATTTCCGCCTGATAGGGGGTGTAGGCCGTGTACCAGGCCGGGTTTTCAAACACGTGCCGCTGCAACAGCGCTGGCGTGACGCAATCGTGATAACCCAGTCCGATGAGGCTGCGGCGCACCTGATTGGCCGCCGCGATCTGCTGCAGCTCCTGAAGCGCCTCGGCCTCACTGCAACCGATCGGCAGGCCTTCTGCTGCTGCGCTGGCACCAAGCCGAATGCCTGGCGGCACCACTTCGGCGATTAACCCATCGAGCGAGCTGACTCCCAGGTCGGCGAGCATCCGCGCCTGTTCGGCCTCCGTAGGGCCGATGTGGCGGGCAACGAACTCAGTGGCCATCCACCTTGGCGCTGTAGGTGGTGGCATCCATCAGCCCATCGATCTGGGCGGGCTCACTGGGGCGCACCAACAGCAACCAACCCTCGCCGTAGGGGTCGTTTTGCAGCTCCTCGGGGCTGGCCAGCACAGCTTCGTTACGCGCCTCGATCACGCCGCTGATCGGGGCCAACAGCTCTTCCACCGCCTTCACCGATTCCACGGTGCCGAAGCTGTTGCCCTGGCTGAGGCTGGCGCCCACCTCCGGCAGCTCCACAAACACGATGTCGCCGAGCTGATCCACGGCGAAGGCACTGATGCCGATGCGAGCTAGCTCCCCCTCGGCCCGCACGAATTCATGGCTGTCGGCGTAACGGCAGTCGTCGGGGGTGCTGAAGGCCATGGGTGCCGCCTGAGCGGTTGCTGCGCTGCAGTCTGTCGGAAATCCGGAGCGGGAACACACGCGCGCCGCCGGAAACCCCCGAGAAACGAATTCTGTACGGGATGTACAAAAGGAAGGTGTCCCGCGGTTGTGGCCCGCTTGGACTTACTGCGGGTGCGGCCCGCACCAGCCTCCTTCCGCCAGGGCCAGCAACGCGCGCTCCAGGGCCAGCTCCGCGTGGGCGGCCGTGGTGCCGCCCTGGGCGTAGAGCACGTAGGGCTCGCGTAAGGGACCATCGGCGGAGAACTCACTGGTGCTGCCGTCGATGAACGTGCCGCCGGCCATCACCAGTTCGCTGGCATAACCGGGCATCGGCGCAGGCACCGGATCGAGATAACTGCCCACTGGTGAACAGGCCTGGAACGCCCGGCACACCGCCTTGAGCGGCTCGGGCGAGCCGAAACGCACCGCCTGAATCACGTCGCTACGCACACCGCCCACCAGCGGCTTCACGGCATAGCCCAAGCCCTCAAACACGGCGGCGGTGAGCTCGGCGCAGAGCAGGGCTTCCGTGATCATCTGCGGCGCCAGGAACAAGCCCTGGAACAGCAGCCGGTGCAGGTCAAAACCCGTACCACCCTCACTACCGATGCCCGGCGCCGTGAGCCGGCAGCAGGCCTGCTCCACCAGCTCAGCGCGGCCGGCCACATAGCCGCCTGTGGGCGCGATCGTGCCGCCCAGGTTTTTGATCAGGGATCCCGCCATCAGATCGGCGCCCACCGCCGTGGGCTCCTGCAGCTCCACCAGTTCGCCGTAGCAGTTGTCGACAAACACCAGGCAGCCGGGCTGAATCGCCTTCACCTGCTCCACCAATCGGCCGATCTGCCCCACCGTGAGCGAAGGGCGCCAGCTGTAGCCGCAGCTGCGTTGAATCAGCACCATGCGTGTGGGCAACGCCAGCGCCTCGGCGATGCCGGCTTCGTTGACCGAGCCATCGGACAGCAGATCGAGCTCGTCGTAGGCGATGCCGAATTCGGCCAGGGATCCCTGGCCCTCGCCGCGGATGCCAATCACCTCCTCGAGGGTGTCGTAGGGGCGGCCCGTGAGCGCCAGCAAGCGATCGCCGGGGCGCAGCACGCCATACAACGCGGCGGCAATGGCATGGGTGCCACTCACAAACTGCAGCCGCACGGCGGCGGCTTCGGCCTGCAGCACCCGGGCGAAGACCCGATCCAGCACCTCCCGGCCCAGATCGCCATGGCCGTAGCCACTCACCGAGGCGAAGTGGTGCACCCCCAAGCGCTCGGTCCGAAAGGCCTCCAGCACCCGCTCCAGCCGAGGCTTCACACCGGCGCGGCGCTGCTGAGCCACCGGCGCGGTGCGCTCCAGGGCCGCAGCCAGCTGATCGGCCACCCAGGCCTCATGGAGTGCGCTCATGGCGAACAACAACACAACCCCATGCTGCAGGCCGCGTGCCGGTCGATCATCCGTCTAGATTTTTTCGGATTGGTGTGTTGGCTACAGCGTCTTGCTGCGGGCAACCACCCCAGGCCAGTGGTGCGTTGGTCCCCACGGGACCCACAAGCGAACCGGAGCCTGCGCATCCTCTAGGAGTTCACTTTGGTTATTGCCCAAGATGCCGCTTCCGCGGCACGCACCCAGCGCGTCAGCGTTGACCTGGAGGGTGGGTCAGGCAGCTACAGCGAAGCCCAGGAAGCCCGGATGCGGGCCGCCCTGGTGGTGCCCCGTGCACCACTGCCTCGCAGCCAAAAGAAATACAAGCTCGGCACCACCGGCTTCATGCTGGCGATCCACGTGGGCGCCGTATTCGCCCTGCTGCCCCAGTACTGGAGCTGGCAAGGCGTGGCCGTGTTGGCGGTCCTCTACTGGACCACGGTGCTCGGGGTCACCCTCGGCCTGCACCGCCTCGTGGCCCACCGCAGCTTCGTGGCCCCCAAATGGGTGGAGCGCGTGCTGGTGCTGATGGGCACCCTGGCCTGCCAGAGCGGCCCGATCGAATGGGTGGGCCTGCACCGCCACCACCACAAGTTCTCCGACCAGCCCAACGACCACCACGACGCCGCCCGCGGCCTGTGGTGGGCCCATAGCGAGTGGATGCTTCACGACATCCCCGCCATCAAGGAGCTGCACCGCTTCACCGGCGACATGCTCCAAGACCCCTTCTACCGCTGGCTGGATCGCTGGTTCCTGCTCCTGCAGATCCCCCTGGGCGCGGCCCTTTATTGGTACGGCAACGCAGCTCAAGTGCATGGCGGCGGCCTGGGCCTGGTGCTCTGGGCCATCCCCCTGCGCCTGGTGCTCGTGTATCACGTGACCTGGCTGGTGAACTCCGCCACCCACGCCTTCGGCTACCGCAACTTCGACTGCCCCGACCTCTCGCGCAACTGCTGGTGGGTGGCGATCCTGAGTTTCGGCGAGGGCTGGCACAACAACCACCACGCCCACCCCTCCAGCGCCCGCCACGGCCTGCGCTGGTTTGAGTTCGACATCACCTGGCAGCACATCAAATTGATGCGCAAGTTGGGCTGGGCGAAGCGCATCCGCGAGGCGCGCTACCCCGCCTGAAGCTCACGGCGGATCGCCTCCCCCAGATCCAAAGCCTGATCACCCGAGCCCTGCTGCAGCAGCAGCCGGGCTTTTTGGCGCAGCAGCTCCAGAAACTGATCCGCGCTCAGCTCCTCCTCAGCCGCCGCCCCCATCGCCGCCAAGGTGAGGCGCAGATCGCCGAGTTCGGCATCAAGCTCCTCGGCGCTGTAATCCCGCTGACCAGCCATCACCTCAGCGAAGCGCTCACGCCGCTGTCGCTTCTCAGCCGGATAGGCGGCCAGCACCTGCTCCCGGCAAAGGCGCCAGGGCCGCCCCGCCGTGAACAACTCCGCGAGCGCCGCACTCAAACCAGCCGCCTCCGATGCCTGGATGCGCAGATCAAACGCGCCCGGCAGCGGACGCAGGCCCACGAAAATCTCGAACAGCTGGGCTGGCCCCAAGGCTGAGCCGTCGTCGGCCAACAACGGGAGCGCTGAAGCCTGGAGGGCTGCAAGCAATTCGGGCTGATCAGCCAGCTGCTCGGCGAGATCAGCCGACAGGCCAGCTGTGCCTCCACCCTGGGCCAACAGCTGATTGATCCGCCCCAGGGCCACGAACAGCTCCGGCCCCGGGGAAGCGAGCTTGCGGTTGCGCAGGTTGGAGAGCTGCGAGTTGTGCACCCGGCCGAGATCGAGCGCATCCGCCAAGGCCGGCAACACCCGCTGACTCCAAGCGTTGCGCTCATGCCACACCTTGATCAGATGGCCGAACGCATCACGACCCGCTTCGAGCTCGGTTCGATAATCCATCTGATACGGATCCGTACTGCTACCATTTTATCGGACACAAGCGGAGGGCCCATGACGGCCACCATCACCAGCCGCGCCAGCGTGCAGCATTTGCACCGGCCGCACGGCGCGCAACACGGCACGGCTCCAGTGGCTACCCCATCCGAGGGGCGCAACTGGGCTGTGATCGGCTTCATGGCAGCCCTCCACGTGCTGGCCGCGGTGGCCCTGCTGCCCCAGTTCTGGAGCCTCACAGCGGTGGCCACGCTGGTGGTGCTCTATTGGCTCACCGCCTGTCTGGGCGTCACCATCGGCTACCACCGCCTCCTCAGCCACCGCGCCTTTCGCGTGCCTCAATGGCTTGAGCGCTTTTTCGCCACCTGCGGCGCCCTCAGCTGCCAGCACGGCCCGATCGACTGGGTGGGCCTGCACCGCCACCACCACAAGTTTTCCGATACGGAACCGGATCACCACAACAGCCATCGCGGCTTCTGGTGGAGCCACATGGGCTGGATGTTCAAGTCGATCCCAGCCATGGGCGCCGTGCCTCGCCTCACCGGCGATCTGGCCGCCGATCCCTACTACCGCTGGCTGAACAACAACTTCCTGCTGCTGCAGCTGCCCCTGGCCGGTCTGCTGTTCTGGATCGGCACGGCAACAGGTGCTGGCGGCTGGGCCCTAGTGCTCTGGGGCATTCCCCTGCGCCTGGTGCTCGTGTATCACGCCACCTGGCTGGTGAACTCCGCCACCCACCGCTGGGGCTATGTGCTCCACGACAGCGGTGATGGCTCCCGCAACAATCCCTGGGTGGCCGCCGTGACCTTCGGCGAGGGCTGGCACAACACGCACCACGCCTATCCCCATTCCGCTCGCCACGGCTGGGGCCGCCGCGAGCCCGACCTCACCTGGATGCACATTCAGCTGATGCAACGCCTGGGTCTGGCAACCCAGGTGCGTCTGCCGGCGCCGCTCCGGGAATCGGCTCAGGCACCCGTGGCGTAGGCTCCTAAGTCGCCCATCCGTTGATCGTTAGTTCGTAGATCCCATGGCCAAGCGCGTTTCTGTGGTCCTCAGCGAGGACGTCCTCAGCCTGGGTAAGGACGGCGATCTGGTTGAAGTGGCGCCCGGTTACGCCCGCAACTTCCTGCTGCCCCAGGGCAAGGCTGTGCCCGTCACCCCCGCGGTGATGCGCCAGGTGGAGCACCGCCGCGCCAAGGAAGCTGAGCGTCAAGCCGCCCTCAAGGCTGAAGCCGTGGCCTTCCGCACCGCCCTCGACACCATCGGTCGCTTCACCGTGAAGAAGCAAACCGGTGGTGACGACGTGCTATTCGGCACCGTGACCAACGGCGACGTGGCCGAGGCCATCGAAGCCGCCACCAAGAAGGAAGTGGATCGCCGCGACATCATCGTTCCCGAAATCCACCGCACCGGCACCTACAAGGTGCAGGTGAAGCTGCACAGCGAAGTGACCGCTGAAATCAACCTGGAAGTGGTCAGCCACTGATCGGGCTTCTCCAGCCAGGCGTTGCCTCCCGCGGCGCCCGCGGGAGAATGACCATCCCCTTCGCCGTCAGGCCCTGCAGGGTCTGGCGGTTTTTTGTTCTTCAGGCAGCGACCCGGCCATGGTGAGCGTTCCCCTCAGCAACCTCGACCCTGAGGAGGGCCAGGGCCGCCGACCAGGCTCCCGCGGCAGGCCCCGCGATGAGGCCAGCTTTGAGGCGATGCCCGATGGCGTACCGCCGCAGAACCTCGAGGCGGAAGAGGCCGTATTGGGCGGCATCCTGCTGGATCCCGACGCCATCGGCCGGGTGGCGGATGTGCTGCAGCCCGAGGCCTTCTATCTCACGGCCCACCGCGAGATCTATCGCACCGCCCTGATGCTGCACGGCCAGGGCAAACCCACCGACCTCACGGCCATGACCGCCTGGCTGGCGGATACCGGCGCCCTAGAGAAGGTGGGCGGCAGCGGCCGGCTGGTGGAACTGGTGGAGCGCACCCTCTCCACCGCCTCAATCGACCAGGTGGCCCGCCTGGTGATGGACAAGTTCCTGCGCCGCCAGCTGATCCGCTCGGGCAACGAGGTGATCCAGCTCGGCTTCGATCAGGGCAAGCCGATGGAGCAGGTGCTCGATGAGGCGGAGCAGAAGATCTTCGCCATCAGCCAGGAGAAACCCAGCACCGGCCTCACCCCCACCGCTGAAATCCTCACTGCCACCTTCAACGAGATCGAGAGCCGCTCGTTAGGCACGGCCGTGGCCGGCATCCCGGTGAACTTCTACGACCTCGATGCAATGACCCAGGGGCTGCAGCGCAGCGACCTGATCATCATTGCCGGCCGCCCTGCCATGGGTAAAACCGCGATCACGCTCAACCTGGCCAAGAACGTGGCCCAGCTGCACAACCTGCCGGTGTGCGTGTTCTCGCTCGAGATGAGCAAAGAGCAGCTCACCTATCGCCTGCTGGCGATGGAGGTGGGGATCGAAAGCGGCCGCCTGCGCACGGGCCGGCTGCAACCGGAGGAGTGGCCGCTGCTGGGCCAGGGCATCAGCACCCTCGGCCAGATGCCGATCTACATCGACGACAAACCCAACGCCGGTGTGCTCGAGATGCGCTCGCTCTGCCGGCGCCTGATGGCCGAATCCGGCAAGGAATTGGGGCTGGTGGTGATCGACTACCTGCAGCTGATGGAAGGCAGCGGCTCCGATAACCGCGTGCAGGAGCTCTCGCGCATCACCCGAGGCCTCAAGCAGATGGCGCGCGAACTCAACGTGCCGGTGATTGCCCTCTCCCAGCTCAGCCGCGGCGTGGAGGCCCGCACCAACAAACGCCCGATGCTTTCCGACCTGCGCGAATCGGGCTCGATCGAGCAGGACGCCGACCTGGTGCTGATGATCTACCGCGACGAGTACTACAACCCCGATACCCCCGATCGCGGCATCACCGAAATCATCGTGACCAAGCACCGCAACGGCCCGGTGGGCACGGTGAAGTTGCTGTTTGAGCCCCAATTCACCCGTTTCCGCAACCTGGCCGCGCCCTAGCGTCAGCCCATGGCCTTCAGCACCCCGCCCACCGAACACTTCGACGTGATCGTCGTGGGGGGCGGTCACGCCGGCTGTGAAGCAGCGATCACGGCGGCGCGGCTGGGCTGCTCCACGGCGCTGTTTTCGCTCAATCTGGATCGCATCGCCTGGCAGCCCTGCAACCCGGCGGTGGGCGGGCCAGCCAAAAGCCAGCTGGTGCATGAGGTGGATGCCCTCGGCGGCGTGATCGGCCGCCTCGCCGATGCCACCGCCCTGCAGAAACGCATCCTCAACGCGAGCCGCGGCCCGGCCGTCTGGGCCCTGCGCGCCCAAACCGACAAACGCCAATACGCCCGCCAGATGCTGCAGCTGCTGCAGCACACCCCCAACCTGGCCCTACGTGAGGCCATGGTGACGGGCCTCGAGGTGGAGGGGACCCCGGGCGAAGACGCACGCATCACCGGAGTGCGCACCTACTTCGGCAGCACCTACAGCGCCGGCGCCGTGGTGCTCACCGCCGGCACCTTCCTGGGCGGGCAGATCTGGGTGGGCAATCAATCGATGAGTGCCGGCCGTGCCGGAGAGCAAGCCGCCGAAGGCCTCACCGAAGCCCTCGAAGCGCTGGGCTTCCAGATGGGTCGGCTCAAAACCGGCACCCCCGCCCGGGTCGACCGGCGCAGCATCGCCCTCGACCAACTCGAGGAGCAACCCAGCGACGCCCACGAGCGCTACTTCTCCTTTGATCCGGCCAGCTGGGTGAGCGGCGAGCCGATGAGCTGCCACATCACCCGCACCACGGCCGCAACCCATCAGCTGATTCGCGACAACCTGCACCTCACACCGATCTACGGCGGCTTCATCGACAGCAAGGGCCCCCGCTATTGCCCCTCGATCGAAGACAAGATCGTGCGCTTCGTCGACAAGGAGTCGCACCAAATCTTCCTGGAGCCGGAAGGGCGCGACACCCCCGAGATCTATGTGCAGGGGTTCTCCACTGGCCTGCCGGAGCGGTTGCAGCTGGAGCTGCTGCGCACACTTCCAGGCCTGGAGCAGTGCGTGATGCTGCGGCCCGCCTATGCCGTGGATTACGACTATCTGCCCGCCACCCAGCTCAAGCCCTCCTTGGAAACCAAGCGGGTGCAGGGTCTCTATTCCGCTGGCCAGCTCAACGGCACCACCGGCTACGAGGAAGCCGCGGCCCAGGGTCTGGTGGCCGGCCTCAACGCCGTGCGCCAACTGCGGGGTGAAACGCCGACGCACTTCCCGAGGGAAGGCAGCTACATCGGCACGATGATCGACGACCTGATCACCAAAGACCTCCGGGAGCCCTACCGGGTGCTCACCAGCCGCAGTGAATACCGGCTGGTGCTGCGGGGCGACAACGCCGACCGGCGCCTCACCCCCCTGGGCCGTGAGCTCGGCCTGATCGACGATCGCCGCTGGGAGACCTACACCCGCAAACAAGACGCCATCGCCGCCGAAACCCAACGCCTGGAGACGGTGCGGCTGAAGGTGAGTGATCCAGCGGCCACTGCCGTGGTGGAGCAGACCGGCGCCGCCATCAAAGGCTCGATCACCCTCGCGGATTTGCTGCGCCGCCCCGGCTTCCGCAGCGACGACCTAGTGCGCCATGGATTGGCCGACGCCGACCTCCCCCTCGACGTGCGCGAAGGCGCTGAGATCGACATCAAATACAGCGGCTACCTGGCCCGCCAGCAGCAACAGATCGATCAGGTGAAGAAGCAGGAACACAAAGCCATTCCTGATGGGATCGACTACGCCTCCATCAGCACCCTGTCGCGGGAAGCCCGCGAGAAGCTGGCGGCCGTACAGCCCCTGAATCTCGGCCAGGCCTCGCGGGTGCCGGGGGTAAGCCCGGCAGATGTCACCGCGCTGATGCTCTGGCTGGAGCTCGAGAGCCGGCGCCAGAAGCTCGTCAACAGCGGTCAGGATCGATAAGGTGCGGTTCACAGCTCGACGCGTCGCACCGCCCTGACGCAGCGATTCCCAACTGCTTGTACAGGTTGAATCCCAAGCCTTGAGCGCGTCCCGTCCTAGCAACACCTCACGGGCCTACTGGGAGCTCAAGGCCGAGCAGGTGATGGATCGGGTGTTTGAGAACGCCGGCCGCACCAGCCCGGCTCCGCTCCACCACTCACCAACACCAGCCGCCCACCAGCCACCACCAGCCGAAGCAGAACCGATCGAGGTGAAGGTGCGCGAAGCGCGCTGGCGCTGGCCGTGGCGGCGGCTTCAGCCCTGGCAGCTGGCGGCGACCGCCTTGGCCGGCTTCGGATTGCTGGGAGGCATGGGTCTCTGGCATGGCTGGAGCGAAGCCCGTAACGACCTGCGCCAGGAGCGCAATCTGCGCTTGCTGGAGGGGATCCGCAGCCTCGAGAGCGCGCCGTCAACGCCCCAGGCCACGGCAACGAATCCCGCCAGCGATGGGCTCCCGCCACCACCACCCAGCGAGCCCTGGATCGAAGAGCTGGGGCAACTGGAGGGCAGCGCCCCGGCCGGTGCTCCACCGCTGCAAGTTCCCCTGAATGGCACCCTGCAGGCCCCAGCGCCTCCCGCCACGGCAAGTGCTGCGGCACCCGCCAGCTCCGGAGCAGGAACACCCGAACTCCTGGGGGTGGTGCAGATTCCCGGCAAACCAGGCTCCGCCATCTTCCAGTTGGGCGGCAGTTCCACCAATGCCCTGGTGGGCGAGATGATCGGCAGTAGCGGCTGGAAGCTGGTATCCACCAGCGGCGACAGCGCCGTCATCGAACGCGGTGGAGCTAGTCGCCGCGTCAGCATCAGCAGTGGTTTCTAGGGGGCCGGCGAGCCCTCAGCGCTGCGCCGATGCCCCCCACGAAGCTCTGGCCCTCTCCCCTGCCGCTCTGGCAGGCAGCCCCCGAGGCCGTGGCTGCTGGGCTCGGGGGTGAAGCCGATGGCGATCAGAGCGCCCTCACTGGCCCTTGGCGACTGCTGCTGCTGGGCGATGGCAGCCCCACCCGCCACCTGCAGTCGCTCACGGGGATCGCCGTGGATGTGGAGGTGATCGCCATGGAGGCAGACAGCGACTGCCAACAGGAGGCGCCACCGGAAGTGGCCGAATTGGATCAGCCGTTGCTGCGCCGCCAGGTGTGGCTGCGCTGCGGCACCCAGACCCTGGCCTGGGCGGAGAGCTGGTGGAACCAAAGCGAAGCGGAACGCCACCTGCAGGAGCGCAACCAGCCGATCTGGCGCAGCCTCACCGCCAAACGGGCCGAGCTCTATCGCGAAGTGGATGGGCTGGCGTTGGTGGCAGCTCCCTTGCTGGAGAAGGGATTTGGGCATCCGGGCCCCTACTGGAGCCGCCACTACCGCTTTTTCCGCGGCGGCCGCGAACTCACCGTGATTCGCGAAGTGTTCTCCCCGGCACTGGAGCGCTGGCTGGGCCCAGCCCAACACACAGCTTCATAACGTTTTCAAACAAAGGCTACGAGTGGCTACAGAACGAACTTGACACCTTGCGGGGGGATGTGCTGCGAGCAGCATGAAGGCACTCTCCAGGGACCCATGCTTCATCTCATCCGCGGCAGCCAAGCGCCACCCCCCGCGGCCGCAACCGAACCCCAGTGGCTCTCCCTCACCGACCTGGGGCGCATCTACGGGATTTCCGCCGTGCACTGTGGCCGACTGCTCAGCGAGGCCGGTCTGCGCGATGCCAACGGCCAGCCCAGCCGCCACGCCCTGCGCAGCGGTTGTGCGATCCGCGGCCATCAGCCCCATGCCCATGGCCCCACCCAGTGGCATCGCAACCACTGCCAAGCCGTGTTTCAGCGAGCGGGCCTCCAGCCCATCCTGCGCACCACCCTGGTGCAGCAATGGGCCCAGCTGCTCAGCGCCCTGACGGAAGGATCACCGTCAATTAGCACCAGCGCCGCCCAGATGGCCGAAGACCTCCCCGGCGAACTGGTGGAACCCGTGAACGCGGAACTCCGCGAGATCGGCTGCAGCTTTCAAGTGGCTGAACGCGGCCAGGCGCGCCACCGGCGTCAGTCGAATCGGCGACGCGAAGAGCGCGGCACCGTGCGGCCACTCTGAAGCGGCGGTGCCGGTTCTGCCGCTGAAGCCCCAGCCCCGGCACTGCCGCGCTGCCAACGGCTCACGCTGAAGCTCTCCTCCTCTGGCCATTCATCGCCATCGGGCGCCGTCTGGCGGGCGGGGCGGCGGCGCGAGATGGCCTGCAACGGCTCACGCCGTGTCAATCGCCGCTGGGGCGATGCGGGTTCAGATCCCTCCCAGGATTCCCGCCAACCCTCGTCGTCTTCCAGCAGCCAATCGAGCTTGTCTTCCACCCAGCGGCCGAGGTGATCGAGCTTCAGGCCACTGGCGCGGCCAGCCGGCCGTGAGCCGGGCCGAGCCCCAGCCACCCCATCCACCAACTGCCGGCCTGCCGACACCCACTGATCAAGCCGCTGCTCGAGCCTTGGCTCCGATCGGCGCGGGCCACGCCGTTCAAAGCGCTCGTCGGGGCGTTCATCACGCCAGTTGTCGTAGGCATCCACCATGCGTTCAGGCTAAGGGCGCTGAAGCGGGGCCTCAGCGCTGCAGCCGCCTGGCCCGCAGCCAGCGCTCCCGGGCCAGGCCCACCAAGGCGATGGTCAGCCCGCTCCACTGCAGTGCCCACAACGCGGTGCCCATGGGCCGCAACCTAGGCGGCCGCCGGCGTGAACACCAGCTGGCAGCTGGCATGCCAGCGCCCGCCGTGAAATCGCTCGCAGCACAAGCGACAGGCCACTCCGGGCCGGCGGCGGCGATAAGGGGATTCCAGACCGCAGCTGGGGCAGGAGGCAATCCAGCGAGCCGGCTCGCTTGGCACCGGAAAGCGGTGGCGCACACTCACTTCAAACTCCTGCTGTGAGGCATTGATCGCCGCCATCCGGCTTCGGAAGTGGGGGCCATGCACTTCATCCGCCCGCACCACCCGATGCACCCAGGCGTGGATCATTTCGTGGCAGAGGGTGCTGAGGGTGGCCTCCTGGGGCAGGGGCTCCAGCAGCGGCCGCGACAACACGATCTCGCTGATCGGCTGGCCCTGGCGGTCACGGCCAAAGCGATAGAGGCCGGCACTACGCCGCATGCGGCCATCGCTCCAGCGCACCGCCACCAGGGCCTGGCCATCGCCATCGGCCAGCTCGCCGGCGAAATGCTCGCGGTTGAGGCGGTGAAACAGCGGCAGCAGCGGGACGAGGGGCACGCTCAGGGCTGGCTGCAACGGCGGCAGTCTGGCTGAGATCACCAGCCCGGTGCTGGAACCCGCACTGCGCTGCAAGGGGGCTGGTCCTGCAGAATCACCCCCACCCCTCTCCGCGCGCCCATGGACGGACAACTGGTGCAATCGATCGGCACCAAGGCCCTGTTGGCCGGCGCCGGCACCCTGCTCCTCTACTGGACGATCAACGCCGTCAAGTTGGTGTTGAACGCGCGCGGGATCAACCCCGTGATCAAGCAGTTCTTCACCCAGGTGGCCTCAGGCCGGGTGGATGCCGCCTACCTGCTCACCACCAAGAACTACCGCTCCCACGTAAACCGGCAGCAGTTCATCCGCTTCCTGGCCGGGTTGCAGCTCAACAAATACCGCAACCTCAAGTCGGGTCGTCCCCGCATCCAGGAAGACCAGATCACCCTCACCGTGAAGCTCAAGGCCGAGAACAACGATGAGCTGCCCCTCGATTTCACCTTTGTGAAGGTGGAGGAAGACTGGAAGGTGGACCGCATCCAGAAGGCCGCCGCCTGATCGTCCGGTCCGCACCCGTTGAAGCGTGAGCAGCCCTGCCCCTGACGAATCCCTGGCTGCACCACACGCCCGTGCCGCTGAACTGAGGCAGCTGCTCAATCGCGCGGCTCATGCCTACTACGTGCTCGATGCTCCTGAGATGGAGGATCCGGTCTACGACCGGCTCTACCGCGAGCTGCTCGATCTCGAAACCGCCCACCCGGAGCTGATCGCCCCAGATAGCCCCACCCAGCGCGTGGGAGGGGCACCAGCTGAGGGGTTCCAGTCGGTGCAGCACCGCATCGGGTTGCTCAGCCTCGACAACGCCTTCAACACAGGCGAGCTCGAGGCCTGGTACGCCCGCCTACTGAAGGTGCTCGACCGCGAGCCCGCCGCCGCGCTGCCGATGGTGGGCGAGCTGAAGATCGACGGCAACGCCCTGGCCCTCAGCTACGAGCACGGCGTGCTGGTGCGGGCCGCCACCCGCGGTGACGGCGAGCAGGGCGAAGAGATCACCGCCAACGTGCGCACCATTGGCTCGGTGCCCCTGCGCCTGCAGCTCGAGCACCCACCGGAGTGGCTGGAGGTGCGCGGCGAAGCATTCATCCCCGATGGCACCTTCACCGCCATCAATGCCGAGCGCGAGAGCCGGGGCGAAGCGCTCTTCGCCAACCCCCGCAACGCCTGTGCCGGCACCCTGCGCCAACTCGATCCCAAGGTGGTAGCGGCCCGGCGGCTCGATTTCTTCGCCTACACGCTGCACTTGCCGCCCGGCACGCAAGGACCGGCCAGCCAGTGGGAGTCGCTGCAGTGGCTCAAGGCCGCCGGCTTCAAGGTGAACCCCAACGCCGAACTGCTGCCGGATCTGGCGGCGGTGGAGGCTTTCTTCGAGCGCTGGGACACGGGCCGCCGCCAGCTCGACTACGCCACCGACGGCGTGGTGGTGAAGCTCAACGACCTAGCGCTGCAGGATGCCGCCGGCTTCACCCAGAAAGCGCCGCGCTGGGCCATCGCCCTCAAATACCCCGCCGAAGAGGCCCCCAGCAAGCTGCTGCGCTTGGCGTGTCAGGTGGGACGCACCGGGGTCGTGACACCGGTCGCTGAATTTGAACCCGTGCCCCTAGCCGGAACCAGCGTGAGCCGCGCCACCCTGCACAACGCCGACCGCCTGGTGGAGCTGGATCTGCACGCCGGCGACACAATCGTGGTGCGCAAGGCCGGCGAGATCATCCCTGAGGTGGTGCGGGTGCTGGCGGAGCTACGGCCCGCCGGTGCCCAGCGCCTCGAACTCCCCCACACCTGCCCGGAATGCGGCTCGGAACTGGTGCGTGAGGAGGGTGAAGCCGCCACCCGCTGCGTGAACAGCAGCTGCCCGGCGATCCTGCGCGGCGCCCTGCGCCACTGGGTGAGCAAGGGGGCCCTGGATGTGGATGGGCTCGGCAGCAAATTGATCGAGCAGCTGGTGGACCGTGGCCTGGTGGGCTCAATCGCCGATCTCTACCGGCTCGATGGAGCGCTGCTGGCCAGCCTGGAGCGCATGGGCAGCAAGAGCGCCGACAACCTGGTAGCTGCCCTGGCCGCCTCCAAAGCCCAGCCCTGGAACCGGCAGCTCTATGGCCTGGGGATCCACCACGTGGGCGAAGTGAATGCCAAAACGCTGGCCTCCGCCTTCCCCAGCGCTGCGGAGCTGGCCACCGCGGCCACCGACACGCCCGAGCTGATCACAGCCGTGTATGGCATCGGCGGCGAGATCGCCCAGAGCCTGCAGCAGTGGTTTGCCACGGCGGCCAACCAGGAGCTGCTGAGCCAACTCGAACGCCTGGGCTTTTCGCTCGCCACCAGTGACGAAGAACTGGCAGCCGCCGCGGAGCGCAGTGCAGCCAGCGCCCAGCTCAACGGCCAGACGTTTGTGCTCACCGGCACCCTGCCCTCGATGAGCCGCAGCGAAGCCAAGGCCCTGATCGAAGCCGCCGGCGGCAAGGTGAGCGGCTCAGTGAGCAAAAAGACCAGCTACGTGGTGGCTGGCGACGAAGCCGGCAGCAAACTCAGCAAGGCCGAAAGCCTTGGGGTGGCGGTGCTGGATGAGGCCGGGCTACAGGCGCTGCTGGGAAGCAGCTGACCACTGCCCGGCACACCACCGCCGCGTGCAATGGGCCTGCCGCCAACACGCCGAAGCCAGTCACAGCACCCGACGAGCAATAGCTTGCTGCTCACTGGAGCTTCAATGAACCTTATCGATTGTCATGGGCCACATTGCCATACGGACATCACAATCTGATACTAGCCATAGCTCAGCAAACCCAATAGATGACGCATAAACAACAAAGCGCTCGCATCCCCAATTCCAATCCCTGGGTCCGCCCAGATCAGAAGACATTCTTTCAACTTGACGACCTCATGCCAGAGGTTGCCAAGCAATACAAGCAGCTCCAGAAAGGGAAAGGAGCAGAGACCGAGGGCCTCAACCTCAGTGTCGACCTGGTACTGAATCGACGCAAGGTTGATGCCAAAGCCATTGAGAAAAGCGGCAAATACAGCTTCGACAAGTTTTACGACACCGACAAACTCCTCGGACTCTCTTACCAGGAACTGCAGGCCTACACAAGCGAGCTATCCAACAAAGACCTGAATCAGCTTTATGGAGCAGACAGAAAGAGCATTCAATCCGTGGTTGAGTTCCTCAAACGCAGTGGCGCCACAAAGATCGACACATCAACAGCTCTACAACAGCGTACACTGGGCTTCGAGATCACATTAGAAAAATTTCTAAAAGCCTTCACCAACGGTAAACTGGAATTCAACTCTTCCATATCGAGTTTCGACTACATCAGCCGCGAAGGCACAGCCAAATCTTTCCTGAAAGCCCAAGGCGAAGGAGCGAAAGACTTTGCCGACGCTATTTTAGGCTTCACAATACGCGAGGCATCAAACCAGACCGACAACCACAACAAGAACAGCGGCATTGACGACACTAGCCAGATTGAAGCAGCTTATTTTCTACCTAGCGAGGTTGCAAAAGCCTACGATTTCCCCGGATTGACCGATGATCTTGCCGGCACAGGAGCCCGCATTGGCTTAACCGGAACTGGAGGCAATCAGGCCATGCTGAACTGGCAGAACAGCTCGGCATTTAGAGAGCTGATGACTTTACAGGGACGAAACCCAGATGAGGTCCCACAAATTCAGTCATTGAATCCTGAGATCCCAGACAGCGGGTACAGCCTCGAGCAAATGCTCGATGTCAGCGTTTTGACATCCATCGCACCAGGAGCACAGATCGTTGCATCAACCCAAAGTGCAGCCATCGACACCTACGCAAGTTATGCGTCCTTGATTTATCTCAAGGGAGACGAAGCCGTTGACGTCATCAGCTCATCAAAACAATTAGGAAGCGAAAACAACGACGGATCACAGGCACTGGATGAATTGTTCATGGATGCCGTCCTTCGTGGCATTCCGATCGTGATCGCCGCTGGCGACCGAGGTACAGCCAACCCAACTGGCGGACTGAGCGGACCGCTGAAACCCGCCATTGGCAGAGCACTACCCGATCAAAGCACCGGCAGCGCAGCAGTACTCAGCGTGGGCGGGACGGCTTTCAGCAGAGAATTTGTTACAGCAACAAACAATTCCAGCGATCCAGCATCTGTTTCATCTGCAAAAGACCAGAGCACCTGGAACGGGATTTTGACGGAGTCAAGATTTGCGCTGCCCCCAAATCAACCTGTCGCCTTTGCAGGAAATTTCTCAGCCGCAGACTTTATAACCGGAAAAACCCAGTTTTTCTATGCAAAATCAGGACTGATTCAGGACCTCGGCTCCAGTGGGAGCTGGGACAAATCTTCGGGCTTGTACGAAGCGACCTACCAACGCGACAATCTCACAGGAGAGTGGATCGATACCTGGAGAAACTACCCAGACATTTCCATGCTTTCAGGGGGAAATGCTTCGACTAGCATTGAGGATCAGCGATATTTCATGGCATACCTTGACGGAGATGACTATGGCATCATGGCAGCAAAAGGAACATCCGCCGCGGCCCCGCTGACTGCCGCCTTGCTGGCAATTACAGCTTCGAACCTAAGACAGAAGCACGGCGACAAAGCCAAGCTTGGCTTTGTTAATCCACTGCTTTACGAATTGTACAACTCATCATCGCGAGAACAAGTTTTCTTTGATGTTCCAGCCGGCTCCAACAACGCCAATGTTTATTCAACACCTGAGTCGCCTGAGGATTGGGAGGGGATCTATGTGGCGGTATTTGAGACAGATCCTGGCTACACGCTTTATCCTCTGAATGGCACCGGACCAAATGGAGAACTTGATCTCAGCCTCTCAGCCACTGGCGCAGGATTTGACGCTGCCACCGGTTTAGGCAGCATCAACGGCACCGCTTTCATGCACCATCTACTGACCGCATACGCAAACCTCTTAGGCTGAGTTTGAAGCTGATGCTCATCAGCGCTGCGACAAGAGCCCGCCGTCCATACCCTGATGGCCATGCAGCAACTTGCCATCCACCGTTGGATCAAAACCGAGTGCGGCCGTGCGAAATACGCCGAGCTGGCAGCCATACCAGGCCCTTTGGCGCGGATGCGCCTGGGATGGTTCGTGCTGATCGCGGCGCTGCGCGATTGGCCGCTACCGGATCAAGCCGGCGGCTCCGACTCCTGAAGGGCCTTCCGGGCCGCCCGGCCCACCAGCCACACCACCGCCACCGTGGCAAGGATGCCGATGATGCGCAGCGCCCAGGTGGCGGGATCGGCCTGGCCGCTGAGCACGTCACCGAAGCGCGCCACGTCGCCGGCAAGAGCACCTAACCCACAAAACAGGATCGTGCCCGGCAATATTCCGATCAGCCCAATCGTGTAATCGCGCAGGCTCACCTCACTGAGGCCGTAGGCGAGGTTGAGCAACGAGAAGGGGAAAGCAGGCGACAGGCGGGTGAGCAGCACCAACTTCAGACCCTCGCGGCTTACGGCGCGTTCCACCGCCTGCAGCTTCGGCAACGCAGCAAGGCGGCGCTGCGCCCACGCCCGCAGCCAGGTGCGACCCAGCAGAAACGCAGCTTCAGCCCCGAGGCACGCCCCCACAAACACAATCAAGCTGCCCCACCAGGTTCCGTAGAGCGCCCCGGCCAACATCGAGGCCCAAACCCCGGGCAGGAGCAGCGTGACCCAAAGGGCATAAAGGGGCACGAAAGCGATGGCACCAGCGGGAGACTGCAGCGCCGGGAGCAAGGCTTGGAAACCCTCCGTGAGGGATGCACCGTGGAAGGGCACTGGCTTTCGGATCTGTGGGGAAGGGTCGACGCTGACTTGAACAAACCCTCGAACTGACAGAAGCAGAGGTTGTGCACACAATCCAATCAGATGCTTGCACTGCAGCCATGGCCGCCAGCTCCGACCTGCCGCTCAGTTCAACAGGAGCCGATCAGACCGCCAGCGCCAGCCCCTTACACAGCTGGAGCGAACCCTGGTCGGTGGAGTTGCAACAACTGCAGCAACGCAGCGCGCGCTTCCCCACCCTGCAATCCTTCAGCGCCGCGCAGACCAAATCCGGTGAGTGGGTGCTGATCGGCGGACGCACCAATGGCCTGCACAACTTCACCCCCGATGGCGAAGCCAATTTCCCGCCGTCGCATCAGAACGACCGCGTTTGGGTGTACGACCCGGTGAAGGAGCGCAGCTGGTCGCGGCCCCTGGCGAAATCGGGGCTCAGCGCCGGCAAACAGCTGTCGCTCTCCACCACCAACGCCCAACAGTTTCAGGAGGGGAGTGTTCTCTACCGCGTGGGGGGCTACGTGTTCGATGAGAGCACTCGGAGCTTTTCCACCCGCAACCGCCTCTCGGCGATCCAGGTCGACGACCTGGCCGCCTGGGTGAAGAAAGACACCAAGCGCCTTCCCAAACACAGCGTGCTCTCGACGGCGGGAGAGGCCCTGGAGGTGAATGGGCAGAACACCCACCTCTTTGCTGTCACCGGCGGAGAAATGCTGAAGGGGAGAAAGGAGCACCAGGCGCAGCTGATCTTCGGGCAGGACTTCTCCGGCGGCTATGTGCCAGGCAGCAACGGGCTCTACACCGAGCAAGTGCGCAACTTCGACATCCGCTACAAGCCCGAGAAGGGCAAGCTCGGTTACCGGCTCAACAGCCTCTCCACACCCGTGGAGAGCGCCTACCACCGGCGTGATCTGAATGTGGTCACCCAACTGAAGCGCAATAGCCAGGGTGAGCTAATCCCCCATGGCGCGGCGCTCGGCGGCGTGTTCTATGGCGGTGTGGGCGTATGGACCGTGCCCGTTCAGATCGACCTGATCACGGGCCAGCCCACCATGGCCAACCCGGACGATCCCGACACCTTCCGGCAGGGGATTAATCAATACACCGCCGCCAATCTCGGGCTCTATTCCAGTCGCGAAGACAGCCAAACCAGCCTGATCTTCGGAGGTATCTCGGCCATCACGATCGATCCGAACGGCCAGCCCTACTACGTGAATCGAGATAACAGTCCAGACCAGGCGCCCCCAGTCCCATTCACCTCCCAGATCGCAGCGATCAAGCGGAGCGGAGACAACAGCTGGAGCAAATCACTGGCCGGCAGCTTCCCCAATCTTGAAAATGCGGCCGGAGAACCGCTCAGCTACGGCGCATCCTCGGTGTTCATCCCCCTGGGGCCTGGCCAGGATCAACGGGTGCGCTATCTGGCCGAGGGTGTGCTCGACCTCGACCGTTTGCAACGGCGCACCCAACCGGGCGAATCGGTGCTGGTGGGCTACGTGGTGGGCGGCATCGAAGCGCAGGTGGCGAACGATTTCAGCGATCTCAGCACCTATGGCAGCACCACGTACTCCGTGGCCTCGGGCGAGATCTTCAAGGTGATGATCACGCCCAACTGAGCTGGTCTTAGCCCAGATCCGCCAAGCGCTTGCGGGCCAACTCCGCCTGGGCCTCGGCTTCGGCCAGGTTGGCCTTGCACTCGGCCACCACCTCCGGCGGAGCTTTATCCGCAAAGTTGGGGTTGGCGAGGCGGCCGGCCAGGCCCTTGATCTCCTTGTCGGCCTTGGCGATGTCTTTTTCAAGGCGGGCGCGCAGGGCCTCGAGATCCACCAGGCCTTCGATCGGCAGGAGCACCTGCAGCTCGCCGCTCACGCCGGCCAGGGCCTTGGTGGCGGGATTGGCCTCCGCCGCGGCCGGATCGAGCACCTCCACCCGCTCCGCGCGGGTGAGGGCGCTGATGTCGGCAGTGGCGGCGCTGAGCACCCCAGCCAGCGCGCTGCGCCCCGTGACGAAGCGCACCGGCACGCTCTGGCTGGGCTTGAGGCCTGCCACGGCCCGCAGGTTGCGCACCACGCGGATCGCTTCGATCAAATCGGCGAACGACGCCTCGAGGTCGTCGTTGAGGGCGGCTTCATCGAGTTGCGGCCAGGGCTGCAGGGCGAGGAACGTCTCCTCACCGGCACCGGTGAGGCCATGCCAGAGCTCCTCGGTGAGGTGCGGCATCAGCGGCTGGAGCATCACCAGCAACTCGTTGAGCGCCTTGGCCAACACCTGGCGGGCGGTGCGCTGATCGGCCAGCGCCGCCTCGCGGGCAGCGCCATCGAGATCAGCCGGCACCTGCAAGCGCCGCTTGATCAGCTCCACATACCAATCGCACACCTCGTTCCAGGCGAACTCATACAGACCCTTCGCGGCTTCGCCGAGGCCATAGTTGCCGTAACGCTCGGCTGTTTCGCGGTTCACCCGCGCCAGGCGGGAGAGGATCCAACGATCGGCCAACTGCAGCGCGGCGGGATCCGGTTCCCCCAGGCTCGCCGGCGTTTCGCCATCGAGGTTCATCAGCGCAAAGCGCGTGACGTTCCACAGCTTGTTGGCGAAATTGCGGGAGGCCTCCACCGTGGCGGAGGTGTCGGACTTGCGGTCGTAGTCGAGGCGGATGTCTTGACCGGCGCCGGCCACCTCGCGCACCAGGGCAAAGCGCAGGGCATCGGCGCCGTAGCGATCGATCAGCAGCAGCGGATCGATGCCATTGCCCGCCGATTTGCTCATCTTGCGGTTGTTTTCATCGCGCACCAGGCCGTGGATGTACACGTCCTGGAAGGGCATCTGGCCGGTGAAGGCGCCGGCCATCATCGTCATCCGGGCCACCCAGAAAAAGATGATGTCGAAGCCCGTGACCAGCACGCTGGTGGGGTACCAGCGCTGCAGATCGGCGGCCTCAGCGTTGGGCCAACCCAGGGTGGAGAAGGGCCAGAGGCCGCTGGAGAACCAGGTGTCGAGCGCGTCGGGATCCTGCTCAAGAACCACCGGATGGGCATGGGTTCCGCCGCTGAATTGGGCTTCGGCCTTCTGGCGGGCTTCCGCTTCGTTGCGGGCCACCACGTAGGGCGTGGTGTCGGTGATGGCGCCGCCGGTTTCACTCACCACAAACCAGGCCGGGATGCGGTGACCCCACCAGAGCTGGCGGGAGATGCACCAGTCGCGGATGTCGGTGAGCCAGTCGCGATAGACCTTGCTCCAACGCTCCGGCACGAAGCGCGGATCGGCGTTTTCCAGAGCCTCGCGGCAGCGGGCCGCCAGGGGCTCGGTCTTCACGAACCACTGGGTAGAGAGAAGGGGCTCCACCGGCACCTTGCCGCGATCGGAGAAGGGCACGCTGTGGCGGTAGTCCTCCACTTTCACCAGGAAGCCTTCGTTCTCCATCGCCGCGACGACGGCCTTGCGGGCTTCAAAACGATCGAGCCCTTGGAAGCGGCCGGCGGCTTCGTTCATCGAGCCTTCTTTGGCCATCACCGTGATCAGCGGCAGGTTGTGGCGCTGACCGATGGCGAAGTCGTTGGGGTCATGAGCGGGGGTCACCTTCACGCAGCCGGTGCCGAACTCCGCATCGACGTGGTCATCGGCCACGATCGGGATCTCGCGGCCCACCAGGGGCAGGGTGAGGGTCTGGCCCACCAGGGCGGCGTAGCGCGGATCCTTGGGGTTCACCGCCACGGCTGTATCGCCCAGCAGGGTTTCGGGGCGGGTGGTGGCCACTTCGAGATGGGTGCGGCCATCAGCAGCCGGTCCAGCTGTGAGCGGATAGCGGAAGTGCCAGAGGTGGCCATCCACCTCCTTCATCTCCACCTCCAGATCACTCACCGCGGAGCCGGAAGCGGGGCACCAGTTCACCAGGTATTCACCCCGGTAGATCAACCCCTGCTCATGCAGCCGGTTGAAGGCCTCGATCACGGCCTCGCTGCAGCCGGCGTCGAGGGTGAAGCGCTCCCGCTGCCAGTCGACGGAATACCCCAGCCGGCGCAGCTGGCCCACGATCGTGCCGCCGCTCTGGGCTTTCCATTCCCAGGCCTTCTCGAGGAACGCCTCACGGCCCAAATCTTCTTTGCGCTTGCCGTCAGCCTTGAGCTGCTTTTCGAGGATCGTCTGCACGGCGATCGAAGCGTGATCGGTGCCGGGCAGGCAGAGCACGTTCTTGCCGCGCAGGCGCTGGAAGCGCACGATCGTGTCGATCAGGGCCGTGTTGAAGGCGTGCCCCATGTGGAGGCTGCCGGTCACGTTCGGCGGCGGGATCACCACCGAGAACGGTTCGCCAGGGGCGCTGGGATCCGGGTGAAAGGCGCCGCTGGTTTCCCAGGCCTGCTGCCAGCGCGCTTCGGTGCCCACCGGGTCGTAGGTCTTGGGCAGAGCGTCGGTCACGGCAGCGGCAGCAGGCATTCGGACCATGCTCGCAAAACGGCGCCAGAGCCGGGATGATGGACTCAGTTCCTATGGCCATGGTTCCTATCCCAGGGTCTACGCGACGGCCCCATACGCGCCGGATGCTGCTGTCCAGCCTGCTGTGCGTTCTCAGCCTCAGCGGCTGTTCAGGCCGGCTTGAACTGCCACAAGTGGTGTACCTGGCGATCGGCGTCAATGCTGACCAGAGCATCGATGCCGACCTGCTGGGCGACTTTCAGGAGCGACTTAACGGCCTTGAATCGGGTTACCGGCAGATCCACCCCAACACACGGTTTCAATTCAGCGTTTACCCCGATGAACGCATCGATGATGCAGTCCGCCGGCGCACCAACGCTGGTCTCGGCCCCGATCTGTTGTTTATTAATGGCGACACAGCTCGCTATTTGCTCGAGCAGGGACTGATCGATCCCTTCCCAGCCAATCGAGCTCTGGAAAATCTCTTTAGCGCGTATGACCTGAATCGGATGCGCACCGCCAGCGGCCAGCTGGCTGGCTTACCGATCGTGGTGCAGCCGCAAGTGGCGTGCTTCAACCGCCAGCGCCTCTCCACACCACCTAGCACCCTCTCAGAGCTACTGAAAACCAGCGCCAAAGGCCACAGCATTGGACTCAGCGTTGAGCTCAACACTCTGCTCTGGACGGCAGGAAGCATGGGCACAATCGAAGCGTTGAATCGCGCTGCAGCCGGAACACCCCCAAGTGCCGAAGAGCGCCAACAGATCTCCAAGTGGCTTCGTTGGCTGCAAAACGCCAGCGATCAGCAACGGGTGAGCTTTTTCGGAGGGCAGCTTGCCTTACAGAACGAATTCGGCGCCGGGCGGCTCGATTGGATCACCTGCTCCAGCATGAGCCTTCCGAAGCTGCGAAAGAGCCTGGGACAAGCGCTTGGTGTTGCCAGCCTGCCCAGCGGCCCTGGAGGTCTCGCCAGCCCCATCAACCGCCTGCGGGTGATGGCCTTGGGGCGCAGCTCCAGCCGGGAAGGTCGTCAGCGCGCCCTTTCCTTCAGTCGCTTCAGCGTGAACCCCCTGGTGCAGCGCAGCCTCACCCTCGGATCGCAGACGCTGCTTCCCGCCAATCGCTTTGTGAAGGTGCCGATACGCAGCTCTCGAGCGCTGCAAGCCATGGCGGACTCCCAGGAGGGGGGGCAACAGGTCGCCCCATTGATCGGTCTGATCCCCGACGACGATCCGCGGTTGGCAGCCGCCCAGGGACTGATTACCCAGTTGGTGTTTGGCGAAATCAGCCCCGAGAGCGCTGCTGACGCCTTCATCGCGCTCTTCCAAAGGCGGCAACGATGAAGCAACTCATCCTCGAAGTTCTGGGCTGGCTGGGCTATCTGGAGCGCCACTCTGTGGTGGTTCAGCTGGTGTTGGTGGCGCTCTGCGTGATCGGAACACGCCTGGCTCGGCGCCACAGGCTTCTGCGGCGATGGCCTACCGCCGGCTACGTGCCCTTAGGTCTGGTGCTACTGGGACTGAGCAGCCTTGCGCTGATTAGCGCAAAGCAGCCGGCCGGACTAGCCCTCCTACTCGGCCTGCTCTGGTTGATTTGGTATGGCCTCCATCTGCTCCATTACCAGTTGCTGCATTGGCTGCCCCCTGCGCGCGCCCACCAGCTTGAAAGCCGCTTGCTGCGGCCGACCTTTCTGCTGCTCGCTGCCATGGCACTGATCAGCGAAGTGGACAGTCTCAACGATCTCGCTGTAGCTCAATTGGGTGAGCTATTCGGCGTGGAAATCAAAGCCGGCAAGCTGTTTCACGCTCTGGTGATGATCTATCTCGTGGTGGTGGGTTGCGGGCCGCCCGCAGCTGGCTTGGCCTGGCTGGTGCAGCGGGCTGTGGGCATGAGCGAAGGCAGCCGCAAAGCGATGGAGCTGATGCTGCGTTATGCGGTTGTGGCCATTGGCCTGGTGGCCGTGGGCGTGCATTTGGGCCTGAACACAACGGCCCTGATTGCGGTAGCCGGTGGCTTGTCGGTGGGCCTGGGCTTTGGCATCAAGGAGGTGTTCTCCAACTTCGTGAGCGGCCTCTGGTTGCTCTTCGAGGGCTCCGTGCGCCCCGGGGAAGTTCTGATGCTCGATGGGGATCCCTGTGAGGTGCGCCGCCTGGGGCTGCGGGCCACATTGCTGTGGCGCGACCGAGACAACGCCGAACTACTGATCCCCAATCAGACCTTCTTCACCGAGGCCGCCACCACCTACACCGCCAGCGATCGGATGCGCCGCAGCCAAGTGAGCATTGGCGCGGCCTATCACCACGATCCATCTGAGGTGATCGCCCTACTGGAAACCACAGCCCGCCAAGTAGCCCGAGTGTTGCCCGAGCCAGCGCCCAAAGCGCTGATGCTCAGCTACGGCGATTACGAGATCAACTACGCCCTGCGCTTCTGGATCTCCAATCCGATGGACAATGTTGGAATCTGCAGCGAAGTGAACCAGGCCATCTGGCAAGCCTTCAAAGAGAACAAGATTGAAATCCCATTCCCACAACAAGTGGAATATTCGATGCATTGGCCTCCCGAGCAGCATCGCACCAATAGCCGGCTTCCCTAACCAGCTGCCAGTCGCTTGAGATAAGCCTCGCGGCTACCCGCATTGATCCAACCGGTGGCAATTGTTTTGCTGCACGCGTGATTCACCCGGCCGCGGTGGATATGCGACGGCCCCGCCGGAAAAATCACGAGCTTGCCCCGTTCGGCCTCCTCATGGTGTTGCTGCCAGTGAAACTCCGTGCCGGCCTCCTCCACGCTGTTGCAGTAGAGGATCCAGGCGAGCACGCGATGCACGGGCTCGGTGGCTTCGTCGCTGATGGTCCAGTCGCAGTGCCAGCGCTTGAAACCCTCACCGGGGGCATAGCGCTGCAGGTTGAAGATCGGATTCACAAACAACTGCTGCTCCGGGCAGCACTCGCGGAACAGGGGCCGCTCCTGCAGATAGCGCTCCAGGCCGGCCGTAACGCCCCGCTGAATCACCTCCGCCAGCGCGAAGGCTTCCGGATCGGAACGATCGATCGCCACCAGGCTGATGTCGGTCGACACCTTGGCAGGTTCGCCGGCGCCATCCGGCCCAAAGGCCACACCGGGGCGCTGCAGATCAGGGCGACGCTCAAAGAAGGCCATCACCCCGTCGGCCAGCGCCTCAAAGCCGGGGTTGCGGTAGCGGGCGATCAGCTCCATCACCGCTGCTCCTGCCAAGGGATGGCCACCAGCGCATCCAGGCGCTGCCAGCGCTCTTGATCGGCCACCACCTGATCCTTCAGGCCCACCCGTTCCAGCGCCCGGGCAATGCGCGCCAGCTCGAGCACCTCATCGGCCGGCCCTTGAGGCAATACCAGCACCTGCTGCTCGGCAGGGTCAGCCATCAGCTGCAGCTCCAGATCCGCCAGCTCCCGTTCAAAAAACACCCGCCGCAGCCGCCCCATCTGCATCGGGCCGATCGCTTCAGCGAAGGCCTTCAGACCCGCCTCATCCCCACTGCAGCCGCAGTTGAGCGCCAGCCAGATCAGCAGCTTGGCCCAGCTTTCAGGGCGCCAGAGCGGCGGAAAACTCTCGCGGTGCTGACGCACCAGTTCCGCCAGGGCGAAGTCCACCAGGGTGGCCTGCAGGGCCAGTGGGTCAGGGGATGCGGTTGTCATGCATCCCATCCTCCCCACCGGCCGGCAGACTGAGCAGAGCTGCGCCCGCTTTGCGATGGCCCTGGACTTCAACGATCCCGATCTGGAGTTCTCCGACCTCGTCTACGCCTATCAGAGCTGGGTGATGGCCGTGATCAACGACGAGAAGCTCGGCGGCGAAGCCCTACTCACCGACGACATCGCCGAGGACGCCCTCAATGCGATGCGCTTCCTACCCGGCGAGGTGACCGCCGCCATCGAAACGAGCCTGGCCCGCGTTTACGACGTGGATGCCGATGAGCTGGCCGGTCTGCTCTTCCCCGAAGACTGAGCAGCACCCCCATGGGCGACTCCAGCTACCTGCTCGGCACCCACGCCGAGGAGCTGGAGCGCCTCCGCTTCCAGCACGAGCTGTGGCGTCCGCAGGCCCTGGCCGCCTGGCAAAGCGCCGGGCTCGGCCCGGGTGATTGCGTGCTGGACGTGGGCGCCGGTCCCGGCTTCGCAGCCCTCGATCTGGCGCGGCTGGTGGGCCCGAAAGGCCGGGTGCTCGGCCTCGAGCTCAGCCCCGAATACGTGCAAACCGGCCAACAGCTGGCGGAGGCCGAGGGACTCACCCAGCTGGAGCTGCGCCAGCACCAGCTGCTCATCGATCCTTGGCCAGCCGAGGGCTTCGACCTCGCCTGGTGCCGTTGGGTGGCGATGTTCCTGCCCGATCTGCAGCCGCTGCTGGAGGGGCTGGAGCGATCCCTGCGCCATGGCGGACGCCTGGTGCTGCACGAATACGTGCACTGGGACAGCTTTGGGCTCTACCCCCAGGCCGAGGCCGTGGCGCGGTTTGGCCAGGCCTGCCAGACCAGCTTTTGCCAAGCCGGTGGCGACGGGGACGTGAATCGCCGGCTGCCCAGCCTGCTAGCGGCACGCGGCTGGCAGATTGAGGAGCTCAGGCCGCTGCCGGTGCTGGGCGGGCCAGGCTCCATGGCGGCCCAATGGCTGGAGCGGTTTGTGCCGGTGTACGGCCCACGGCTGCAGGAGCTGGGGCTGTGGAGCCAGGCCGATGCCGAGGCAGCGGCAGGCGAGATCGATCGCGCGGCCCGCACGCCCGGCAGCTTCTGGGTGGGACCCACCGTGCTCGAGGTGCGCGCGCAGTGGCAGGGGGCCAACACTTAAAACCACGGCACCCTCAGCGCCAGAGCGCTTCTGAGCCATGCCCTGGACCTGCGCCGACATCCCCGATCAACGCGGCCGCACAGCACTGATCACAGGAGCCAACAGCGGGCTGGGGCTGGAAACCGCGCGAGCCCTGGCCCAGCGAGGTGCGCGGGTGGTGCTCGCCTGCCGCAGCCTGGAGCGCGCCGAACAGGCCCGAGCAGAGCTGCAGGCCGATGCTTGCGGCGAGCTGATCCCGCTTGAGCTGGATCTGGCGGATCTACAGAGCGTGCAGCGCGGTGCCCATCAGGTGGCGGATCAACTGGGCCGGTTGGATCTATTGATCAACAACGCCGGTGTGATGGCCCCGCCGCGCCAGCTCAGTGCCCAGGGCCATGAGCTGCAGTTTGCGGTGAATCACCTCGGGCACTTCGCACTCACGCAACAGCTGCTGCCGCTGCTTGAGCCCGAAGGCCGCGTGGTGCACGTGAGTTCGGGGGCCGCCTACTTCGGCCGGATCGCCTTCGACGACCTGCAAGGTGAGCGGCGCTACGACGCCTGGGCGGCCTACGCCCAGAGCAAGCTGGCCAACCTGATCACCGCCCTGGAACTGCAGGAGCGGCTCGAGGTAACCGGCAGCAGCGTGCGCTCGATCGCTGCCCACCCCGGCCTGGCCCGCACCAATCTCCAGCCCACCTCGGTGGCGGCCCGGGGCTCGCGCCTGGAGGCGCTGGCCTACCGCCTGATGGATCCGCTGTTCCAGAGCGCTGCCATGGGGGCACTGCCTCAGCTCTATGCGGCCACGGCAGCAGACGCGCAGCCGAACGCGTTTTATGGCCCTGGCGGCCCGGGGAACCTCAAGGGCTACCCCAAGGCCTGCCGGATGGCTCCTGCCGCGCGCGATGCCGCCACACGGCAGCGCCTGTGGCGCGTGAGCGAAGAACTCGTGGGGAATGCTCTGGGCAGTTGATTCACCCGTTTTGACCCCACCGATCACTGCCGAGCCCTCTGTGCTGGAGCTCCTGCGCCGCCCGGATCCAGAGGATTGGCTTGGCCCCCTTCGCCCCTGGGTCAGCCTCTGCCGCCGCGGCGTCGACCCGCAGGAGGCCTGGCGGTACTTGAAGCAGTCCCGCCAGGGATAGTGGAGCTGTGACTGGCCTAGGTAAACACTCAGCCCAACGCACTTGCTCGATGAACCCAGTCCGAGAGCTTGGCTGGCGTGATACGACCAGTCGCACTCCCGACATACTGGGAGTTGTTCACGAGGGAGACGGTTGGAGTAGCTCTGACGCCAAACTGGTCAGCAAGACCCGGATTCTGACTAGCGTCAACTCGAACAACGGCGATTTGGTCACCGAATTGCGCAGCCACTGCATCTACCGCTGCGGAAACACTCTTACAAGGCTCACAATCGGGCTGGGTAAACTCAACGAGGGTCACTAGGCCACCAGCCACGGCCTGCAGCGCCTGGTCATCAAGGGTCGAAAAGGATTTAGTCATGGGAAGAACTCCTTAGGGGTGAAACTGAGAAGCACCGACGAGCGGAGCCCTCAATGCACCCAGACTGACCGAACCATGGAGATCAAACCAGATCAAAACCAAGAACAGTTCCGGGGAAAATCCAGTGAACCGAGCCGTGCCCACAAGAACCCAAGGAAGCCGACTCCTTATCCGAGCCGGCATGCAACTGCGAGCAGCAAGAACAGGAAACACATAGGCAAGCACAGGCATACTCTGATCTCACAGACACGGCCACACAGCACAAACAAAGAACCAACAGCAATGATGAACGCCAAAGAGTGGCCCTGAACGAGCCAGATCTTGACACCTCAAGCCGGCCACTAATCGAGGCCCCGGCAAGGCAGACAACGGCAATCAGAGCATGGCATTTAATACGCTGATTGAACTGAACCAGAGAATTAGCTCTGCAAAGACTGGAAAAGTGCTCAACTGGGAGCACTCCACAGTCACCTTGCCACGAACGCTCACGAAGAATGGCGGAGGGGCAAAACGAAAGGCCGCCGCTTTGCCTACGCCCCATCAGCGAAGGCAGCGCCATCACTTACAAAAGACGCCTGCAAAGGGCAAGAGGATGCCCCAAGGAGCGAGGACCGCTCAGTCATTATTTGGCGACTTTCAAGGAACTGTTTAAAAGGGCTCCAGGGCTTTCACCCCAGAGCCCAAAGGCAGAAATGGCCAGTAACCACAAACTAAGCAGTGCGATCCGCAATCATCTGCTGAATGGTCTCTTCGCCATATTTGGCAATCAAAGCCTGCTCAAAGCTGTCAAGACTTTCCGTCATAAGACGGTTCGAATCTCTGATAGCATCTAATCCGGAGCGCCTTTCACGCTGCTGCTTCAACAGCTCACTACCGGCGCTTACGTTATTGTCGAGGGCCATGGTCGTTACAACTCCTTCCCAGACATTGAAGGGCGCCGCCACTGCTTGAAAGATTGCGCCAGCATTACCTCCTGAAACACAGGAAAGATCTGAATCCGTAACAGCGACATGAGCGGATTGTAGGGTTTTCATTGAAGATTAGCAATTGGACAGTGGAGGGCTTTCTCCCTCCGACATATGAATCATGTCTGGCCAGCGATGGATTACCAAGGAGAGAATACGGGTGCTTGCCAGGGAATTTCTGGTGAGCTTGTGGGCCCAAGGCCTATTAGGGAAATTCTGGAAAACCCAGCCCGTCTGCGCGAAAATGAACCTGTAATCGCAGACCAGGACTGGGTTGATGGGCGGCAAGCAGCTCGGTTTCACGGACTATGAGCTGACCACGGCCAAGAAGCGCACCAAGCGCGAGAAATTTCTCTCCGAGATGGAGGCTGTGGTGCCTTGGCAGGCACTCATCGATCTGATCGAGCCGCACTACCCCAAGGCGAGCAAGAAAGGCGGCAGGCCTCCCTATCCGCTGGCAACGATGCTGCGCATTCATCTGCTGCAGCAGTGGTACTCCCTCAGCGATCCGGCCATGGAAGAGGCCTTGATCGAGGTGCCCACCATGCGCCGCTTTGCCGGCATCGAGCTGATCAGCGATCGGATCCCGGACGAGACCACGATCCTCACGTTCCGCCATCTGCTTGAGAAGCATGGGCTGGGTGAGCAGATTTTTGACACCGTCAAAGCGCTCCTGGCCGCTCGGGGCGTAACCATGCGTCAGGGCACGATCGTCGATGCCACCTTGATCGCAGCGCCCAGCTCCACCAAGAACAAAGATGGGAAGCGGGATCCGGAGATGCACCAGACCAAAAAGGGCAACCAGTGGTACTTCGGCATGAAGGTCCACGCCGGCGTTGACAAGGACTCAGGCCTGATCCATTCGGTTGTCGTCACCGCCGCCAACGTGCACGACCTCACCCCGGCAGCTGAGCTACTGCATGGAGATGAGGAGGTGGTGTACGGCGATGCTGGCTACCAGGGCATCGCCAAGAGACCAGAAATGGCTGGCAAGACAGCGGAGTTCAGAGTGGCGATGCGGCCCGGCACGCGCAGGGCTCTTCCTGACACCCCGGATGGGAGGGTGCAGGATCTGATCGAGACGGCCAAAGCTCACATCCGCTCCAAGGTTGAGCATCCCTTCCGTGTGATCAAGCAGCAGTTCGGCTTTCAAAAGACCCGGCTGCGAGGCTTGGCCAAGAACCGCTGCAAAATCAACGTGCTTGCGGCACTGTCGAATCTGTACCAGGCCCGACGACAATTACTCGCGACAGTGTGAACAGGGACTTGGTGTGCCTGCACACCTCTATTTAGCCTCAAAACCAGCCGAAAGTGGCTGGATATGTGAGCCAAGGTCATCAAAAAATGGCCTCAGAGGCAATTTGCAGCCAAAACCACTCTTTCTGCTCGCTGCCGCCGCTCAAACACCGCTTGTCCAGAGTTTCCTTAGAAGTTTGTCCTCGTAGCCCTGGCTGGGCCGCTGCGCTTACGGTGCCGTGCGCGGGAACCGCTCCTGTCCATTTGCTTCCGAGCCCGCCACTTCGCCAGTCGCTGTAAGCGATCTGATCAGCTTCCTCAAGGCGCTGCCAGACTGCCGGATGCGCCGGGGTATCCGCTTTCCCCAGTGGTGGATGCTGCTGGTGGCCATCCTCTCGATTCTGAGCGGCCAGGGCTCGCTGGTGGGGATGGAGCGTGTCGTCAAACGCTGAACGAGCTCCTGGGCACCGATTTCGGCAAGTCGCCCTCGGATTCCACGTTCCGGCTTCTGCTCGCCCAGTTGGATGTGCCTGGCTTTGAGACCCTGCTCCGCGACTGGATGGCGGCTCAACCGGGTGTGACAGAAGCGCTGGATACCTTGGTGTGTGATGGCAAGACGCTGCGCGGTTCCATCGCTGAGAACGAAGCCGGCGCAGCGCGTTTCATTGCCCAGGTAAGCCTCTACTCCCAATCGCTGGGCGTGGCGATTTCGCAGGCCACATACTCCACCGACGCTAGTGGTGAGATCCAGGCGCTGCGCCAGTTACTGGAGGCCATCGAGCTCGAGGGAGTGCTTGTGCAGGCTGATGCGCTGCATGCGAACCGCCCTTTTTCTCTACCTCGCTGAGCGCGGCGCCGACTTCCTGATCGCCGTCAAACATGGGCGCCGCAAAGGGTTCCAGTTGATCCGAGATCGGCTCACCTACAGCCGCCGAATCCCCTGGCGCACCAGTAAGAGGGAAATTAGGCGAGGTCGTAACATCACCTGGAAGCTGCGGGCGATGCCGGCTCCGGAGTGGGTGATGGAGCAGTGGCCGGGAAGTGCGACGATCAGCGCCTTGCGTAGCCATGGCATTCGCGAGGGCAAGCCGCAGGACGAGACCCGTTACTACGTCTCGAGTTTGCGCACCGGTGCTAAGTCCCTACTCAGAGCAATCCGCCAGCGCTGGTCGATCGAAAACAGCTGGCACTGGGTACGGGACGCGCCGCTGCGAGAAGACGCCCACCGCTACCGGGAGAACAACGGAGTCCAAATCCTGGCCACGCTGCGGAGCCTGGCCATCAATGCCCTACGGCTCGATGGGACCTGGTCGATCACCGCGGGCATCGCCGCCCTGGCTCATGACATCAAGGGGTTGCGCAGACTGCTGGGGTGGCAAGAGCCCGCGACGACAGCGAGCTACTCAGGGCGACTTCTAATAGGCCTTGCTTGTGGGCCCTCTTCTTCCGGATGGGAGGCGCGACGACAGCTTCGACAAACACACAGCCGGCTGGAGCCAAACGACTTCACCCATAGAAAGCTAGAAATAAAAAACACTCCAGGAGGCAAACCCCCGGAGTGTCATTACATACAGCAATCTGCTGCATCTAACAAGAGCCGCTGGGCTACGGAAAGACATCGAACCCAGGCATTGATCAGAAGACCGGCTATTTCCTCCAGACAAGTGCGGCAGGATCCCAGGCAGCAGCAGTAATAATCGTCCCCGCAGATGATCCACCAATAATCGCAGCCTTGGTCCCCGCCGAGAGGCCTTCTTTATACACCTCAACACGAATAGGCTCAGCCGAGCTGACCGAACGAAAACTCCCTGTTGAGTAAGAACCTACAGAACCTGTGCTTGACGCGAGAGAGCGCGATGAACTCGACAATGGCTTAGTCATTGGACCAGATTTGACCGAAGAGGTCAGCGCCCTGCCGAGCGATGAAAAACTCCCGCCGACAGCTTCTGAAAGCACCTTGTCGACGACTGGCCGACCAAGTTGAGGTTGCATCCCTTGGAGTGGTGTAAATCCAGAGGTCTATGACCTGATCGCAGCGTTGTGATCAGGCAGCTGCAGTTATGGCAGCTGTTGGTTGATCTTGGGTCTGATTGCTGGTGTTGTCCAGCTTGGCCATCGAGAATTCGGAGAACACGCGGCGACCATCGAGTTGCCATTCCTCCTGCTGCTCCAACAGAAGCGCTCCGACCAGGCGAACGATGGAGGCGTCGTTGGGGAAGATGCCGACGACGCGGGTGCGGCGCTTGATCTCTTTGTTCAGCCGCTCCAGCGGGTTGGTACTCCAGATCTTGCGCCAGTGTTCTGGTGGGAACGCCCGGAACGCCAGCACGTCCTCCCTGGCCTGCTCCATCAGGGCTGCCGCTGCCGGGAATTTTTCGCTGAGCATCCTGGTGACCTGATCCCACTGCTGCACCACGGCCTGTGCCTCGGTCTGAACGAACACCGAGCGCAGCGCTGCGGCCACCATGTCCTGGCTGCCCTTTGGCACCTTGACCAGCAGGTTGCGGGCAAAGTGGACGCGACAGCGTTGCCAGCTGCTGCCCTGGCAGCACCGGACGATCGCCTTCTTGAGTCCTGCATGGGCGTCGCTGATCACCAGTTGCACGCCCGAGAGCCCGCGCTCGCGCAGGCGGCGGAGGAAGGCGGTCCAGAAGGCCTCGTCCTCACTGTCACCCACCTCGATCCCCAAGACCTCACGCTGGCCATTGGCCGTGATGCCCACCGCCACGATCACAGCCCTGGAGATCACCTGTCTGCGAGCTGGATCTCGGCCGTGCAGGTACGTCGCATCGAGGTAGACGTACGGGTAACGGCTGAACTCCAGCGGCCGATTCAGGAAAGCCTGCACCTGGGTGTCGAGCCCCTGGCAGATGCGGCTTTCCTCCGATTTGGAGATACCGCTCTCACAACCCAGCGCAGCCACCAGCTCGTCGACCTTGCGGGTGGAGACACCAGAGACATAAGCCTCCATCACCACGGCCCACAAAGCCCGATCCACACGGCGGCGAGGCTCCAGTAGCGAGGGGAAGAAACTTCCAGTGCGGAAGCGTGGGATACGCAGCTGAACGTCACCGGCTGGAGTGGCCAGCAACCGCTCCCGGCTGCCGTTGCGGTGTCCACGCCGCTGGACTGTGCGTTCGTGGCGATCGGCGCCAAGAGCAGCAGCGGCCTCGGCCTCAATCAGGGCCTGTAGCCCCTGACGGACCAGCTCAGGGATGAGCTCACCGGCAAAAGCGCCATTGAGCAGCTGCGCCAGTTCACTGGCGGCAGAATCGGAGATGGGCATGGTCTGGTCTCAGGAAGGTGGTAGTGCTCCGACCAGGGTCACAGACCAGCCCACCCATTCCCCCGCAAGGGCCTTGAGCTCGAGACCGTCAGCACCGGCGTAGCCGGTGCTGATCCTCAGGATTTACACCACTTGGCGGGACGCCCCCTTTAATTCAGCATAGATATCCTTAAGCACGGCTTCTCGAGTCAGGATCGAACTCTGTTCTTTTTGGAGATCTTCCTGATACCTATCAGCTGACAGGCCTGCATGCTCCGCCTTACTAGCCTCCAAAGAGGCTTCATAGTGCTTCATTAAGGGGATCAAACCAAAGGGGCCGAAACTGCCATATTTTAGGCCATCCTTCCAAGTGAGGCCGCCGCCGACAGCCGCCTGCAGCGCAGACTCGTCGGTCAGGTGTTGAGCATTAAGAGTGGTTTTCATTGGTGATTAGCAATTGAACTACGGAGGGCTTTCTCCCTCCTACATATCAATCATGTCGGGCCAGCATCGGATTTCCAAGGAAGGAACGCGGGTGATTACCAGGGAATTTCTGGTTAAACTGTTGGTACTGTTCTGCCGGATGGGAGACGCGACAACAGTGTTGACAACGACACAGCCAAACGACTTCACCCATAGGGAGCCAGAAATAAAAAACGCTCCAGGAGGCACCCCCCCCGGAGCGTCACAAGATGCAGCAATCTGCTGCATATAACAAGAACGGCAGTGCTACGGATAGGTATCGAACCCAGACAGTGGTCAGATGATCGGCTTATCCCTCCAGACAACTGCAGCAGGGTCCCACGCAATAAAGTCAACAACCGTACCAGCCGAGTATAATCCAATGATCCCAGCCTTGGCTCCCGTTGAAAGGCCTTCTTTATACACCTCAACACGAATAGGCTCAGCCGAGCTGACCGAACGAAAACTCCCTGTTGAATAAGGACCTACAGAACCTGTGCTTGACGCGAGAGAGCGAGATGAACTCGACAATGGCTTAATCATTGGACCAGATTTGACCGAAGAGGTCAGCGCCTTGCCGAGCGATGAAAAACTTCCGCCGACAGCTTCTGAAAGCACCTTGTCGACGACTGGCCGGCCAAGTTGATGAGTAGAAAACATGATTCTCCTGTGATGTGGGATCGGTAGAAATCTCTTCCGATACCTATAGCGTGACAGAGCATCACGCCCCATTCCAGATGCTTCTCTGGAAAATTTGAAGAGAATTTCCAGAGAAAGCAAGGCAGCTGAGGAGAACGAAAATCTGCATGCCGCTTGGCCATGAAGTCACAACCATACCAACCAGAACTGGAGCACGATGCCACTGCCTCATAGCTCTCAGACAGCATAGAATTAAGGAGAGAATTCAAGTCGGGTACCTCAAGTACCTTCGAAGCGCACTCTCTGGCACGGTCGATAAAATTGGCAACAAGCCTCGATCTATCAGCTTCAATGCAGAACCCCTCTGCAGCCACGACCGTGGCTGCAGAGGGGTATCGATACTCATGTGGTACTAGCGCTACGCTAGTCCAAAGAAGCAATAAGGCTGTCGATGTAGTCGCGATATGACTGCCCTGCCAGGCCCATTTCTTGGGATAGGGCCTGACTTTCGGCCTGAATTGATGGGGTTTTTGCCCGAATAGAGCTCAGATCTTCTTTTGACTTTGTCATCTCAGCTGTAGCGTTGATAGCGTCAACTAGTGGATTGGGCGCGAAGAAGCCAGGGAGCATGGGGCCGACAGCCCCCTTCAGCACAGCCCCGAAGAATTCAGGGACGCCGCCGCCGACAACCGCCTGCAGCGCAGACTCGTCGATCAGGTGTTGAGCATTAAGAGTGGTTTTCATTGGTGATTAGCAATTGGACTACGGAGGGCTTTCTCCCTCCGACATATCAATCATGTCGGGCCAGCATCGGATTTCCAAGGAAGGAACGCGGGTGATTACCAGGGAATTTCTGGTTAGACTGTTGGTACTGTTCTGCCGGATGGGAGACGCGACAACAGTGTTGACAACGACACAGCCAAACGACTTCACCCATAGGGAGCCAGAAATAAAAAACGCTCCAGGAGGCACCCCCCGGAGCGTCACAAGATGCAGCAATCTGCTGCATATAACAAGAACGGCAGTGCTACGGATAGGTATCGAACCCAGACAGTGGTCAGATGATCGGCTTATCCCTCCAGACAACTGCAGCAGGGTCCCACGCAATAAAGTCAACAACCGTACCAGCCGAGTATAATCCAACGATCCCAGCCTTGGCCCCCGTTGAAAGGCCACCTTTCGGAACGACGTTTTGAACGACTTCGACTCGTACAGGAGGCGGTGACGACGGTGGCGTCGAGGGGAGTGAACCAAACGACATCTTGCTGCTTGCTGAACTAGAGCTACCCACGCTTTTTCCAGACTTGGCAAGACTGCCAAAAGCCTTGAAAAACGAACCCACAGATCCACCGACGGCCGCCGAAAGATCTTGTTCATCGACTGAGAAAGAGGCTCGATCAAAAGAAGTCATGATTGATTTGCGTATTGAGTTCAATCGGAATTTCTTCCGATACATGCATCATGGACAACCCTCACCCTTCCATCCAGGTGCTTGAGCGGAGGCTTTCAAGGTAATTTCAAGGGAGCCTTGCTGAATCGGTGAAACACGAGTGCTGCAACCGCATTCTTGAGCCGTATACCCCCGATTTGTTGATCACTTTTGGATGCTGGGCGTCTCCACACCCTGCGAAACGCCCTGATCGATTAACGGCGCGATCTGGCAAAGCTAGATGGCCTACAGAAGATCGCCGCCATGAATAAGCCCGGCGAGGTCATCGCCGGGTCCCATCCCCATGTCGTCGCTGAGCACATTGGAGCGTGGGGGCCTCGAGAGTGCCATAGGTGTTGTCACTCACTCCGCAAAAGCAACCGAGGATGGAGCAGCTCGTAGCCCAGGCTGTGCAAATGGCGATTGCTGATGCGTCGATCCACCATCGGTTTGGCACCCGGCTCCGAACCACTCCATTGCACCGGGGGCAGATCGGCGGAATTGCAGATCTGATTCAGCAAGTCAGCCACAAGCCAAGGCTGATCGTCCACCACGTTCACTGTTTGATCCCAGCCTCCGGCCACGGCCGCTGCGATCGCTCCGGCCACATCGTCGCGATGGATCCAGTTGCAGTAGATGCGGCCATCTCCAGTCCTGGTAGTACCGGCCAGTGTTTTGAAACGGCGGATGAGGTCACGGCCCGGTCCGTAAATCGCACCCAAACGCAGAACACACACCCGGCGCTGATCGGCGCGGCACTGCTCCAGTAGCTGTTCGCTCTCCAACAGCACCGCCGCATGGGCATCGCGCGGGATCGCTGGCGTGGATTCATCCACCCAGGCACCGGCAGCGTCGCCATAAACCCCGCAGCTGCTGGTGTACACGATCTGCCTCAACTGCGGCATGTCGGGCAAGAGCTCCTGTAGCGCGCGCATGCTGTCGCGATAGGTGGCGGCATAAGCATCGGCATCCACCTGGCGATCACCGCCCGGCGCCATGCAGAACACGGCCGCCTCCGCCCCATCCAGCGCCTGGAACAAAGCGGATGGATCACTCGCTCGCACCACCAACACCCGCCGAGCCACGGGGATCAGCTCAACACGACGCTCCTCGCGCGTGGTCGTGACCGTGAGATCAACAGCAGCTTGCTCACCCCAGCGTCGTGCCAGGGCCTCGCCGACATAGCCGCAGCCCACGATGGTGACCCGCATCGACATTCCTCTCGGGAGGAACGAGGCTACGGAGATCCTGCGAAGCACGCGTGGATCTACAACAGCGCCAATGGGAGCTCAACCGTCTCAACTTCGCAGGGCGCTGGTGTGGTAGCAGCCATTGGTACCTACGCGGGGACCAGCTCAACCTGAGCCAGCCGAGCCGGGTGATTGACGACACCTGCTACGACATTCATTTCAGCGATCCCGACAACGGCATCTGGGATGGCCGTGGCTTGTTGTTTGCGCCGGAAGGTCGGCGACAACTGACCTTGAACCGCGACCGTTACAACAGCGGCGGCCAGTGCTGGCAATTCATGGGGGCGGGGGGGCAGTCGAGTCTGCGCGTGGATACAGCCACTGAGCGCTTCGGCCATGAAGTGAACCTATTCGCAGGACGGTCGCGTTCGATGCTGGTGCTGCTCTGGGGACAACATCCCACTGCCGAGGGTGTCACCTGGAGCCTCGATGCCGTTGGAGCCGTGGGCTTTCGCTGCAGCCACGCCAGCACCCAGGAACCGCCGCGGCCGATTCAACCTCCCGAGCAACTGCTGCGATCCATGGAGGGCTGGCAAGGCACGCGGCAATGCTGGCTCGATGAGCGGATTGAGCCCTGTACCCCCTTCAGCGCCGAGCAGTTTGCCATCCATCCCCTAACGGCAACGTTTGTGGATGGGTTGATTTGCTCTGTGCCCGAACACCTCCCTCAGGGCGCCTTCAGTCTGCAGATCGGCTGCCGCACCAGCGCCAATGCATTCCAACAGATCAACCTGGTCTTCAACGACCAGCAATCGCTCGAGCTCTGTGAACGTCGTTGCTATGCCCCGGCGTCGATCGCAGGCGATGGCTAGCGTCCAGACAATGCCACCCAAGCCATGAGCTACACCGTTCTCAAGTTCAGCTCGGAAGACTGCGGCACCTGCCACCGCATGAGCCATTACGACGCAACGGTATGTACGGAACTGGGTTGCAGCTTCGTGAGCGTGATGCTGCAAGACACCGATGTCTATCGGCGCTACCGCCGTGTGCTGCTAGCCCAATACCCCGATAAGCAAGGCATGGGCTGGCCCACCTATCTGCTGGTGAGCGAGCCCGAGGGCGACTTCACCATCCACGGTGAACTCAAGGGCGGCATGCCCAAGGGCGACTTCCGCACGCGGCTGAGTGCCTTGATGCCCGCCTGATCCAGACCAACACCTAGCCGGCTTGGACTGGGCAGGCTCCTGTGGAGCAGCTACAGGCTGTTGAGGCGGGTGCCTGGGTTAAACGTAGTGCGAATGGGCTGTTCAACGTATCCCGCCTTTGTGAGGGCTACTCGGAGCTGGTCCAACAGTTCGGAGGGTGTTCCCGCGAGCTGACCATTCAGGCCCACCTGTCCAATGGCATTCGCCGTGAACAGGGGCACCAGAGATTTTCGAGCAGTGACAGGGAGCGTCTTGAGCGAAGCAGCGGGCGCCGCAGTCAAGGCGGCTGGCAGCTGGCTCAAACAACACAGATATTTCAGGGAATGTCTCGTGATGCACCAGGCACCCCAATTCCCAATAAATCAGCCCCCTTGATCAGCTGTTCCACTAGCCGACGTGCCTCCCTGGCTAGCTCTAGATGCTCTCTAGCAAACGCTCCAGGCGCGCCAGCTGATACCGGGTGACCTCTGTAGGCAGGGCTCGATACATCGCCCTGCACTGGCGAAGCTTTTCTTCTAAACCCAGGCGCACATGGTGATCACAGGGCAGGGGAACGGTTGCTGTTGTGGGCCGAGTGAGTTGATGACCAGCCATTTTTGGACCTCAGTATGCATTTGCCCTGAAACCAGAGGAGTACTCCTCTCGATGTATTCACCATCGCAGGAGCGATTGCTCCATTACCAGATGAAAAGCCAGGGCGGATTCAGGGAATTTCAGGTGAAACGGCGCAACGATTTGCGCTAGGCCAAAAGCCGTGCCTACGAAAGACCAGCCAAACAAGCCACTGCACAACCACCCACTCATCTTGGGCCTCGATGCATGCATGGGCTCACCTGATCGCGATCAAGCTCGATGCCCTCTTCTTAGGCGGAATGAAGGCTGAGCAATCGACCAGCCCCACCCCTAGGTCGATGGCTCTCACCAACAATTCCCCGAAACCTCCCTCAGGATTCTTCTGGTAATCGAAGGGAGGCTGAAGCATTCTGAAGAGGTCGGGGACACAACACCCCACAACACAACTCAACTCACCAGAACAAGAACCATGAACACCACCACAATCGAAACCAACACCTTCAACTTGGCCGATGCAGAGCTGCAGGCCGCAGTCGGCGGCCGAAAGAAAGGAGGCGGAAAGAATCGCGCCCAACGACAAGCCCGCAAATTCTGGAAACAGCACAAGGCCTCGCAACCCCAGATCACAATCGGTGATGGAGGGGTAACGATTGATGGTGAATGGACAGGTGCCCCGGCTCCCGCTCCTTTCAATCCGTTCAAACCTGTTGATGGGGCGGACGCAATCTCCTTCCCCCAAATGCCTGGCTGAGGCAGGGTTGATGCCCGGTGCCGGGTTCGAACCAGCGACATCCTGCTTGTAAGGCAGGCGCTCTACCGCTGAGCTAACCGGGCGGCTGCGCCATTCTGCAGCCCGACCGTCGCCCCACGCCATGGCCAGCGGCCAGCAACACGATCGCGCTACTTGGCTCCTGGCTCTGCCCTTCGGGCTGCTGTGGGCACCGTGGCTCGGCCTTGGCGGTGTGCTGACCGCTGGCCTGGCCTTTCTGCTGGGCGGGCTGTGGCTGTCCCCCGACCTCGACACCCGCTCCAACCCCAGCCGCCGTTGGGGGCCGCTGCGGCTGCTGTGGTGGCCCTACCGGCACCTGCTGCGCCACCGCTCGCTCCTCTCCCATTCCCCCCTCATGGGCAGCGCCGGGCGGCTCATCTACCTGGCCGCCCTGGTCGCGGGGTTGAGCTGGCTGCTGCACCCCTGGGGCGCACCGCACCCACAAGCTCTGCTCGAGGGGCTCCAGGGATGGTGGACCCACCAACGCGGGCTGAGCCTGGCGGCGCTGTGCGGCGTGGAAGCCAGCGCCTGGCTCCATCTGATCCAAGACGGGGATCCTGTGCCGCGCATGCCCCGCCTGCTGCGCCGCAAGCGCCGCCGATCCAAGACACTGCGCTGAGCAGCCACTCCACACCTTGCCTCTGCTCGACTTCGACGGGGATTACGGCCGCACCTACGACGCGCGCATCGCCACGCTGATCCCGGCCTACGAAGCGATCTTCGAGCTCGCTGCTGCAGCAACCGCCGCCCTGCAACCGCTGGCGCAACAAGCACTGGTGGTGGGCGCTGGAACCGGAACGGAGCTGCCAGGGCTGCTGGCTGCCATGCCCCAAGCCCTCTTCACCTTGGTGGAACCCAGCGCTCAAATGCGCGGGTTCTGCCAGGCGCTGATCGAGCGCGTCGGAGCGAGCGATCGGGTGACGTGGGGTCCCGATGATCTCGATGCGCTTGGCCCCACATGCTTCGACGCTGTGATCAGCCACAACGTGCTGCACGTGCTCACGCCGGATGCGCAAGAACGGTTGCTGCAGCAGATGGCCGAGCGAGTGGCACCGGGCGGCTGCCTGCTGCTCAGCAGCTACAGCGAAACGGAACCGCCTGAGCTGGAGCTTGGCCTCCAGATCGGGGTGGCCCGCTTTAAAGCCCTGGGGATGGATCCCGCCACGATCGAGGCCGTGATGGCCGCTCGCAACAGCAAGGTGTTTTCCGTGAATCACCAGCGGCTCGAGGCTCAACTGCTGCAGGCCGGCCTCGAACCACCGATTCAGCTGGTTCAGGCCCTGTTCAACAGGCTCTGGCTGAGTCGCCGATGCGAAGGTGGCGCCACCGCCTGAACGCCAGCCCATGGCCGCCGATCCCGCCACCACCGCAGCCCTCAGTGAGCTGATCAACGTGGTGGCCAGGCTTCGGGATCCCAACGGCGGCTGCCCCTGGGACCTGGAGCAAACCCACGCCTCCCTGGTTCCCTACGTGCTGGAGGAAGCCCACGAGGTGGCCGATGCCATCCACCACGGCGATGACGCCCATCTCAAGGAGGAATTGGGGGATCTACTGCTGCAGGTGGTGCTGCACGGACAGATCGCCCAGGAGGAGGGACGATTCGATCTGGGTCAGATCGCTTCAGCCATCAGCGAAAAGTTGGTGCGCCGCCACCCCCATGTGTTCGGCGATGCCGAAGTCCCTGACAGCGCCGCCGTGAAGGCGACCTGGGAAGCGATCAAAGCCTCTGAACACGAGAGCCCGCCCTCCGCCAGCCCCCTCAGCGATCGCCTTGCGAGCAAGGTGCGCGGCCAACCCGCCTTGGCCGGTGCCATGACCATCTCCAAAAAGGCCGCCGCGGCCGGCTTCGAGTGGGATGACATGGCCGGTGTGTGGAAGAAGGTGCACGAGGAGCTCGACGAGCTCAAGGAAGCCGTGGCCAGCGGCAACAAGGTTCACGCCCAGGAGGAACTCGGCGATGTGCTGTTCACCCTGGTGAACGTGGCCCGCTGGTGCGGCATCGACCCCGAAGCGGGCCTGGCTGGCACCAACCGCCGCTTCCTCGATCGCTTCTCCCGCGTGGAGGCGGCCCTCGGCGGCGACCTCCAGGGCCGCAGCATCCGCGAACTCGAAGGCCTGTGGCAACAGGCAAAGGCAGAGATCCGAGCGGCTCAATCCTCTGACGGCTGAATCCGCCCGCGCCGCTGCTGCTTCACGGCGCTGCGCTGCTTCTTGGCCGCCAAGCGCCGTTGCACCGAACCGCGCGTGGGCTTGGTGGGGCGCCGCGGCGGTGGCGGTGGCTTGATCGCCTCCTGCAGGATCTCCACGAGGCGCCGCTGCGCCGCCACCCGGTTCTGCCACTGGGAGCGGTGCTCGCTGGCCGCGATCACCACGCAGCCGTCCACCAACCGCGGCTCAAGCCGCCGCAGCGCCCGGGCCCGCAGCTGCACGGGCAACGACGGCGTCACCGCCAGATCAAACAGCAACTCCACCCGCGAATCGGTGGTGTTCACGTTTTGACCGCCGGGGCCACTGGATCGAGAAAAACGCCAGCGCAGTTCCGCCGCAGGGATCACCAGCCGTGGGCTCAGTTGCAGATCCACTTGCCGAAATCAAGCCCGTTCACAAGCATGCCCGTAGTGCCAACCGCTTGCCGATCGCCATGGGCCAGGGCTCGAGCTACGACCAACTCCATCGGAACATCGTGATCCGCGCCGACATCTACGGCGGCGCCAACAGTGCACCAAGGATCCTGGCGGCGGGACTGGGCTTCGAGGGCATCACGGGCATCCCTGGCCTGCTGAGTGAGAACCAGATCGGCCTGGCTGAAACAGCAGGCGCGGGGGTGGTGCAAGAACTGATAGGCCTGGATCCCGCCGCACCACTGCGCAACATCACCTCAGGCGTTTCGCCGGCAGGCGTGCAGATTGCTGGTTTCAGCAACAGCACGGTCACGCAGACCTTCATGGATGCGATGCCGATCGAATTCAGCCACCCGCTGCTGCCGAGCACGGTGCTGCCCGAGAACTTCCGCATCCACCTGAACACCGGTGAGGTGGTCACGCCCCTCTACGTGGCCCAGAACCCCAACCTCGACTTCAACGAGCGCCAGACCGTGGTGGCCTTTGGCTACTTCGCCAACCGCCTGCCCACTGGCGACCCCAACGCCGTGCATCCGGTGCGCTTCGAGGTGGTGAACGGCAGTGGCACCCCTGTTCAGCTAATCACCCCCAAGGGTCTGGTGGATGGCACCGGCCTCAGCCAGACCAGCAACAACCCCTACGACCCCTTCAACGGCCCAACCCTGGTGGGCGCCAAGCTCAACCGACTCTCGCTGGCCGGGGATTACCCCGCACCGGCCTTCCCCAACTCGGTGGCCAACCATGGCGTGGAGTACTACGGCACCAGCAACAAGCTCTACCGGCTGCGGCTGTTCACGTCCGGCGGCTTCTCACCCAATGGCGTGAGCGGCTTTCTGCCCCAGGAGTTCGCGCGCTTCTTCCAGCTCACTGCCCAAGGCCCTGCTGGCGAGGCGATCACCATCGGAGAAGCCGGCACCTCCGTGAAGGTGAAGGGCGGCAGCCTCAAGGTGAAGGGCATCGCCGATCTGGGCAACGGGCTTTCCGCCGATCCGGATTACATCTATGCGGAAGACCACGACAACCAGTTCGACATCATCATCAAGGCCTCCAGCCCCAAGGCGATCCGGGCCCTGGAGAGCGTGGTGCTGCCTGATCCACGCCTGGGCACCCACAGCCCCATTTACAACCCGGGCGGCCCCGGCACCGCGCCCCTGCCCGCCTATCGCTACACCCAGCCTTCCCCGGGGCAGACCCTCGCTGTGGAGTTCGCCCTGAAGGACCCCGCCACGGTGAGCTGGGCCGATCAGAGCCTGGCCAGCTACGACAGCGCCGACGACCTGGCCGTGGCCTTCCGCCTGCGCGATCCGATCACCGGCGAATGGCGCCTGACCAGCAGCTCAAGCCAGGCCAACCGCTGGGCGAGCTCCGGCGATTGGATGTTGGTGGACGTTCCCTTTGCCGCCAACCCCACCGACAGCTACACAACTGATGTGGTGGAGCTGCGCAACAGCCAGCGCAACGACTCCGTCTACACCGCTAACCCACGCCAGATCAGCCGGCTGGAACAGGCCGGCTACCGCAATCAAGGCACCGTATTCACTGCGTATGCAGAGCCCCTGCGGGGTCTCGATCCGGTGTGGCAGCTGGTCTCGCCCGATGGCCAGCACGCCACCACGGCCTCCCGGCAGGAGCGGCGCCACTGGCTCGAACAGGGTTGGCGTAGCGATGGCGTGGCCTTCTACAGCGTGGCCTTCCCTAACGCAGCCCTAACCGGCGGATGGGAGGCTTAGCTGGAAGGATCGATCAGCCCAGGCCTGTGAGCAGCGCACCCGCCCCCACCTCCGGCTGGGTAGATGAAGTCTTTGATGGCGTGCGCTACGGCCTGGCCGGCCGCGTCATCGCGGAGGAGCAGTCACCCTTCCAGCGGGTGACGATCATCGAGAGCGAGCGCTACGGGAAGGGTCTGCTGCTCGATGGCTGCTGGATGACCGCGGAGCGCCAGGAGCGGCATTACCACGAATCGATCGTGCATCCGGCCCTCTGCGGTGCGGCACAGGTGGAGCGGGTGCTGGTGATCGGCGGCGGCGATGGCGGCACCGCCCGCGAGTGCCTGCGCCACGCCGGCGTGCAGCACCTCGACATGGTGGAGATCGATGGGCTGGTGGTGGAGTGGAGCCAGCAGCACCTGCCGAGCATCGGCGCTGGCTGCTGGAGTGATCCGCGCTTCCACCTCACCGTGGGCGATGGCATCGCCTGGGCCGCGAACGCTCCAGATGCCAGCTACGACGTGGTGATCGTGGATGGCTCCGATCCGGCCGGGCCGGCTGAGGGCCTGTTCAACCGCGCCTTCTTCGAGCAGTGCCGGCGCATTCTCAAACCCGGCGGCGTGTTCGCCACCCAGAGCGAATCACCCGAGGCCTTCCGCCAGGTGCACATCGACACCGTGAAGGTGATCCGCGAGGTGTTCGGCCACGCCGATCCGATGTATGGCTGGGTGCCGATGTATCCGAGCGGCTGGTGGAGCTGGACCTTCGCCGCCACCGACGGTCGCCGCTACCTGGAGCCGGATGCCGCCCGCGCCGCGGCCGTGGCCGAGGGCTGTGAGATCTGGAGCCCCCGTTGGCAACGCGGCGCCTTCGACGCCATCCCGGCTGCCATTGAACGCTCCCTTCGCTCCCTCCGCGCCTGAAGCCATGTCCGACCTCTCTCTGTTTGACACCGACGGCGCCATCTACATGGGCAGCCAGCGCGATCCCGCCGGCTGCCGCGTGGGCTTGTTCGGCGTGCCCTATGACGGCACCACCTCCTTCCGCCCCGGCACCCGCTTTGGCCCTGCCGCGATCCGGGAGGTGAGCCCAGGCCTGGAGAGCTACTGCCCCCAGCTCGATCGCGATCTCGAGGAGCTGGCCATCGCTGATCTGGGCGCCGTGGACATTCCCTTCGGTGCACCGGAACCGGTGGTGGCGGCCGTGAAACAGGCCACCGAAACCGTGCTGGCCCTCGGGCTCAAGCCCCTGATGCTCGGCGGCGAGCACTCGATCAGCTCCGGTGCCGTGGCGGCCGTGGCGGAGAAGCACCCGGATCTGGTGCTGGTGCAGCTCGATGCCCACGCCGACCTGCGCCACGAGTGGCTGGGCGCCCATCACAGCCACGCCTGTGCCATGCGCCGCTGCCTCGAGGTGCTGCCCAGTCAGCAACTGCTGCAGATCGCCATCCGCAGCGGCACCCGCGAGGAATTCTCCGAACTGCGGCAGACGGGCCGGCTGGTGGCGATCGAACGGATGGCCGAGGCGCTCAAGCCCCTACGCGGCAAGCCGCTCTATCTCACCGTGGATCTCGACTGGTTTGACCCTGCCGTGATGGCTGGCACCGGCACCCCCGAACCCGGCGGCTTCCTCTGGAGCGACTTCGCCGCCCTGGTGGATGAACTACGCCACCACAACTTGGTAGCAGCCGATGTGGTGGAGCTGGCGCCGATGCTCGATCCCAGCGGCGTGAGCAGTGTGCTCGCCTCCAAGGTGGTGCGGAGCCTGCTGTTCCTGCTCGACCGTTAGGTCAATAAGCGCAGGTTCCGCTGGAGCGCTGTTCCCGCAGGCGTTCGTGCTGCTGGCCGATCAACAGGATTGCCATGGTGGGGTGGTTGTGGAGCAGGTTGAGGAAGCGCAGGCGATCCAGCCGCACCAGCTCAACCGGGGTGCGCGCCACCGCGTCGTTGTGGCGCACGTCCTCAGTCCAAACGATGTCTTCGTAGCTGAACAGCTCACCGGGGCGATAGCAAAGCTTGTCGCCCTGGGGATTGATCACCTCGACGATGCCGCGGCGCACGGCATAAATGGCATCGGCCGCCTGGCCTCGGCTGAAGATCACCGCGCCCGTCGCGAATGACACCGTCTCACTGTCCACCTGGGTGGCCATCAGTTCGATCGGACTGGCAACGGCGGCAACAGCCATCAACGATGTCCCCATGACGCTGTGTGAAACCAACTTGGCACCGCCGCACAGGCGACTTGGCGTGCTGGATCACATTCAACGCTGATCAGGCGCGAATCTTCGCCTTCTCTTTAGGTTTCGAGCACATCCGTGAGGGCCAGCTGGCGCTCCCCGGGATGGGGCAACAACTCCGCCGGGCTGTCCCCCATCACCGGCAAGCGCGGCGGGCGCGCCGTCCAGTGATGGCACCAGAGCTCCGCCGCCAGCTCCCCATGGATCGGCAGCTTGCGCAGGAGACACCACCCCATCTCCACACCGCTCGGCTGGGTGCAGTGGCGGCAGCTGCGGCAGCAGGGGCGGTTGCCCATGGAGGGCGGCAAGGGGGCTCAACGTAATCAGCCCAACCAGCCCTGGCCAGTGCGGACATCCAACCTCCGGGTTCTCTTCGGACTGTTGAAGAGCGACCGTGCATCACCGCGCCGCTCGCCACCGTCCATAGGATCCACGCCGATGCCAAATCGCCATGGGCGCCCCATCGGCTGCCTCCGAGCCCCTGCAGCGCACGCCGCTGTTTGAGGCCGCCCGCATCGCCGGCGGGCGCATGGTGCCCTTCGCCGGCTGGGAGATGGCGGTGCAATTCGCCGGCCTGTTGCAGGAGCACAAGGCGGTGCGTGAACACTGCGGCTTGTTTGATATCTCCCACATGGGGGTCTTGCGCCTCAGCGGGCCAGGCGCCAAAGACCTGTTGCAGGCCCTGGTGCCCACCGATCTGTTTCGCATCGGCCCCGGTGAGGCCTGCTACACGGTGCTGCTCAACGAGCAGGGCGGCATCCGCGACGATCTGATCATTTACGACCGCGGCTGGGACGAGGCCACCCAGGCCCACGAGCTGCTGTTGGTGATCAATGCAGCCTGCGCTGAGGCCGACACCGTCTGGATCCGCAGCCAGCTGGAGCCCGCCGGCATCCAGGTGGCCGACCACAAGGGCGATGGGGTGCTGTTGGCCCTGCAGGGGCCGGAAGCCGCTGCCCAGCTCGAGAGCATCAGCGGCACCTCCCTCGCCGGCCTGCCTCGATTCGGCCATCGCAACCTCACCCTGCCGGGCATCGGCGAAGCCTTCGTGGCCCGCACTGGCTACACCGGGGAAGACGGCTTCGAGCTGCTGCTGGGGCGTGGGGCCGGGCTGAGCTTCTGGACCCTCTGCCAGGAGCGCGGCATCCAGCCCTGCGGCCTCGGCGCCCGCGACACGCTGCGGCTGGAAGCAGCGATGCATCTGTATGGCAGCGATATGGATGCCTCCACCTCACCACTGGAGGTGGGCCTGGGCTGGCTGGTGCACCTGGAGATGCCCAAGCCCTTTGTGGGGCGTGAGGTGTTGGAGCAGCAAACCAGCAGCGGCGTGAAGCGGCGCCTGGTGGGGCTGCAGCTGCAAGGCCGCGCCATCCCGCGCCATGGCTATTCAGTGCTGGCAAGCGGGGCTGAAGCGGGCAGCACCCCGATCGGCACGGTCACCAGTGGCGGCTGGTCCCCCAGCCTGGAGGCCGGCATTGCCCTGGCGCTGGTGGATACCGCTGCCGCCAAGCTCGGCAGCCAGCTGGCGGTGGAGATCCGCGGCAAAGCCGAGCCCGCCCAGGTCGTGAAGCGACCGTTTTATCGGCGCTGATCCATCGCCCCGAACGCGATCCAGCCGCCCTAATGGGACAATCGCCGATTGCGTTTCCCTCCTCAGCATGCGCAGCCACGGATGCGGCGACCTGCGCCCCGATGCCACCGGCCAGGCCGTGCAGCTGTGCGGCTGGGTGGACCGCAGCCGTGATCACGGCGGTGTGATCTTCATCGACCTGCGCGATCGCAGCGGCACGGTGCAGATCACCGTGGACCCCGACAACGGCGCCGAGATGTTCGCCGTGGCGGAGCACCTGCGCAACGAAACGGTGATCCAGGTGGAAGGCAAGGTGCGGGAGCGCCCCACCGATGCCATCAACGAGAAGCTGGCCACCGGCCGGGTGGAAGTGCTGGCCAGCGCCATCACGGTGCTCAACAGCGTGAAGGGCAACCTGCCCTTCGCCGTGTCGGTGCACGACGAGGAGAACACCCGCGAGGAGCTGCGGCTGCGCCACCGCTACCTCGACCTGCGCCGCGAGCGCATGAACAGCAACCTGCGCCTGCGCGCGCAAACCATCCAGGCGGCGCGACGCTTCCTGGAAGACCAGGGCTTCATCGAGGTGGAGACCCCGGTGCTCACCCGCTCCACCCCCGAAGGCGCCCGCGACTATCTGGTGCCGTCCCGCGTCTGCGGCGGCGAATGGTTCGCTTTGCCCCAGTCGCCCCAGCTGTTCAAGCAGCTGCTGATGGTGGGCGGCATCGAGCGCTACTACCAAGTGGCCCGCTGCTTCCGCGACGAAGACCTGCGCGCCGATCGCCAGCCGGAATTCACCCAGCTGGACATGGAGATGAGCTTCATGGACCAGGAGCAGATCCTGGAGCTCAACGAATCCCTGATCGCCTCGATCTGGAAAACCGTGAAGGGCGTGGAGCTGCCTCGCCCCTTCCCGCGCCTCACCTGGCATGACGCCATGGAGCGCTACGGCACCGACCGCCCCGACACCCGCTACGGCATGGAGCTCACCAACGTGAGCGACCTGGTGGCCGACATGGGTTTCAAGGTGTTTTCAGGCGCCGTGGCCGCTGGCGGCTCGGTGAAGTGCATCGCCGTGCCCGGGGGCAACGATGCGGTGAGCAACGTGCGCATCAAGCCCGGCGGGGATGTGTTCAGCGAGGCCCAGAAAGCCGGTGCCGGCGGCCTGGCCTTCATCCGCGTGCGCGAGGGCGGCGAGATCGACACGATCGGCGCCATCAAAGACAACCTGTCTGAAGAGAAAAAAGCCGAGCTGTTGCAGCGCACCGGCGCTGAGCCCGGCACCTTGATCCTGTTCGGCGCCGGCGACACCGCCACGGTGAACAAGGCCCTCGATCGGGTGCGCCAGTACCTGGCCCGCGAGCTGGGCATGGTGAAGCCCGACAGCGAGAACGACAGCTGGAACTTCCTCTGGGTGGTGGATTTCCCGATGTTCGAGTTCAACGCCGACGAGAACCGCTACGAGGCGCTGCACCACCCCTTCTGCGCCCCGAACACAGACGACCTGGGCAACGACCCATCCGCCTGGGCCGACACCCTGCCGGGCGCCCGCGCCCAGGCCTACGACCTGGTGCTCAATGGCCTGGAGCTGGGCGGCGGCTCCCTGCGCATCCACGATTCCGCCCTGCAGCGCCAGGTGCTCCAAACCGTTGGCCTCCCCCTGGAGGAAGCCAATCAGCAGTTCGGCTTCCTGATGGAAGCGCTCGACATGGGCGCCCCGCCCCACGGCGGCCTGGCCTTCGGTCTCGACCGGATGGTGATGCTGCTGGCGGGCGAAGAATCAATCCGCGACACCATCGCCTTCCCCAAAACCCAGCAGGCCCGCTGCCTGATGACCGGCGCCCCTGGCGGTGTGGCAACCAAGCAACTCGAGGAGCTGCACGTGGCCAGCACCTGGGTGGAGGAGGAGGCCGAGGGCTGAGCTCCTCGCCGGCAATCCCGAACAGAAACGCGTGATTTGAGGGTCGATCTCAATTGAGACTCGATCGTGAGGGGGCTGTTCCGGGCGAAGCCTGTGTCTAAGGGCCCTCCCAGCCCCAAGCCCTCAACCGGCAGCCGGCGCGGCAGCACGGATCTGGTGCGCCTCTACCTGCAGGACATCGGTCGGGTGGATCTGCTCAGCCATGAGGAGGAACTCACCCTGGCGCGCCAGGTGCAGCGGCGGGAACGGCTGCTGCGGGAGCGGCGACGCCTTGCGGCAACGCATCCAGCGCTGCAAGAGCTGATCGATCTGGAAGACGACCAACAGCGCCTGGCGTCCCAGCTGGGCCACTGGCCCGCTGTGCAGCAGTTGGCTGAACAGCAGCGGTGCACGGTGAGCGAGCTGCGGGAACAGATCCGCCAGAAGCAACAGGCCTGGGCCGAGCACAGCAACCTGAGCGTGGCGGAGCTGAAGCAGGCCCTGCACCACGGCCGCCGCGCCCGCGACCGGATGATCCAGGCCAACCTGCGCCTGGTGGTGGCCGTGGCCAAGAAGTATCAGCAGCGGGGCATGGAGCTGCTTGATCTGGTGCAGGAGGGCACCCTCGGCCTGGAGCGGGCCGTGGAGAAATACGACCCCACCCGCGGCTTCCGCTTCAGCACCTACGCCTATTGGTGGATTCGCCAGGGCATCACCCGCGCCATCGCCACCCAGAGCCGCACGATCCGGCTGCCTGTGCATGTGACCGAGAAGCTCAACCGGATCAAAAAGGCGCAGCGCCAGATCGCCACGGAGCACGGCCGGCTCGCCTCCGTGAGCGACCTGGCACGGGAACTGGGCCTCAGCGAGGAGGTGGTACGGCTGACCCTGATGCGGGTGCCGCGCTCGGTGTCCCTCGACACGCGGGTGGGCCGCGAGCAGGACACCCAACTCGGCGATCTGCTCGAAGACAGCCACGCCACCCCGGAGCAGGAACTCACCCGCGAGTCCCTGCACGATGACCTCGAGTCCCTCCTGGAGGAGCTCACCGCCCGGGAAGCCGCCGTGATCCGGCTGCGCTATGGCCTGGAAGACGACACCCCCCAGACCCTCTCCCAGATCGGCGAAGACCTGCACCTCTCGCGGGAGCGGGTGCGCCAGATCGAATCGCGGGCCTTGCTCAAACTCCGGCAACCGCAGCGCCGCTGCCGGGTGCAGGACTACATGCGCAGCCTCGACCACGACCAACCGGAGGGCTGATCGCCTGGAAGCTCCAGGAGCCGGCCGGTAAATTGAAGGGTCGCTACGGATGCCATGGCCAAATTCGTCTTCGTGACCGGTGGCGTGGTATCCAGCATCGGCAAGGGGATCGTGGCCGCCAGCCTGGGGCGCCTGCTCAAGAGCCGGGGCTACAGCGTTTCGATCCTCAAGCTGGATCCGTATCTGAACGTGGACCCGGGCACGATGAGCCCGTTCCAGCACGGTGAGGTGTTCGTCACCGAAGACGGTGCCGAGACCGACCTCGACCTGGGCCACTACGAACGCTTCACCGACACGGCCATGTCGCGCCTCAACAGCGTGACCACCGGCTCGATCTACCAATCGGTGATCAACAAGGAACGCCGCGGCGACTACAACGGCGGCACCGTGCAGGTGATTCCCCACATCACCGGCGAGATCCGCGAGCGCATCCACCGGGTGGCCGCCAACAGCGGTGCCGATGTGGTGATCACCGAGATCGGCGGCACGGTGGGCGACATCGAGTCGCTGCCCTTCCTCGAAGCCATCCGCGAATTCCGGGGGGATGTGGGCCGCAACGACCTGGCCTACGTGCACGTGACCCTGCTGCCCTACATCGGCACCTCAGGCGAACTCAAAACCAAGCCCACCCAGCACTCGGTGAAGGAGCTGCGCTCGATCGGCATCCAGCCCGATGTGCTGGTGTGCCGCAGCGACCGGCCGATCAGCGAAGACCTCAAGGGCAAGATCGGCGGCTTCTGCGGTGTGCCCCGCCGCGCCGTGATCCCGGCCCTCGATGCCGACAGCATCTACGCCGTGCCGATCACCCTCGAGCAGGAGGGCCTCTGCCGCGAGGTGCTCGATCTGCTGGGCCTGGCCGACCACGACAGCGACATGGCCCGCTGGGCCGAGATGGTGGCCAAGCTGCGCAACCCCGGCCCCTCGGTGAAGGTGGCGCTGGTGGGCAAATACGTGCAGCTCAACGACGCCTATCTCTCGGTGGTGGAGGCGCTGCGCCATGCCTGCATCGACCTCGGGGCCGGCCTGGATCTGCACTGGATCTGCGCCGAACAGATTGAAGAGCAGGGCGCCGATGTGCTGCTGCGGGGCATGGACGCCGTGGTGGTGCCGGGCGGCTTCGGCAACCGCGGCGTTGACGGCAAGGTGGCCGCGATCCGCTGGGCGCGCGAACAGCGGGTGCCCTTCCTGGGGCTCTGCCTGGGCATGCAGTGCGCCGTGATCGAGTGGGCCCGCAACCAGGCGGGCCTCACAGGCGCCACCAGTGCCGAACTCGATGCCGAGACGGCCCACCCCGTGATCCACCTGCTGCCCGAGCAGCAGGACGTGGTGGACCTAGGCGGCACGATGCGCCTGGGCGTCTATCCCTGCCGCCTGACCCCCGGCACCATGGCCCACGAGCTCTACGGCAATGAGGTGGTGTACGAGCGCCACCGCCACCGCTACGAGTTCAACAACGCCTACCGCAACCTGTTCCTCGAATCGGGCTACGAGATCAGCGGCACCTCCCCCGACGGCCGCCTGGTGGAACTGATCGAACTGAAGGACCACCCCTTCTTCACCGCCTGCCAGTACCACCCCGAATTCCTGTCGCGCCCCGGCCGGCCCCATCCCCTCTTCCGCGGCCTGATCGCAGCGGCGCAGCAGCGGCTGCCCGGCAGCCCAAGCGAAGCCCTCGGCCGCAACCTGCCCGCCGCCACACCAGCGGCATGAGTGCAGCGGCGTTTGGCCCTGGGCTCGCCCTGCCGGTGGTGGAAACCTTCCATTCCCTGCAGGGCGAGGGACTCCACAGCGGCCGCAGCGCCTGGTTCATCCGCCTGGGAGGCTGCAGCGTGGGTTGCAGCTGGTGCGATACCAAGCACTCCTGGCCACAAGACGTGCATCCCCTGCAGTCGCTCGAGGCCTTGCAACAGGAAGCCCAAAGCGCCGTTGCGAACGGCGCTGCCTTCGTGGTGATCACCGGCGGCGAACCGCTGGAGCACCATCTCGCTCCCCTCTGTGAGGCGCTTCAGCCTTTCGGGGTTCCCCTGCACCTGGAAACCAGCGGGGTCGGCGCCTTCACGGGCGCTTTCGCTTGGATCACCCTCTCCCCCAAGCCACACCGGCCTCCCACACCAGAGGTGCTGGCGGCCTGCCATGAGCTGAAGGTGGTGGTGCACGAGGCCGCTGATCTGGCCTTCGCCGAAGCGATGGCTGCAGCCTCCCTCAACGGGCGCAACAACGATCAGCCCGCACCCGCGCTGCTGCTGCAACCCGGCTGGCAGAGCACCACAGGCCAACAACTGGCCATCGACTATGTGCGCAGCCACCCCAGCTGGCGCCTGAGCCTGCAAAGCCACAAGTGGCTGGGGGTGCGCTGAGGGTGCGGGCCGCTCGGCAGTATGGATTCGGCGCCTGATCCCCAACTTTGTCCACCGCCATTGCCCTGCTCTCCGGCGGTCTCGACTCCGCCACCGCTGCCGCCCTCGCCCTCGAAGACGGGCAGCGGGTGATCGGCCTCTCCTTTGATTACGGCCAACGGCACCGACGCGAACTCGAAGCCGCCGCTCGGATCGCCGCGCAGCTCGGGCTGGCGGAGCACCACACCATCAGCGTGAACCTGGCGGCCTGGGGCGGCTCGGCCCTCACCGACAGCCGCATGGCCGTACCCAGCGATGGGGTGCAAGCCGATGTGATCCCCAGCACCTACGTGCCGGGCCGTAACACGGTGTTCATCGCCATTGGCCTGAGCCTGGCGGAGGCCCGCGGCGCCGAACGGCTGGTGCTGGGCGTGAATGCCGTGGATTACTCCGGCTATCCCGACTGCCGGCCCGATTACCTCGACGCCTTTCAGCGGCTGGCGGATCTGGCCAGCAAGGCCGGCCGCGAAGGGCACGGCAGCCGCCTCTGGGCACCGCTGGTGACCTGGAGCAAAACCAAGATCGTGCAGGAGGCCCTGCGGCTGGGCGTGCCCATCGCCGACACCTGGAGTTGCTACAGCGGCGGCGAGCAGCCCTGCGGTGTGTGCGACAGCTGCCGGATCCGCGATGCCGCCCTGATCGACGCGGGCCGGCCCGATTTGGCCAGCTCGGCGGCCCAGCGGTGATGCAGGGCAGCACACGCTGGCCGGTGGCCTGGCGTTCACCGGCCACCCTGGCGCCCTTGCTGGCGGAGCACTGGGGTCACGCCGGGCTGATCTGGCTCGACGGCGACGGCACCGACCTGGGGCGCTGGGCCACCTTGGCCGTTGATCCGGTTGAGCAGCGCTGCTGCCGCGGACTGCCCGGCATGGAGAGTGCGCAGGATCCGTTTGCGGCCTTGGCTGATCTGGGGCCGGGCCACTGGTGTGGCTGGCTCAGCTACGAGGCCGCCGCCTGGGTGGAGCCCGGCAACCCCTGGAAGGCCGATTCGATGGCCAGCCTCTGGATTGCCCGCCACGATCCAGTGCTGCGCTTCGATCTGAACGAGCATCAGCTCTGGCTCGAAGGCCAAGATCCCGAGCGACTGCAAGCGATGGCCAGTTGGCTGGAGGGCCTGCCGGAAGACGCCTCGGCTGGTGAGCTCACGGCTCCAGCCGTGGCACCCGAGCACTGGCACTGGCACACCAATCCCCAGGCGTTCAGCCGTGGCGTGGAACAAATCCGCGAGCTGATCGCCTGCGGTGATCTGTTTCAAGCCAATCTCACGGCCTGCTGCAGCACGCAACTGCCCGCCGTTGGCCCTCTCACAGGCTTGGCCCTGTTTCAGCGATTGCGCCGGCGATGCCCCGCCCCTTTTGCCGGCTTGGTGGTGGCCTCCGGCGCGGCCCAGGGTGAGGCGGTGATTTCCGCCTCACCCGAGCGCTTCCTGCAGGTGAGCCCCGAGGGGGTCGTGGAAACCCGGCCGATCAAGGGCACCCGGCCCAGGCACCACCATCCGCAGCTGGATGCCGATGCGGCGGCCGAGCTGGTATGCAGCGGCAAAGACCGGGCGGAGAACGTGATGATCGTCGATCTGTTGCGCAACGACCTGGGCCGCTCCTGCGTGCCGGGCTCGATCCATGTGCCGCAGCTGGTGGGCCTCGAGAGCTATGCCCAGGTGCACCACCTCACCTCGGTGGTGTGCGGGCAATTGCGACCCGATCGAAGCTGGGTGGATCTCCTGCGGGCGGGATGGCCGGGGGGCTCGATCAGCGGAGCTCCGAAATTGCGGGCCTGCCAACGGCTGGCAGAACTGGAACCCGTAGCCCGAGGCCCCTACTGCGGCTCACTGATCCGCCGCGACTTTGACGGCAGCGTGGACAGCAGCATCCTGATCCGCACCTTGCTGCTGCAAGCGAATGCCCTGCGCGGCCACGCCGGCTGCGGCATCGTGGCCGACTCCGACCCCAGCGCCGAAGCCAGTGAGCTGGGTTGGAAGCTCAACCCCCTGCTGGAGGCCTTGGCATGAGCCCCCGGAGCATCGCCTGGTTCGACGGCCAGTGGGGCGAGCCGCAGCAGCTGGGCCTGCCCTTGAGCGATCGCGGCCTGCAACTGGCCGATGGGCTCTTTGAAACGGTTCTCGTTCTGGATGGTCGCCCGCAACTGCTGGAAGCTCACCTCCAGCGCTGGCACCAGAGCGCAGCGCTGCTCTCCATGGCGCCCCCGCCAGACGCCGGCACCCTCGAGCCGTTGATCCACGAAGCCGTGGCGCGCGCAGGGCTCGAGCACGGCAGCGGCGCGCTCCGGCTCAACTGGAGCCGGGGCGACAGCGCCGGACGCGGCATTGCCGTGCCTGAAACCCACAGGCCACATCGGTTCTGGCTGCAGCTCAGCGCGCACACACCAAGCTTCAGCCCGCAATCGGCGATCGTGAGCCGTCAAGAGCGGCGCAACAGCTCCAGCCTGCTGAGCCGTTGCAAGACCTTCGCCTACGGCCAGGCGATTCAGGCGCGCCTCGAAGCCCAGCGCGCTGGCGCCGATGAGGCCCTACTGCTGGCCAGCGGCGGCGAGCTCTGCTGCGCCACCACCGCCAACCTGTTGATTCAGCGCCAGGGCCATTGGCTCACACCAGCCTTGAGCAGCGGCTGCCTGCCGGGCGTGATGCGCGCCCGGCTGATCGAGCAAGGCATGGCCCAAGAGGCCGATCTCACTCCACAACCGCAGAGCGGCGACAGCTGGCTTCTGATCAACAGCCTGGGCTGCCGCCCCCTGAGCAGCGTGGATGGAATTCCCTTGAAGCTCCACCGCAACGCCGAGGCCTTGTGGCGGAGCTTGCTTTAGGGGTTGAGGGCCAGGCTCAGTTACAGCCCTGCACGGAGATGCGGTAGGTGAAACCGGTGGCGGCCTGATCAGCAGTGGCACCGATCTTGAAGTTCACCTGGCTCACGGTTTTGCCGGGAACCGCCTGCACATCCCACTGACGGCCAGTGCCAACCCCGGGAGTCAGGGAATCGTTGATCACCTGCAGGTTGGAGCCATCGGTGAACTTGAGATAACCCTGAATCGGATAGGTCGCACTCACCGAGGAATTGGCGGTGAAGAACAGCTTGTAGGAGCTGTAGGGCTGGGTCACGAAGAAATCCGTGTTCCAGTTGGGGCGGGTGAAGGGCAGCGGATTACCGGGGCTAATCGTCTTGGTCACGATGTCGGTGACACCGTTACCGCCCACGGGAGCCAGGAACTGGCAGCTCTGGGCAGAGGCAGGAGCAGCCGCAGTGAGAAGGCAGCCACTGGCGCAGACCACGGCAGCGCGGGTAAGGGAGCGCAGGGATACCGACATAGACGTGTTGATCAACATCAATCCCGATTGTGCACTCGATCTCGCACAGTGGGACCAGCTGCCGATCGATTATTGACGTCCACCCGAGCGCCATCCCCACAGCCTGAGGCGCTACGCCGCAGCCTCGGATTGCGCAGCCTCACCCTGGCGGTGATCACCAGCACCATCGGCTCCGGCTGGTTGTTCGCACCGCTCTATGCCGCGCGCTTCGCTGGGCCCGCCAGCCTGCTGGCCTGGGTGGCCGGTGGCGTGATGGCCTTTGGCCTGGCCTTGGTGTTTGCCGAGCTGGGCTCCCTGGTGCCGAGCTCGGGCGCGCTCGCTCAGATCCCCCTCCTCAGTCATGGACGTTGGGCTGGCTTCATCGGCGGCTGGTGCGCCTGGATCGCCTATCTCACCCTGCCCACGATTGAAGTGCTGGCGATGGTGCAATACGTGGCCAGCAGCCTGCCCTGGCTCACCGCCGATGGGGGCCAGGGGCAAGTGCTCAGCGGCGCGGGGCTGGGGGTCGCCATGGTGTTGCTGGTGTTGATGGCCTGGATCAACCTGGCTGGCGTGAGCTGGCTGGCCCGCTGGATCGATGGCCTGACCAGTTGGAAGCTGGTGGTGCCGCTTCTGGTGTCGCTGAGCCTGATGCTCACGGCGGGCCATTGGAGCAATCTCGGGCTCCACGACGCAGGTCAGGGAGCCGATCTGGCCGGAGTGGTAAGTGCCATCGGCGGCGGCGGCATCCTGTTCAGCCTGTTGGGGTTTCGCACCGCCATGGATCTGGCGGGCGAAGCCCGCAACCCCCAGCGCAACGTGCCCCTGGCCATGGCCCTGGGACTGGGCGTATCGCTGGCGATTTATCTGCTGCTGCAACTGAGTTTTCTGGTAGCGGTGCCGCCGCAGGCCCTCAGCCAAGGATGGGCGGCGCTTCAGCTCAGCAACCATGGCGGCCCACTGGTGGCCATCGCCATGGGCCTGGGCATGGGTTGGGTTGTCACCTTGCTGCTCAGTGATGCCGTGATCTCACCAGGCGCCACGGCCATGACCTACATGGGGGTGTCAGCCCGCGTGGCCTGGATGATGGGCCGCCTGGGGCTGCTCCCCGAAGCCATGGGCCGGCTCAACCGCCAGGCAGTACCGGCCATCGCCCTGCTCTGGAGCCTGGCGATCGGCGTGGTGATGCTGCTGGGGGGACCGAGCTGGCAGCGGGTGGTGAGCTTCCTCACGGCCACGCTGGTGATCGCTCTGGCCGTCGGGCCGGTGAGCTTGCTGGCGCTGCGCCAGCAACTGCCCGCAGCACCGCGCGCCTTCCGCCTGCCCATGGCGAAGCTGCTCTGTCCGCTCACCTTTGTGGCCGCCAGTTGGGCCGTGCTGTGGTGCGGCCGCAGCGCCCTGGAGGGCGCCGTAACCCTGGTGGTGCTGCCAGCGCTGCTGTTTGGCCTGCTGCAGCGCCAGCGTGGCCAGAGCCTGAACGCCGGCTGCGGCAGCTGGTGGTTTGTGTATCTGGGGGGTTTGGTGCTGATCGCGGAGATCAGCGGCCCGCAACGGCTCCTGCCCGGAGGCGATGCCAGCCAGCTGCTGATCACCGCCCTGTTTGCCCTGGTGATCTTCCCCATCGCGGTGGGCACGCGGCTGCCCCGGGCCTCGAGCGAGGCCCAGGTTGCCGTGGAGCTCACACTGTGAGGAAACGATCCACCACGTCTTTGCTGAGCTCACTGGTGGGGCCACTGGCCACAATCCCGCCACGCTGCATGGCGTAGTAGCGATCGGCCTGCCGCACGAAGTGCAGGTGCTGCTCCACCAGCAACACGCTGATCCCGGTGGCATCGATGATCCGACGCACCGCCCGCTCGATGTCGAGCACCACCGACGGCTGAATGCCTTCCGTGGGCTCATCGAGCAGCAGCAGCTTGGGTTTACCGAGCAAGGCCCGAGCAATCGCCAACTGCTGCTGTTGGCCACCCGAGAGATCCCCGCCGCGGCGGGCGAGGAACTTCTCCAGGATCGGGAATAGCTCAAACACCAGCGGATCGATATGGCGGTTCTTGGCCAAACCGCCCGGCAGCGCCTCGAGGCCAAGCAACAGGTTTTCTCGCACCGTGAGCTGAGGGATGATCTCGCGGCCCTGGGGCACATACCCCACCCCAACCCGCGCCCGGGCGTGGGGTGGCAGGCCGGTGAGGCCGCGCCCCTCGAGCTGCAGACCACCACTGCGTTGCTGCAGCAAGCCGATCACCGTTTTCAGCAGGGTGGTTTTACCCACCCCGTTTCGGCCGATCAGACAGACCATCTCGCCGGGAGCGACGTTGAGGTCAACGTCGCGAAGAATATGGCTCTCGCCGTAATAGACGTTGAGGCCGCGGATATCGAGCAAGGTCACGCCACATCCTCCTGAGTGTCACTGCCGAGATACACCTCAATCACCCGTGGATCGTTCTGCACCTGATCCATCGATCCCTCACAAAGCACATGCCCCTCATGCAGCACCGTGACCGGTGCTTGCAGATCGCGGATGAACTCCATGTCGTGCTCGATCACCAGCACGGTGTGATCCCCGGCTAACTGCTTGAGCAGATCCGCGGTGCGAGCGGTTTCCTCGTCGGTGAGACCGGCCACCGGTTCATCCACCAGCAGCAGCTCTGGATCCTGGGCGACGAGCATCGCGATCTCCAGCCACTGCTTCTGCCCGTGGGATAACCCACCGGCCGGTTGCTGCGCCTGGCGCTCGAGGCCCACCACCGAAAGGAGATGCTGCACCCGATCGCGCTGGTCGCTGCTCAGAGAACCGAACAACAGTGCGGCGGGGCCGTGGGGTCCGCGCACAGCCAGCTCGAGATTGCGCCGCGGTGTGAGGTTCTGATACACGCGAGGTGTCTGGAACTTGCGGCCAATCCCCAGCCGTGAGATGTGATGCTCGCTGCGGCCCACGATCGAGCGACCGCGGAACACCACATCACCGCGGGTGGGTTTCACCTTGCCGGTGATCACATCGAGGAATGTGGTTTTGCCGGCGCCATTGGGACCAATCACGGCCCGCAGTTCACCTGGAGCGAGCTGAAGGTTGAGGTCATTGAGGGCGAGAAAGCCGTCGAAGCTGACGGTGACGCCCTGCAGTTCAAGCAGATTCATGGATGACGGATGGGTGCTTGGAGTGCTGGTCATCAACCGTTGCCCCCACCGCGACCGTCCAACTGCTCTTGCTCCGCGGCGACCTGGGGATCGAGATCCAGGGCGGGATAGGTGGCTGTGCGCGGCGGCCAACCCACCATGGCGATCAGGCGACCGGGGCCGCCCTGACGCCACCAACCCACCAGGCCATCGGGCAGGGCGAGCACCACCAGCAGGAACAAACCACCCTGGATGAACAGCCAGGTTTCCGGCAGCGCTTCGCTCACCAGGCTCTTGGCGTAGTTGATCAGCACCGCACCAAGAACGGCGCCGATCAAGGTGCCGCGGCCGCCCACAGCCACCCAGATCACCATCTCAATCGAGAAGGGAACGGCCATGTATTGCGGCGAGACGATGCCGGATTGCACCGTGTAGAGCGCACCACTGATGCCCGCCAGAGCGCCCGCCACAGCGAACACCACCGTCTTGTAGGCCGTGGGGTTGTAGCCGGTGAAGCGCAAACGCGGTTCATCGTCACGGATCGCGATCAGGGCATCACCGAAGCGGCCATGGGTGAGCCAGCGGCAGAGCAGAAAGGCCAGCACCGTGATCACCACGGTGAGCCAGAACAGGTTGCGCTGCATCCCATCGCTACCGATCAGCTCGCCAAACACACGCGCTGTCGAGGTTTTGAGCCCATTGGTGCCATTGATCAACTTCTGCTGGCCGTTGAAGAAGTTGAAAAACACCAACAGAGCCGCCTGGGTGAGGATCGAGAAATAGACCCCCTTGATCCGGTTGCGGAACACCAGATAACCCACCAGTCCCGCCACCACAGCAGGAATCACCCAGATGGCCACAAGGGTGAAAAGCGGTGAGTTGAAGGGCTGCCAAAACGCCGGCAAACTCTTCACCCCATAGAGCGAGAAGAATTCAGGCAGCTCACCGGGCTTGAGCTCATTGAGCTGCAGATACATCGCCAGGGCGTAGCCGCCCAGGGCAAAGAAGATGCCCTGCCCCAAGCTGAGCATGCCGGTGTAGCCCCAGATGAGGTCGACACCCAGAGCCACGATGCCCAGGGACAGAAATCGGCCCAACAGATTCAACCGGAACGGCGGCAACACCACCGGCAACACCAGGGCACCCACCACGATCAGCACCCAGGGGAGCCAGCGGCGCAGGTTGCGCGAGGAAAGAAGATCTGCCATCGATCAGGCCTCCACCATGCGGCCTTTCTGCGGGAACAAACCAGCCGGTCTGATCTGCAGGAACACCACAATCAAGGCGAACACCAGCACTTTTGCCATCGACGTGGTGGCGAAAAAGGTGATCACGGTGTTGAGCCCCTCGGGCATACCAGGCCACACCAAAAGCAGTGAACCGGAACCCACCACATAACTGATCACACCAATGCCCAACGCGGCCAACACGGTGCCCGCTAGCTTGCCCACGCCGCCAAGCACCACCACCATGAAGCAGTCCACGATGTAGTTCCCGCCGAGGTTCGGGCCCACCGAACCCAGCAGCGTGACGGCGACACCAGCCACACCAGCGAGGCCGGAGCCGATCAAGAACGTCAGCGCATCCACCTTTTCCGTGGGAATACCCAGGCAATCACTCATGGTGCGGTTTTGCGTGACCGCACGAATGCGCATCCCCCAAACACTCTTCTGCAGGAACCAGTTCACCAGCACCAGAGCCACAACCGTGAGAACGATGATGAACAAACGGGCAGCCGGCATATTCACGGCACCCACATCAATCGAACCGCGCAGCCATACCGGAGCGGTGACATCAATGTTGCGGGCGCTGAACCAGGGCTGATCGAACACCCGCTGCTCACCCAGCAAGGAAGCAAGTACCACGCCCACCAGGGCGGTCACCACCCAGCTACCTGTCCCCAATAAGGGGGTCCAGCGTTGCTGCCACCAAGCTTTCGGCGTGAAGCGGGGCACCATCAGGCCAGCCACAACAGCCACCACCAGGCCAATCGCAAAGGCGCTCGACACCGAACGCACAAACTGCTGCAGGATCAGACTCACCCCCCAGGTCGCCAACAGCGTTTCCAGCGGACGGCCGTAAAGCCGTCGAATCACCGTTTTCTCCAGCAGCAAGCCCGCCAGACCACTCACCAAAAAGGCCAGGGGCAAAGCCACCAGGATGTAGATCGGGAACAAGGCGTCGGGCAGCACCGCCTTGAAGATGTTCTGCACCACGAAGGTGGTGTAGGCACCGAGCATCATCAACTCGCCGTGGGCCATGTTGATGACACCCATCAAGCCAAACACCACAGCCAGTCCCAGTGCTGCAAGCACCAGAACCGAGCCGATGGCCAGGCCGTTGAAGAGTGTGTCGTAGAGAAGATCCATCGCGACCAGCAGGGGGCTCAGGCAAAGGGAAAAGCGAAAGAAGAGGAAGAAAAAAGGGGGAGATTGCTCTCCCCCAATCCCTCAGTCGATGCGGAAGGCGAAGCCGGCAGGCGACGCCCCTTCGATCACATCTTGTACTTGCCAGCGTCAGGGCGATCCTGGGTCCAATCGCAGGTGTAACCCTTGGTTTCGGGCACGTACTGGTTCCAGGCCACAGGCTTCACGAAGCCTTTGTTCTCAAGGATCTTGAACATGCCGTCCTTCTGCACCTCGCCGATCAGCACAAGCTTCTCAACGTGGTGGTTGGGCTGCACGGTCACCTTGCCTTCGGGAGCATCGAAGCTCACGCCGATCAGGGCTTCACGCACCTTGTTGTCGTCGACGCTGTTGGCCTTCTCAGCGGCAGCAGCCCACAAATACACCATCATGTAGGCGGCTTCAGCGGGGTCGTTGGTGACGCGCTGGTCGCCGTACTTGGCCTTGAAGTTCTTGGTGAACTCCTTGGAGGCAGGCGTATCGAGGCTCTGGAAGAAGTTCCAGGCGGCGTAGGTACCTTCGAGGTACTCAGGACCGATGGCAGCGATCTCCTCTTCGGCGATCGAGAAGCTCATGATCGAGTAGCCGTTGGCCGGGGTGATACCGGCAGCCTTCATCTGCTTGAAGAAGGCCACGTTGCTGTCGCCGTTGAGGGTGTTCACGATCACACCACCCTTGGGCATCGCCTGCTTGATCTTGGCGATGATCGGCGCCACTTCGGTGTTACCCAGGGGCAGGTAGTCCTCACCCACCACCTTGCCACCATTGGCCTTGAGCTGCTCCTTCATGATGGTGTTGGCGGTACGTGGATACACGTAGTCCGAACCAACGAGGAAGAATTCCTTGCCCTTGTTCTGCAGCAGCCAATCCACCGCAGGCTCAGCCTGCTGGTTGGGAGCAGCACCGCTGTAGAAGATGTTCTTGGAGCACTCCTGACCTTCGTACTGAATCGGGTAGAAGAGGAAGTGATCCTTGGCCTCGAAGACCGGCAGCATCGCCTTGCGGCTAGCGGAGGTCCAACCGCCAAAGACAACAGCAACCTTGTCTTGATCGATCAGCTTGGTGGCCTTCTCCGCGAAGGTGGGCCAATCCGAAGCGCCGTCCTCTTCAACGGGAACGATCTTCAGCTTCTTGCCGTCGATGGTGATGCCGCCTTTAGCGTTGATCTCATCGATCGCCATCAGCTCGGCTTCGGCCACCGTGTTTTCGGAGATGGCCATGGTGCCGGAACGGCTGTGAAGGATGCCCACCTTCACTTCACCGTCGAACTCACCACCGGCCTGATCACCGCCACCACAAGCCACCAGGGTGAGAGAGGTGGCCAGAGCCGTGGCACCGCCCAGCAGACGCAGCGAAGTCTTTCGCATCGAAGGGGAGGTCATGTAAGGAAAGTCACAAAAGAGCTGCCGCCAGTCAGCGGTGAGCGGAACGTATCGGCGTGAGCAGTCCGCCTTTGGTATCCGATCGCACGGTTTGGCAAACCGATGAGACTCAAGGCCTCACAAGGGATCTCGAGCGGGTTAAGGAACGATTGCGTCTGTGTCCGTTGCTACGAACAGAGCTTCAGCTGGGGAGTTGCTGCAGCACAAACGCTTCCACCTGTTCGAGCCCTTCACCCGAGTGGAGGTTGGTGAAACACCAGGGACGCCCGGGCCGCATCCGTTCGGTGTCGCGCTCCATCACCTCCAGGCTGGCGCCCACCATCGGCGCCAGATCGATCTTGTTGATCACCAACAGATCAGAGCGGGTGATGCCAGGCCCGCCCTTACGGGGGATCTTGTCGCCGGCGGCCACATCAATCACATAGATGCAGAGATCCACCAGCTCCGGGCTGAAGCTGGCGGCCAGGTTGTCGCCACCGCTCTCCACCAGCACCAAATCCAAGCCGGGATAGGCCGCCTCCAGATCGGCCACCGCCGCACGATTGATCGAGCAGTCCTCACGGATGGCGGTGTGGGGACAGCCCCCGGTTTCCACGCCGCGAATTCTCCCCGGCTCCAGCGCCCCGGCACGGGTGAGGAACTGAGCGTCTTCCTGGGTATAGATGTCGTTGGTGACCACCGCCAGCTGCAATCGATCCCGCAGCCGGCGACAGAGCGCCTCCACCAGAGCGGTTTTGCCCGACCCCACCGGACCAGCCACTCCGACCCGCAAACGACTGGCTGTCATCAGCGCACCACCCGATCAGCTCGTTGCAGCAAATCCTCCGGCACGGTGACGCCAATCGCCTGGGCGGTGGCCAGGCTCACCAACAGATCGGTGCTGGTGAGCGGTTGAAAGGCCATCTGCGCCGGCGATTCGCCCTGCAACACGCGCACGGCGAGCCGGCCCGCCGCCATGCCGTCGTCGCGGTAATTCCAGCCAATCACCGCCAGACAACCCGGCAGCTGGATATCGGGTGGATCCACGGAGTACACCGGAATGCGGTGCTCAAGGCCCACCTTGCAGATGGCGGCGAAGGCCTCAATCGTGGCGTAATCGCCGATCTTCACGAACGCCTCCACCTGCTGCTCCACCAGCGCCTTGGCCGCCTTTGGCACCTCGCCGGCATTCCCAACCGGCTGCTCCAACACGGTGATGGCGCGCCGCGCGGCCTCCTTGCGCATCAGGGCCGCTTCAAAGCTGGAATTGGATTCAGCGGGATTGAAAATCAATCCCACCTGCTTGAGCTGCGGGTTGATCTCCCGTGCCAGATCCAGCTCCTTGCCCACCGGGTTCGTGCCCACCGTGCCCACCACGTTGGGGCGGTGCTGGCCCACGCCACCGGGTGGCGTACCGGCACCAGCGCCCCAGGGATTGGAGCAGTAACAGAACACCACTGGCGTGGTGGCCGGCATCACCTGCATCGCGGCTTGCAGCGGTGGGGTGCCCACCGCCAGCACCAAATCCACCTGGTCGCGCAGAAACTGCTGCATCACCACGGTGGTGTTGGCCGGCTGACCAGCCGCGTCGCGCCGCAGAACACTCATCGTTTCGCCCTCGCGGTATCCCGCCGCGGCCAGAGCCTGTTCAAACCCGAGGCGGGTGAGGTTGGGGGGCTGGGCATCCACCATCTGCAGCACCCCGATCAGCGGCCTAGGGCCAGTGCTGCGCTGGCCCACACCACAAGCCTTGAGCAACAACGATCCGGCCAGACCCGCCCCGCCGAGAACCAACACGCGGCGGCGCGGCAGCGTCATGTAGCCATCGCAACTTCATCCGCACTGTGGCGCTGGCATCGAGGCGGGGCAACAGCGCCAACTCAGTTCCGATCAGCTGCGGAACAGGCGGGAATAGAGCTCGGCATGCTGCAGCTGGGCCAAGCCTGCGCCGATGCCGCCATTCCACAGCTCCCGTGGATCCGAGCAGCGCAAGGCCTCGGCTCGCTCGGCGATGCAGCCGGCAAGAGCCAGCTGCAAACGCTGGCCCTGGGTTGGTCCGAGCGGCACCAGGCGCACGGCTGCACTGATCTGATTGGCCACCCATCCATAGAGATAGGCCTCCTCCAATTCGGGAGAGGCGATCTCCAGGCACAGAGCGGCCCAGGCGAATGCCGCCGGCCAGGCCATCCCCGCCGCCGCGGCCGGCAGCGGCAAGCCCAGATCCGCCAGCAACTGCAGCAGCGACTGCCCCATCTGGCGCTGCTGGGCCCGGAGCTCAGGCGCTTCCCGTTGCGCCAACAGCCAACCATCGAGCGCCACCACTGCAGGCAAGCCGCCATCGCCTTGGCGCCATGCGCGCAGCTCGGCCTGAAGCTCCCCCAGGGCCGCCGCTTCCACGGCCACGGCCCCCCGCTGCAGTTCAGCCCGCAGCCACGCCTCGAGCGCCTCCGCCCCAGCCAGCTGGCCCCGCTGCACCAGCACCTCCATCCCTTCGGAGTAGCTGAAAGCGCCTACGGGCAGGGCCGGGCTCACCAGCTGGAACAACCTCAGCCGGGCGGCAGCAGTGCTCACGGATGACTGTGGCCGTGATGGTGATGGCCCAGGCCTTCGTAGGCACCGGCCTCCGGTTGGAACGGCAGCTGAGCGAACTCCACCGCCAACCCCCGCTGGCGCAGCAGATCGGCCAACACGCTGTCTTGCAGGAGCACCAAGCGATCGGCATGCAGCTCCATCGCCACATGGCGATTGCCGAGGTGATAAGCCGCCTGGAGCAACGCGAGGGGATCGGCGCTGCGCACCTGCATCACCGGCTCAGCCGCCGCAGCCACCTGCACCTGAATCTGCCCATCCGCACTGGCCAGGCGCTCGCCGGGACGCAGGGCCGCACCGCGAGGCAATTGCAACAACAGATCGGATCCACAGGCTGAGCGGCGATGCCCCCGCAGGCTGGTGCGCTCATCCGCGGCCAGGGGGAGCTGCAACACAAGCTCGGCAGCCGGCCAGGGCGCCTGATCCGGCAAGCGCTCCACCAACAGGATGGCGGCTTCGTGCGGCATCGCGGCAGTGGGCATCGCGGAACGGGCTGCACCCTGGCGGTCGCCGGAGTGCCACTATGTGATCATCGCTACCAAAGCGGCGCGGCAACGGCCGGGAGCATGCGCCCATGAACGGCACCCTCTCCGCCTCAACCACCGGCTGGCAAGCCACCGCCAGGCTGCAGTTCCTGGAGCGCCATGGGCGCACCCAGTTTCAAGGGGGGGCCACCGCTCCGCTCAAGCTGATGCGCAGTACAGCGCAGAGCAGCGGCCATTGCGAGCTGCCCCTGCTGCACACCGCCGGGGGCCTGGTGGGCGGCGATCAGCTGCAGCTGCAGCTGGATCTCGAAGCGGGCAGCCGGGCGCTGCTCACCAGTGTGGCGGCGCAGAAGGTGTACGGCAGCGTGCGCCGCTCCCGGCTCCACCCCCAGGGCGTCTGGGCTGAGCAGAAGCTGGCGGTGCGACAGGCGGCGAACAGCGATCTGGAGTGGCTGCCCCAGGAGCTGGTGCTGTACGCCGACGCCCTCTATCAACAGCATCTGCAGGTGGACCTGGCCCCGGGCGCCAGTTTTCTGGCGATGGAGGTGGTGCGGCTGGGACGCACCGCCGCGGATGAAACGTTGGGAGAGGGCTGCTGGCGCTCCAGCACCAGCATTCGCCGCCAAGCCACACCCAGCCAGCCCGAGCGCTGGGAACTCGTGGATCGGCTGCAGCTCCATGGCGAAGCGCTGCACGGGCCACACGGCATGGACGGGCAACCGGTCTTCGGCTCCCTGGTGTGGGCCGCGCCAGCCCCCCTGGACGCCGCACCCTTACTGGAACAAGTACGCGCAGCCCGCACCGGGCTGGAGGGAACGATGGCCTGCGGCGCGCTGGAGCAAGGGTTGGTGGCGCGCTACCGCGGACCATCCAGCCAGGCGGCCCGCTTCTGGTTCTGCCGGATCTGGGCGCTGATCCGCGCCCAACGCGGACTGGCCCCACCGGAACTGCCACGGGTTTGGCCGTTTCAGGAGCAGCCACTCCACCAGTGTTCAGCCTGAACACAGAGCCCGCTGGGCAGCGATCAGAGTGCTGGTCTTGACTGGACTGAGCGTTCAGGCCCGCCCTTCGCCATGCATTTATCCCCTCAGGAGAAGGACAAGCTCCTGATCGTGACCGCGGCCCTGCTGGCGGAACGGCGCCTCAACCGCGGCCTCAAGCTCAACCACCCCGAGGCGGTGGCCTGGCTCAGTTTTCAAGTGCTGGAAGGAGCCCGCGATGGCAAAAGCGTGGCCGAGCTGATGCAGGAAGGCACCACCTGGCTCAGCCGCGACCAAGTGATGGAGGGCATTGCTGAGCTGGTGCATGAGGTGCAGATCGAAGCGGTGTTTCCCGATGGCACCAAGCTCGTGACCCTCCACGACCCGATTCGCTGACCACCCACGCCGCATCCTTCCCATGGCACCACTGATCCCCGGCGAACTGATCCCCGAACCCGGCGAGCTCGAACTCAACGCCGGCCGGCCCGTCACCACCTTGCTGGTGGCCAATACCGGTGATCGCCCGGTGCAGGTGGGATCGCATTTCCACTTCTTTGAAGTGAATGCCGCACTGGAGTTCAACCGTGAAGCCGCCCGGGGCCTACGGCTCGATATCCCCGCCGGCACAGCCGTGCGCTTTGAGCCCGGCGACAGCCGCGAGGTGCAGCTGGTTCCCTTCGCCGGCCAACGGCGCATTTTCGGATTCAACGGCCTGGTGAACGGCCCCCTCGACTGACCTCCCATGCCCTATCGCATCTCCCGCCGCGCCTACGCCGAGACCTACGGCCCCACCACGGGCGATCGCCTACGGCTCGCCGATACCGAGCTGATCCTGGAGGTGGAGAAGGACTTCACTGTCTATGGCGATGAAGTGAAGTTCGGCGGAGGCAAGGTGATCCGCGATGGGATGGGTCAGGCCCAGACCACCCGCGCCGACGGGGCGGTGGACACGGTGATCACCAACGCCCTGATCCTCGATTGGTGGGGGATCGTAAAGGCCGACATCGGCCTGCGCGACGGCCGCATCGTGGCGATCGGCAAGGCGGGCAACCCCGAAACCCAAGCCGGTGTGGACATCGTGGTGGGCCCAGGCACCGAGGCGATCGCCGGCGAGGGCCACATCCTCACCGCCGGTGCCATCGACACCCACATCCACTTCATCTGCCCCCAGCAGGTGGAAACGGCCCTAGCCAGCGGGGTGACCACGATGCTCGGCGGCGGCACCGGCCCAGCCACCGGCTCCAACGCCACCACCTGCACCCCAGGCGCCTTCCACATGGCGCGGATGCTGCAGGCCGCCGAAGGGCTGCCGATGAACCTCGGCTTCTTCGGCAAGGGCAATGCCAGCACCCCTGAAGCGCTCGAAGAGCAAATCCGCGCCGGTGCTATCACCCTCAAGCTCCACGAAGACTGGGGCACCACACCTGCGGCGATCGACTGCTGCCTGTCGGTGGCGGATCGCTTCGACATCCAGGTGGCGATCCACTCCGACACCCTCAACGAGGCCGGGTTCGTCGAAGACACGATCCGCGCCATCGGCGGCCGCACGATCCACACCTTCCACACCGAAGGGGCCGGCGGCGGCCATGCACCCGACATCATCCGGATCTGCGGGGAAGCCAACGTGCTGCCCAGCTCCACCAACCCCACGCGCCCCTACACCCGCAACACGCTCGAGGAACACCTCGACATGCTGATGGTGTGCCACCACCTCGATCCGCGGATCCCGGAAGACGTGGCCTTCGCTGAATCGCGGATCCGCCGCGAAACGATCGCCGCCGAAGACATCCTTCACGACATCGGCGCCTTCTCGCTCATCGCCAGCGATTCGCAGGCCATGGGCCGGGTGGGTGAGGTGATCACGCGCACCTTCCAGACTGCCCACAAGATGAAGGTGCAGCGCGGCGTCCTACCGGGCGACTCAGAGCGCAACGACAACACCCGCCTCAAGCGCTACATCGCCAAGGTGACGATCAACCCCGCGATCGTGCACGGCATCGATCACCAGGTGGGCTCGGTGGAAGTGGGCAAGCTGGCGGATCTGGTGCTGTGGAAGCCCGGGTTCTTCGGGGTGAAGCCCGAGATGGTGATCAAGGGCGGCTCGATCGTGTGGGCGCAGATGGGTGATGCCAACGCCTCGATCCCCACCCCGGGCCCGGTGCACGGCCGGCCGATGTTCGCCGCCTTCGGCAAGGCGCTGGCCCCCAGCTGCCTCACCTTCGTGAGCCAGGCCGCCCTCGACGACGACGTGCCCCGCCGCCTCGGCCTGGAGCGGCTTTGCGTGCCGGTGCAGAACACCCGCGGCGGCATCAACAAGGCCTCGATGAAAAACAACACCGCCCTGCCCAAGGTGGAGGTGGACCCGCAGACCTACGAGGTGTTCGCCGACGGCGAACTGCTCACCTGCGAGCCGGCCGACGTGCTGCCGATGGCCCAGCGCTATTTCCTGCTCTGAACCAGGGGGGGGACCCGGGGCAGGGGCTGATCCAACTGCACGCCGATCAGCTGCAACAGCCCCAGCTCGCCAGCTGGGCAGCTCCAACGCAGCACAGCCGGTAGCCGCACCGCACCAAACCCCGGATGCTGACTCACATCGAGCAGCAGCGGCTCGCCGACAAGTGTCGTCTCCAGGCAGGGCACCAGCAGCGCCATGCCGCCGTGGCTGATGTCGAGGATGTCGGCTGTCATCCAGGCGCCGGGGGGCTGGCCGTTGGGCAGGAAGCGCAATTGCACCGGCAGCACACTGCCGACCGCCATGCGGGGTTCATGGCGGCGATTGAGCGGCTGGCCCACCTGATCCCAGAGGGGCTGATCCAAGGGCTGCTCAGGGTGCGCCATGAGCCAAAACCTAGGCAGGCACACGCAGCAGCGCCAACCCGGCCGTTCCGTAGCAACTGCCACCTGAAGGGGCCAGACAGCTCTGCATGATCACGCCACCGCAGGCTCGGCGATGTTCACCGACTACCGGCCCAGCAAGGGCTACGACGAATATTTCAGCGCCAGCGAAGAACCCCGCAGTGCGCTGCAGCCGCTGCTTTCCTCCCTGGGCGCACTGGGGCTGGAGCAGCTCAACCGCAACCACGCCGCGGCCGGCATGCTGCTGAAGCGGCTGGGGGCCACCTTCCGTCTCAACGATTCCGGCAACCGCGGCGGCGAGCGCATCCTTCCCTTTGATCCACTGCCCCGCCTGATTGGCTCCAGCGATTGGGACCTGCTGCAGCGCGGCCTGATCCAACGCCTCGAAGCGATCGATCTGTTTCTGGCGGATGTGTATGGCGATCAGGCCATCCTTCGCGATGGTGTGATCCCTCGTGAAGATGTGGAGACCTCCCAGGGCTGGCGGCCGCAACTCCGCGGGTTCCGGCCACCGCTGGGCAAGTGGTGTCAGATCTCCGGCCTCGATCTGATCCGCGATGGACTAGGCACCTGGCGCGTGCTGGAAGACAACCTGCGCTGCCCCTCGGGCGTGGCCTACTTCCTCGAGAACCGGCGCGTGATGAAGCGCATGTTCCCGAGCCTGTTCAGCGGCCGCACCGTGCAGCCGATCGACAGCTATCCATCCCAGCTGCTGCAGACCCTGCGGGATCTGGCCCCCTGGACCGAAGCGCCGCGGGTGGTGCTGCTCACACCGGGGGTGTTCAACAGCGCTTACTTCGAGCACAGCTACCTGGCCCAGCAAATGGGCATCTCCCTGGTGGAGGGGCGCGATCTGGCCTGCCAGGACGGGCGGGTGTGGATGCGCACCACCCAGGGCCTCGAGCCGGTGGATGTGATCTACCGCCGCATCGACGATGACTTCCTCGATCCGGCGGTGTTCCGCTCCGATTCGATGCTCGGGGTGCGGGGCTTGATGGAGGTGTATGCCCAGGGCCGCGTCGCCATCGCCAACGCGCCTGGCACCGGCGTCGCCGACGACAAGCTCATCTACGCCTACGTGCCTGAGATGATCCGCTACTACCTCGGCGAGGAGCCGATCATCGAAAACGTGCCCACCTATCTGTGTTCACGGCCCGATGATCAGGCCTATGTGCTGGCGCACCTGAAGGAGCTGGTGGTGAAGGCGGTGTCGGAAGCCGGGGGCTACGGGATGTTGATCGGTCCCCATGCCAGCGAAGCGGAGATTCTCGATTTCGCCGACAAGATCCGCGCCAACCCGCGCAATTTCATCGCCCAGCCCACCCTCGAGCTCTCCACCGTGCCATCCCTCAGCGATGGCGAGCTCTATCCCTGCCACGTGGATCTGCGGCCCTATGTGCTGCGCGGTAAAGACGCCTGGGTCACCCCTGGTGGCCTCACCCGTGTGGCCCTGAAGCGGGGTTCGCTGGTGGTGAATTCGTCGCAGGGCGGCGGCTGCAAGGACACCTGGATCGTGGAGGAAGCCCCATGCTGAGCCGCGTTGCCGACTCGCTCTACTGGATCAACCGGTATGTGGAGCGCGCCGAAAACCTCTCACGCTTCGTGGAGGTGAGCGAAGCCATGGCGCTCGACTGCCCCCCGGGCAGCGCCGAGCCCTGGCAGCCCCTGATCGATGCCAGCGGCGACCGCGATCTGTTTGATCAGCTGTATCCCAGCGGCGGCGGCCCCGATCAGGTGGTGGAGTTTCTGGTGAAGGCTGAGGACAACCCCAGCAGCATCGTGAACTGCATTGCCCTGGCTCGGGAGAACGCCCGCCAGATCCGCGATGTGATCACCACCGAGATGTGGGAGCAGATCAACGATCTGTATTGGACCCTGCTCGAGAGCGACAGCTTCTGGCATCAACCACCCCAGGAGCAGCTGCGCGAAATCCGCCGCGGCTGCCAGCTCTTCTACGGGATCACCGACGCCACCTTGAGCCGTGATCTGTCCTGGCAATTCAGTCGCCTGGGCCGGCTGATCGAACGCGCTGATAAGACCACGCGCATCCTCGATGTGAAGTACTTCCTGCTGCTGCCCAGCCCGGAAGAGGTGGGCGGCGTGCTGGATGAACTGCAGTGGATTTCCCTGTTGCGCTCAGCCGGGGCTTACCAGATGTTCCGCCAGTCGCAGCAGGGAGTGATCACACCACGGGCGGTGGCGGCCTTCCTGCTGCTCGACCGCAACTTCCCGCGCTCGGTGCGCTACTGCCTGGAGCGGATCGATGAAACCCTCCAGGTGGTGGCGGCCGGCGCCGCCGCGGGCAAGCCAGATCCCCTCGAGTGCCTGAGCGGACTCACCCGCGCCCGCTGGAGCTACACCGGCATCGACGAACTCGTGACCGGCGGACTGCATGAATCCATCGACGCTCTCCAGCAGGATCTCAATAACCTGCATGAGCTGATCCACGCTCGCTACTTCGTGTTGCCGAGCCTGGCCACCGCCGATGAAGCCGCCGCCATTCCACCGGCGCAGGCCTCCGTTTCTGTCTCCGCCACCAGTCACGACCTGGCATGCGCGCCCGCCTGATCCACCGGTTCGACTACCGCTACACCAAACCGGTGTTGCTGGGGCCGCATCGCTTCTGCCTGCGCCCACGGCCCCACGGGTTTCAGCGGCTGATCGACTACCGCCTGGAGATCTCCCCCGATCCAAGCCAGCTCTATGAGCTGATGGCCGCCGGTGGTGACACCATCACCCGTGCCCGCTTTCTCGGTGAAGCCGATCACCTCACCGTGATCGCCACCAGTGAGGTGGAAACCTTCAGCCCGCCCTTGCTGGAGGCCTGCCTGGATGAACAGATGGCCCAGCTGCCGGTGCAAATCGGCCGGCTCAACCCCGACCTGCTCAGCAACCTGCAGGGCTGGCTCCCCAACGGCCAGCACGACGGCGCCGCCGTGGACGTGGCCCAAGAAGCACTGATGGGGAGCGATGGTCGCAGCCTCAACTTCCTGCAGCAACTGATCGAGGTGATCCAGGACCGGGTGAAATACACCCAGCGGCACGTGGGCCCCGCCTGGCCCGCCGGCCGCACCCTGAAGGAACGGGTGGGCTCCTGCCGCGACCTGGCGATGCTGATGATCGAGTGTTGCCGCAGCGTGGGGCTGCCGGCCCGCTTCGTGAGCGGCTACCACCTGGTGGAGCCCAAGCCCGAGCGCTACGACCTGCACGCCTGGGCGGAGGTCTATCTGCAGGGTGCCGGTTGGCGGGGTTTTGACCCCAGCGGCAAGGGGGCATGCGATGACCGCTACATCCCGGTGGCCACCTCCTCGCGTTCCGATCTCACCGCAGCGGTGAGCGGCACCTTCTCCGGCCCGCCTGGGGTGGAGAGCGACCTGGAGTGGGACATCAGCGCTGAGATCCTCAGTTCCGCACTGCGGTAGCCGTTGGTGCTGCTGGATCAGCGCGGCCGCGCGATGACAGGGCCAGCCACCGCTGGCCGTGAACGCCGTCAACCACGTCCCCGAGTCGAACGCCGCCACCGCAAGCGCCGTTGAAGCGCGGCTCCAGCAAGCCGGTATCCAGCTCACGATGGGCGGCGAGCCCACGCTGGTGCCGATCGAGCCCCAGGGGGCTGAGTGGAGCGTGGCCGCCGATGGCCCCACCAAGCTCCGCTATGCACGCCAGTTAGCCGCTGAATTGCAGCGCCGCGCCTGGCCTGGCAGCACCCTGCTCTATTGCCCCGGCAAGCAGTACGACGGCGAAGTGAACCCGCGCTGGGCGCTGCGGCTGATCACTGGCCAGAACGGCGAACCGCTGGTGCCGATCACCCCCTCAGGCGACTACATCCCCAGCCCCGCCGAGCTGCACAGCCTGATCGAGTCCGTGGGCCGCGATCTGAGCTGCACCCTGCAGGCGCTGCCCCTGCGGGATCCGCTCCAACACGACCGGCAGGTCTGGGCAATTCCGCTCAGCTGCACGGAGGGGCAGTGGCGTTCGGTGGACTGGCCGCTGCAGGAAGAGCTGCGCGAGCTGAGCGGAGCGCCTGGCCCCGCCGGCCTGCGCCTGCCGCTCCAACACTTCCCCAGCGGCGAACTGCGCCAGGTGCTCACCCTCGAGCGTGATCCCCATGGCTGGGCCTTGTTTCTGCCGCCCCTGGAGCGAGAGCCCCTGGAGGTGTTGCTGCAACGGCTCGCTGCCCACAGCCCCGGCTGGAAGGAGCCGGAGCTGAGCGGGGTGCTGCCCTGGGATGCCTACGCCCACTGGCAGGTGCTGGGCCTCACCGCCGATCCCGGGGTGCTCGAGGTGAATCTGCCGGTGTGCCACACCTGGCATGACTACGCCGGCTGGATCCAGCTTCTGGACGAGGCCGGCGCGGCAGTGGGCTTACGCAGCTGGAAGCAACAGGGTTCACGCACGGAAGGCACCGGCGGCGGAAATCACCTGCTGCTGGGCGGCCCCAGCCTGGAGGCACACCCGTTCTTCCATCGCCCAGCCTGGCTGGTGGGGCTGCTGCGCTACTGGCAGCACCACCCCTGCCTGGCATATCTGTTCAGCGGCCGCAGCGTGGGCCCCGCCTCCCAGGCACCGCGGCCCGATGAGGGCAGCGCCAGCCGGCTGGATCTGGAGCTGGCCCACCGGGCCCTCGAGCAACTGCCACCGGGTGACCAACGCGTGGCCATCGGCGAAACCCTGCGCCACCTGCATGCCGACCGCAGCGGCAACACCCATCGCAGCGAGATCAGCCTCGACAAGTTCTGGAACCCCGCCTGGACCGCCGGCTGCCAAGGACTCCTGGAATTCCGCGCTCTGGAATCCCTGCCGGATCACCGCTGGACCAACGCCGTGGCCCTGTTGTTTCGGGCGCTGGCGGTGCGGCAGCTCAACCCCGAGCACCGGCCCAAGGGGCTGCGCACCTGGGGCGACGACTTGCATGATCGAGCGATGCTGCCCAGCGCCCTCTGGGCGGATCTGGAGCAGGTACTGGCCGACCTGGCCGCCTATGGGCTGCCGCTGGATCCAGAACCATTGCGAGCCATCTGGCAGTGGCGCTTCCCAGCCTTGCTGCAGTGGCAAGCCGGAGAGGCGGAGCTCTGCATCCGCCAGGCGCTCGAACCGTGGCCGCTGCTGTGCGACACACCGGTGGAGGGCGGCAGCACCAGCCGCTTTGTGGACAGCTCCCTGCGGCGCTTCGAGCTGATCGCGAACCCCAGCTTCCGCCGCAGCTACACGCTGGCCATCCAAGGGCGCCCCCTGGTCTGGCCCCGCGACCCAGAGCAACCCATCGCGGTGCGCTTCCGCCAGGAGGCCCTGTTCCCCTGCCTGCACCCGTGCCTGCCGGTGGATGTGCCCCTGCAGCTGGATGTGCTCGCGGCAGACAGCGGCGAACCGGTGGCGCACTGGCGACTGCGGGATGAGTCCAGCGGTTTTGAGCTCCTCACCGAAGGCACCGCTATGGCCAAAACGCCCGCACCACTAGCTCACGGCAGCGCTACGCCCCTCCGCGGCGCCGGGGAGCACTGCAGCACAGTGGATCTACGCCTCTGAAGCCACTGAAATCGAAAGGGAATCCGGTGCTGTTTTCAGCTTTTTTTCCCAAGCCTCAAGATTGATTGCGTGGGCAAAAACACACATGCCAGGCCAGCTGCTGCAGACGTAGAAACAGATCAGTACGGAGCAGATCCATGGGCGGGCCACTGCACCTTGTCGGTCTCACAGGCGATGGCTGCCGCATTGCCCGCGATGGGGCTGGCGGCTATGTGGTGAACCACGCTGAAGTGGATGGCGCCTGGCAGCGGGTCGCCAACCTGCCCGCTGCCTACGCCGTGTGTGAGCGCTTTAACCAGCGCGATGTTGTGCCCCTGCCCCGCCGCCGCGAGCAGGCCTGAGGCGGAGCCTTACCAGCTCACACCGTGCAGCTTGGGCAGCGGAGCGGTCTTGAAGGTGGTGGCAAACAGCCGTGGAATCACGCGGCTGTTGTACACCCGAAATTCGCGCACCACGCTGGCGCCTTCCTCGCGCACAGCCTGGTTGAGCACCACTGAGCCATCGGGATCCGACACAGAACGGTGGAAGGTGCCGGGCGGGATGCGCAGGATGTCGCCACCCGTCTCCAGGCGAACAATGTGGTACGGGTAATTCCAGCCGAAGTTCACCAGATAGAAGGTGCGACCTCCATGCAGGGCTAGGAGGTTGTCCTCTTGGTGGGGGTGCAGATAGAACTGCCAGGCTCCTGTTTTCTCCTCATCGGGGGGGCTAACGGCCGGCCCGGAGTGAATCACCAGATCGCGGGCGTTGGATTCGGCAACGGTGATGTCGAAGAAACGCACCGCGGGGGTATCGCGGAACTTTTCATAAGGAATGAGCTCAAACATCGGCGCTCGTTCCGATGCAATGGGCTCATGGGATCGGCTTTCGCGTTCAAGCGAGTCTTGCTGGAGGGGGAGCGAAACCATGGCGAAGGGAGAGGCGGCGGCCCAGGGGATTGGTCAATGAACCGCACTCGCAAGCGCTTCATGGTTCGCAGCACTACGTAATCAACCTTTCCACAGACCAGTGATTCAGGTGGTTTTGCAATCAGTAGCGTTGGTTACACCTCTGGCCGAGCTCCGATGACGGCACCCCCGAGCAGCTGCACCCATCAAGGCTGGCGATCCGGCGTGACCAGCGCAGCCTTCACGGCCCGCAAGCAACAGGCCTTGGCCCTCCTGCTCACGCGTCAGTTGATGGATGCGCAGTTTGTGCGCGCCGACGCGGCAGGCAGCAATCGCCTTTGGCAAGAGGTGGCCGACCTCGACCTCAATCCCGATCGCATCCTGCACCTGCTCTACTGCGGTCTCGACGGCAGCGATCGCCAGGCCCTAGCCGACCAGGACGACGCCTGGATCCAAGCTCAGCCATCAGCCCAACCGACGCGGGGCTGGGGCTTACGCCATCTCCACCTCGGGCGTGGGCTGCGGCGCCCTCAGGCTTCCCTCAACCCTGTTTGAGCGGGATCGGCATCTCCACAGCAGCGGGCTCAGGCGCACAACTCTCCACCCGCTGATTCACCACCTCACCGATCACCACGATCGAGGGGGAAGCGAGCTCTGCCTCAGACACAGCAGCCGCCAACCCGGCCAGATCGGCAATCACCGAGCGCTGACCGCGCACCGTGCCCTGCTGCACCGCCGCAGCCGGGGTGGTGGGCGCGAGGCCTCCCGCGATCAACTCCTCGCAGATGTGGGGCAGGTTGTGCAGGCCCATGTAGATCACCAAGCCATCGCTGCTGCGCGCCAACGCGCGCCAATCCACACTCGGGCGCGCTTTATCGATTTCCTCGTGGCCGGTCACGAAGGTGACGGAGCTGCCGGCACGGCGATGGGTCACAGGAATCCCCACATAGGCGGGGGCGGCGATGCCGGCGGTCACCCCGGGCACCACCTCCACCGCCACCCCATGGCGCTCCAGGTGGGCCGCTTCTTCTCCACCCCGACCAAACAAAAAGGGATCGCCGCCCTTGAGCCGCACCACGCAGCGATGCCGGCCGGCCAGCTCCACCAACACCGCGTTGGTGCTGGGCTGAGGCACGGAATGGTGGCCGCGCCGCTTGCCCACAAAGTGCTGCTCGGCCGTGGCCGGCACCAGCGCCAATACCTCCCGCGGCACGAGCGAGTCGTACACGAGGGCATCGCAGCTGCTCAGCAGCCGATGGGCCTTGATCGTGAGCAGATCGGGATCGCCAGGACCGGCGCCCACCAGATACACCTTGCCGATGCTGGACTCCGTCATGGCAGGTTGCGCAGCAGGGTGAACACCAGGTCTCGGGTGGCAGGGCGCTCGAGCAAGGCCGGAGCTTCGAAGCCCGCATCCTCTAGCTGAGCGGTGATCCGGTTGGGGGCCAACGCGAGGGGGAACGGGCCGCCACCAGCTCCGTCCACCGTCCACTCACTGATCAATGGGCGCTCCACACGCTGCGACAGAGCGCTCAGATAGCGATCAGCCACGCCGGGGCGCAAGGGGTGGTGCAGCACCGAACCAGAGCCAGCCGTAGCCACCAGGTGGTGGAGGTGCTCCAGCCACGCAGGCCAAGCCCCCAGAAACGGCAACAGCACCACCTCATGGCCCGCCGTGCGCAGCCGGGCCCGCAGGGCCGGAAGATCAAAGCGGGCATGGCTGCCGGGCGTGAGCAGCAACGGCACCACCAACAGCCGCTCTCCAGGCGGCAGCGCCACCGGATCAGCGGTGAGCGGCTGCACCCACACCGGCGCAGGCCGCTGCTCAGCCAAGGCGCCCAACGCCTGCTCGAGCACGGCAGGAACCACACCACCGCTGTGGCCATGCACCACCACCAACAGCGACCAGGGGCCACGGCGCCGCAGGTTCCGTAGCAACGGCCACCACTCCCTGGAGCCGTGGACTGGTGAAGTCGGCACATCGCCTGTCATGCCTTCACCATGCCATCGCAGCGCCCCATCCCCAGCTCGCGACGCAGCCGCACCGCTCGGCCGCAAAGCAGGAGCACTCGCCGGTCCAGCGAGCGGTTCAACGCCGACACCACCGACACACGCTGGCGCCGCGAGCTGGATGCCGATCTGATGGCGATGGGCCGGGTCTGGCAGATGATCCGCTACGGCGCTGTGCGGATGCTCGGCGAAATCGGCCGTCAATACTGAAGATCGGCTCACCACGAGCATCTGAGAACCGCATCATCAACTCGGATGACGCGCCCTTCTCAAGTAGCGGTTGACACCATTCGCCAAGCCCACGGCATTCGTAGCAACAGCAACAAACGCCCTGCCGGGCCGAATGGCTTAATCACACCAACCAAGCCGTGCTGTTCGTTCTGAAGCGGCCTGGAGACAGCGCACCCCCATGCAGCGCGCCGAACCGTGTCTCGGTTCGAGCCCGACAACGCTGGCTCCAGTTCCACTCAGACCATTTCCTCAACAGCAGCCATGGTGGTTAGCCCATCCATCACTGACGAGTCCCCTCAACCCGGCGCCTTGGCGCCTTGGCTCGAGGGCAAAAAACTCAACAAGATCGAGCAGAACAAAGCCGCGAAAGACGGTCTGCTCGTGGGCAGCGAGATCGAACGGTTTGCCCAGCTCGGCTGGGAAAACGTCGATGAGACCGACCTCCAACTTCGGCTCAAGTGGTACGGAATGTTCTGGCGCCCGAAAACGCCAGGGCTGTTCATGCTGCGCCTGCGCGTGCCCAACGGTGTGATCAGCGCCGAACAACTGCGCGTGGTGGGCGGCATCGTGGCCCGCTACGGCACCAACGGCAGTGCCGATATCACCACCCGCCAGAACATCCAGCTGCGCGGTGTTCTGCTGGAAGATCTCCCCGAGATTCTGAGCCGTCTGCAGGAGGTGGGGCTCACCACCATCCAATCCGCCTTCGACAACCCCCGCAACGTGACCGGCAATCCCATTGCCGGCATCGACCCCCACGAAATCGTGGACACGCGGCCTTACACGGTTGAGCTGGAGAACTACCTCACCAACAACCGCGCCGGCAATCCGGAATTCTCCAACCTGCCGCGCAAGTGGAACACCGCTGTTGCCGGAGCTCGCGACAACTTCCTGCTCCACAACGACATCGTGTTCCACCCGGTGGAGCGCAACGGTGAACTGGGCTTTGGGGTGTGGATCGGCGGCATTCTCTCCTCGCAGATGAATGCCTACGCCATTCCCCTCAACGCCTGGGTTCGCCCCGATCAGATCTGCGCCATCACCGGAGCGGTGATCAAGATCTGGCGCGACAACGGCGAGCGCGACAAGCGCCCCAAAGGCCGCTTCCGCCTGTATCTCGATCAGGTTGGGCTCGACGCCTTCCGTTCGATGGTGGAAGAGCGCTTCGGCCCGCTCACCCCGGACCCGGGCTCAGTGTTTGATCACGAACCCCGCAGCCACTACGGCATTCATGCCCAGAAGCAGGAAGGCCTGCACTACGCAGGCCTGCACGTGCCGGTGGGTCGCCTCAAGGCCGACGACTTCCAGGATCTGGCGGGGCTTGCGGAACGCTATGGCGACGGCGACATCCGCCTCACCGAAGACCAGAACGTGATCCTCAGCGGGATCGCCTCCGAGCAAATCCCTGCCTTCCAGGCCGAGCCACTGCTGCAGCGCTTCAGCCTGACCCCGAGCCATCTGGCGGCCGGCACCGTGAGCTGCACGGGCAACACCTACTGCAGCTTCGCCCTCACCAACACCAAGGATCAGGCCCTCACCGCCGCCGAAGAACTCGACCGCGAGCTGGAGCTGGCCGAGGAGCTGAAGATCCATTGGACCGGCTGCCCCAACACCTGCGGCCAGGCCTACATGGGGGCCATTGGCCTCACCGGCACCAAAGCCCGCAACCCTGAGGGCGGCATGGGCGAGGGCTACGACATCACCGTCGGTGGCTCCCAGGGGGCCAACCCTCAGATCGGTGAACTGCATCGCAAAGCCGTACCCGCCAGCGAGGTGAAACAGGTGCTCAAGGAGCTGCTGATCGAGCAGTTCGGCGCCAAGCCTCGCCAGCACTGATCGGTCCTGGCGCGCAGATCACGGCCGCGGCGCTGCTCTTTTGAAGCCCGGCTCCCTGCCTGCCGCACCCCCATCCTCCACACGCCATGCCTTCCTCCAACCAACGCGATCTCTTCTCTCGCTTTGTGAACTGGCTCAGCAGCAGCGGCCAGGACAAACCGCCGATCAGCCGCAACAGCCGCGATCTCCTCTCACGCCTGATGAACCGCATCAGCGGCTGAATTCAGCCATTCGTTCCAGTCAACCCAAACCAGCGCAACGCAAGCCATGAGTGCAACAGCATCACAGATGGACTACGTCCTACCCAATGAACTTGTCGACGGCATGATCGCCGCCGGCGGCAAGAAAGCCACGGTCAGCGTGAAGAACCTGCTGATCCGCGGTTTCTACTCCGGCGCAATCTTGGGCTTGGCCGTGATCCTCGCTCTCACTGTGGCCGCACAGTCGGGCATGCCCTTCCTGGGATCGTTGCTGTTCCCCTTCGGCTTCGCCAGCATCGTGCTCTTCGGCATGGAGCTGGTCACGGGCAACTTTGCGTTGTTGCCCATGAGCGTTTGGGCAGGCAAGAGCAGCTGGAGTGCCACCTTCCGCAACTGGATCTGGGTGTGGATCGGCAACTTCATCGGCACAGCCGTTGTTGCCCTAATCATGTGGGCCAGCCTCACTAGCGCCGGCACCGTTGAACCTCTGGCGGCTGCCGATGGCGGCAAAGGCTGGCAGGTGGTGGCAGCCACGATCATCAAGCTCAACAAGCTGAACGTGGTGACCAAATACGAAGCCCTCGGGGGCACAGGTTTCTTCCTGGCCTTCCTGCGTGGCGTGGTGGCGAACTGGCTGGTTTGCCTGGGCGTGACCATGGCTCTGGTGAGCAAGAGCGTGCCCGGCAAACTTCTGGCCTGCTGGCTTCCCATCACTGCTTTCCAAACGATGGGCATGGAGCACATCGTGGTGAATCAGTTCCTGCACACCGCCGGCCCCCTGCTGGGTTCCGGGGTGCCCTTCAGCAAGGTGATCGTGTGGAACTTCATCCCGGTCACCGCCGGCAACATCGTGGGCGGAATGGTGTTCATCGGGATGCTCTTCTACAGCACCCACCGCACCAAGATCACCAACGTGCTGCCCAAGGAGCACGATGAGAAGCTCGAGCGTGAGCTCGCCGCCGAACTGGGCGCCCGCTGATCCATGCCCTCCACTGCCGCTGCCAACAGCGTGCTCTCTCCTGAGGAGCACGCGGACCTCGCTGCCCGGCTGGGTCGATGGCGGCGGCAACCCCTCAGCCCAGAAGAACTGGCTGAACTCTTGCCCCGGATCGCCGAGCCCGATCTGGCCCTCGCTGTTGGCGAGCGGCTGGGGATGGCCGGCCCCGGGGCGATTGCGTTGATCTTGGACCTCTGCTGCGATGGAGGGTGCAGCCTTCCGCTGATCCGCGCCCTGGGCATCTGCCATCACCCACAAGCGAAGGATCAACTGCTGCAGTGGCTGGACCCAGCAGGACCCCTGCGCCCAGCCGTGCTTGAAGCGCTGGCCTGCTGGAGCCAGGAGATTGATCTGGCCATCATTGAATCGGCCCTCACCGCGCCCGCCCAAGCCGAGCGACTGGCGGGCTTAGCCCTGCTCACCTTCCGCAGCCGCAGCCTGAGCACCGATGCGTTCCTCACGCTGACCCAACCCCTCCTGAGCGATCTGCGCGTTGAGGTGGTGATTGCCACGTTGAGGCTCCTTCAACGCCGCCAAGAACCCGAAGTTCTGGCCGTTCTGGATTCCTGCATTGATGCCGACCAGCTGCCCGGCGTGGCGGAAACAGCCATCCAGGCCCTGGGCTGCATCTCCAGCCACGACAGCTGCCGCCTGCTGATTGCACGCTTGAGACAGCTGCAGCACACACCGCTGGAACACTGCATCCGGCGACAACTCCAGGCGCAGGTGCGTCATCGCACCTGGCTGGAGCAACAGCTGCGCGAGCAGGATCTGACGCTCTGATTCAGCAAGACATCAAAAAAGCCCGCCGAAGCGGGCTTGCTGGGTGAAGGATTACTTCACCATTTTTTGTAGGGCAAAAACTTGCCGCACATCGTCACCTTGACACGATCCCCAGCAGGATCAACCACTTTGTCGACATCGAGGGTGAAATCAATCGCACTCATGATGCCGTCGCCGAACTTCTCCTGAATCACATCCTTGAGCGGCATGCCATACACCTGCATGATCTCGTAGAAGCGGTAGATCAGGGGATCTGTGGGGATCACAGGATCAAGACCGCCCTTGGTGGGATAGGCCTGCAGTGCTTCGGTGATCGCCGGATCAAGGCTCAGGAGTTCAGCCAACTTGCTGGCCTCTTCAGCCGATGCCGTGGACTGGCCGTAGAACAAAGAAGCGATCCACACTTCATCACGACCCAACGCCGCCTCAAGGTCAGCGAAGCTCAAACCTTTGGCCTTCTTGGCCGCCATGAGCGTGGCTGTGATTGTGGCCTGAGAGGGAGCCGCAAGGGAGGGCATTGCAGCGGGGGTAACAGTCATACCAAAAGCCGCATTCGCGGCAAAACAGCAACGGAACGCTCAGAAAAGAAGCGCCGTTCCGGGTTCAAGAATCGCCCGACCCAAGACTTCAACAATGCAGCCGTTGCAACCGAAGACCACTCCAATCTGGTAGCGGTCGCTACCAGAAGCGGTCCCTCCGGCGCGCAGAATCGCAGTTGAGACCCAGCTTTAGCGAAATCGTTTGACGCTCGCTGCCCCTGCCACCACCACAGACAGCTCGTGCAGCGCTGCCAGCAAGGAACGCTTCAAAACCTATCTGCGCAAAATCGGCAGCGGCGAACACACCAGCAGTGGCCTGAGCCGCGACGAGGCCGCCGATGCGATGGAGCTGATTCTGGATGGGGGTGCCAGCCCTGCCCAGATCGGTGCCTTCCTCATCGCCCACCGCATCCGCCGGCCCGAGCCGCAGGAGCTCACCGGGATGCTGGATGTGTACAGGCGCCGCGGCCCCCAGCTGCGCACCAGCCAACCAGCCATCAGTTTCGGGATGCCCTTCGATGGGCGCACCCGCACCGCACCGATCTACCCGCTGACCGCTCTGGTGCTGGCTTCAGCCGGGCTGCCCGTGGTGCTGCAGGGAGCCGGCCGCATGCCGGTGAAATACGGCGTCACCGCCGTCGAGCTGTTTGAGGCACTGGGCCTCTCACTCGGGGGCCGCAGCCTGAGCTGGGTGCAGCTGCAACTGGATCAGCTGCAGCTGGCTCTGGTGCATCAGCCCGACCACTTCCCCGCCGCAGAAACCCTGATCAGCTACCGGGAAGATCTGGGCAAGCGGCCACCGGTGGCCAGCCTGGAACTGATGTGGACGGCCCACCACGGTGATCACCTACTGGTGAGCGGATTTGTGCATCCGCCGACCGAAGCGAGAGCGTGGCAAGCCCTGGAGCTGGCGGGCGAAACCAACGTGCTCACCGTGAAAGGCCTGGAAGGCAGCACCGATCTCCCCATCAGCCGGGCGTGCGTCACGGGTCGGCCCAGCAGCGGTGGCGATGGGCGCCAAATCTTGCATCCGCGCGACCATGGCTGCTTCGGCCACGATCCCCTCTGGGAAGGGATCGAAACCTGGGGATCCCAGGCGATGGCCGCACTCGGTGGTCAAGGTGAGTTGGCGAATCCCCTGCTCTGGAATGCCGGCACCTATCTCTGGCAAGCCGGCCTCGACCCTGATCAGGCCAGCGGTCTGGATCATGCGCGGGAGCTGTTGCAGAGCGGCGCCGTCTTGCAACGCCTGCAGCAGCTCCGGGAACACGCAGGCCCTAAGGCCTGAACTCAGCGGCTGCCGAGGTCTTGCCAGAGGGTGGCTTGATGGGCCACCACGGGCTGCACGGCGCTGGCCTGAGCCGGTACAACGGTTTGCGCTGTTTGCATGCTGCGCACCAGCTGAACCGCCAGGGAGGCGACCACAAAAGCGCCGAGAAAGCCAGCAGCCACCGTGATGGGGCTGCGCTCAGTGGAAACTGCCGAGGAACGAAGGGCCATCAGACCGAAGCATCACTGCGGTCACTATGGAGACTCGGCCCAGCCCGTGCCAGCAGCCGGCGCGAGAAACGTTGCAGAGGCGGCACCAACACCCCAGCTGGAAAGAGCCAACTGACGCTGATCCGATGTGATCCAGCCATGGCAAACCCCAAGGCTCATTCCCAGGGCAATCGCAAAGCGCATCGCTTGATCACTTGAATGGAGGCATCGTCGTGGGAGTGAGCTGTCCGCGCGGCAACCGATGACACCAAATCCAACAGCCAACCACTGCTTCGACTTCGAACAAAACTTTGTGGGCAATTGGCGCTGCATTCCGCTCTGCGTGCGCCGCAAGTTGGATCTGATCGGCCTCAAGCTGAAGCTGAACCACTGGCTGGCCATGAGCCAGGCGCAGCGGCAGGAATTGGTGGATTGGGACGATCAACCAGCAGCGCTCGCTGACATGGCGGAGCACTGCCGCAGCCTGACCCGATCGATGGCCGAGGGGGAAGCCAAACCCCTACCGCCCGCTTGCGGCGAAGCCTGGCAACTCGGCTCAAGCGTGGCCGAACACGTGGCGGCCGCCGCCAGCGAACGGGACATCGCCCTCGGCGTTGAGCAGTGGCAAGAGCTCAATGAACTGGAGCGCTTCGCCCTCTGCAAACTGGCCCGGCCTGGCCACGATCATCACAACCTGGAGGCCGCTTTCTCCGAAGTGCTCGCCTGAAGAAACAGGCGCCGCAGACGCTGCAAGCGCCCTTCGCTCTGCTCCAGCGGCTTCACCACCGACACAGCAGGGGCCACCACCACGGCCGTCGCCTTCAGTTCGGGCTGCTTGGAGATCGGGCAGGCCTGATCGTGCATCAACACGTTGGCCTCACAGGCCTGATCCTGACTGAATCCCCAGTGCATCGGCAGGAAAACTGAACCGGGGCGAATGCGGTCGCTCACGAGCACCTTGGCGGTGACACTGCCACGCCTGGAGCTCACGGCCGCCAGCTCCCCATCCACAACACCGAAGCGCTTGGCATCGTTGGGGTGAATCTCGAGCAGTGGCTCGGGATGCATGGTTTGCAAGCGGTCCACCTTGGCCGTGCGCGTCATCGTGTGCCACTGCCCCAGATAGCGGCCCACCGTGAGCACCAGGGGATAGACGGCACAGGGAGGCTCCGCCAGGCCCAGCACCGGATCCGCCACAAAACGGGCACGGCCCGATGGTGTGGGGAAGCAGCCATTGGCGTAGAGGCGTTTGGAATCGCTGCTGGCGATCGAGCCTTGGGGGAACGGCCACTGCTGCGGACCCTCCTGATCCAGCAGCGCATGGCTCAAACCGGAGACATCACACACCCGCCCCGCCGTGAGCGCCGCAAACTCGGCGTACACCTCCGCCGAGGAGTTGTAGGTGAACTGCTGCTCGTAGCCGAGACGCCGGCCCAGCTCCGCAAACACCTCCCAATCGGGGCGGCTTTGGCCGTGGCGCGGGCGATAGGCCGGGCAATAGGTGACGCGCCGCTCGGAATTGGTCATCGCCCCGGCTTTCTCACTCCATTGGCTGGCGGGCAGCAGCAAGTGGGCGTAATGGGCCGTTTCGGTATCGGCGTAGGCGTCGCTCACCACCACCAGTGGGCAACGGGCCATCGCCGCCTTCACCCGCTCGAGGTTGGGCATGCTCACCAGCGGGTTGGTCGCGACCACCCACCAGAGATCCAGCTCACCGCGCTCCATCGCCTCCACCTGCTGCCAGGCAGCAAGCCCCGGCGATGCCGCGATCGATCCCGGCTCCAAGCGCCAGGCCGCCTCCAGCTCGGCACGGTGCTCGGCATTGGCCACGAGCCGGTATCCCGGCAGCAGGTGGGCGAGGCCGCCAGCCTCGCGCCCGCCCATGGCGTTGGGCTGACCCGTCAGGGAGAAGGGGCCAGCTCCCTGTTTACCGATCTGGCCGGTAAGCAGGTGCAGGTTGATCAATCCGCACACCACAGCCGTGCCCTCACGCCGCTGGTTCACCCCCATCGACCAGAGGCTGAGGATGCGGTCGTTCCGCGCCCAGAGCGCCGCCACATCCCGCAGCTGCTGCTCACTGATCCCGCAGAGTTCAGCCGTTCGCTCGGGCGTGGCCGAGGCCACCAGTTGAGCGAAATCTGCGAGCCCTTCGGTGGCCTCTTCGATGAAATCAGCATCCAAACCACCGGCTGCGATCACCAGATGGGCAATGCCGTGCAGCAGCGCCAGATCACTACCGGGCTTAATGGCGAGGTGAAGGTCTGCAGCCTTGGTGGTGTCGGTAGCGCGGGGATCCACCACCACCACAGTCACGTCTTTCGGCGTGCGTTTCTTGCGCTTGAGCAGCCGCTGAAACAGCACGGGATGGCACTCGGCCGTGTTGGTGCCGATCAGAAAAGCAACGCTGCAGTGATCGAGGTCTTCGTAGCAACAGGGCGGGCCATCGGAGCCAAGGCTGCGCGTGTAGCCAGCCACCGCTGAGCTCATGCACAACCTGGAGTTGGCATCAAAGTTGTTGCTGCCCAGGGCTCCCTTCAGCAGCTTCTGGGCCAGGTAATAGTCCTCGGTGTGGAACTGGCCTGAGCCATACATGGCGATGGCCTGGGGGCCTTTCGCGGCCAGGGTGCTGCGGATCCTCCCTTCCAGCAGATCAAAGGCCTGATCCCAGCTGATCGGCTGGAAATCCTGATCCAGGCTTGAGCGATACAACGGCTCGCTCAAGCGGCCACGGGCCAGGGTGTCGCCCACCGTGGCCCCCTTGATGCACACCTGCCCCTGGCTGGAAGGATGCTGGCGATCGCCGCGGGCGGTCCACACCGGGTTGCCCTCCGCATCACGCTTCACCGCCTGCCCCGGCTGGGCGGGAGGCATCAGCTCAAGCCCGCAGCCCACACCGCAGTAGGGGCATTGGCTGCGCACACTGCCGGTTGAGGAGAGGGCCATGGAGCAAGCAAAAGACTGAGAAAGGGGAACCCCGGAGGGCTCCCCTACTGGCACCCATCAATCGCTGGGTGCTGATGAATGGCCGAAGACTCAGACCTGCGCCAGGGCCGTTTCGTCGGCGTGTTCTTCGGCAAAGGATCCTTTGGGCTCCTTGAGGAAGAAGTAGCAAAGGAAGCCCACAATCAGGCCTGCAATCCCCAGGATCTGGAAGAAGGCACTGTTGGATGCCGCGACGATCTCAGCACTGGGCTCAGCCGCATCACCGCCCATCCAGATCGGAAGCAAGCTGAAGATGGTGAGGTAAGCCACGGCGCCCACATTGCCGTAGGCACCCACCATGCCGGCGATCTGACCGGTCACACGCTTCTTCACCAGAGGCACCATGGCGAAGGTGGCGCCTTCACCCGCCTGCACAAAGAAGGAGCAGGCCATGGTGAGCAGCACGGCAATCGCAATGCCTGTCGTTCCGGTGAAGGTTCCAGGCTTGATCAGGCTCATCACCAGATAACCCAGGCCCAGACCGATGGTGAGGAAGCCCATCGTGCCCTTGCGGCTACCCATGCGGTCGGAAATCAAGCCACCGCCGGGGCGGGCCACCAGGTTCACGAAGGCATAGCAGGAGGCCAGGATGCCGGCCGTTGCCTTGGGCAGATCAAAGGTGCTCTCGAAGAAAGCGGGGAGCATCGACACCACCGCCAGCTCGGAACCGAAGTTCACGATGTAAGTGAGCTCAAGAATGGCCACCTGCTTGAACTCGTAGCGATCCTCTTTGGGATAGGTCTTGTTACCGAGGATGAGGTCGCGATTGGTGCGGATGATGCCCCAGGTCTGGAAGGCGAACCAGATCAACACCAGCGCCATACCGATCGTGTAGCCGGTGGCATCCAGGAACTTCACCTTCTGCAGGCGCCACACCAGCACCGCCAGGATGGCTGCGAAGGGAACGTTCATCCCAAGCAGGCCCCAGAAGTCCTTCATCGAGGTCACTTCCAGGCCAGCCGATTTCGCAGGCTTCTGGTAGGTCTTGCCGGGAGGCGTATCGGTGACGTTGGCGTAATAGATGAAGCCATACACCGCCGAGATGATGCCGGTGAGGGCGATCGCACCACGCCAGTTGAGGATTTCACCGGTGGGCAGCTCAAAGCCGCCGGAGAACGACAGCCAGCCGGCCACCAGCACGAGGGTGAGCGCGGAGAAGGCCGAACCAAAGTTGCCCCAACCGCCATACACACCCTCGGCCAAACCGATTTCCTTCGGCGGGAACCACTCGGCCACCATGCGGATGCCGATCACGAATCCGGCACCCACGATGGACAGCAGCAGGCGGGCCACCACCAGCTGATTGAAGTCCTGCGCTGCAGCAAACATCAGGCAGGGAATGGCCGCAAACACCAACAGGGTGGAGTAGGTGATGCGAGGGCCAAATTTATCCAGCAGCATCCCGATCAGGATGCGGGCCGGCACGGTGAGGGCCACGTTGCAGATCGCCAGGGTGCGGATCTGGGGAACGGTCAAACCGAAATCGGCCTTCACCGTGGTGGCCAGAGGTGCCAGGTTGAACCAGACAACAAAGGTGAGGAAAAAGGCGAACCAGGTGAGATGGAGCGTTCGATATCTCCCCTGGAACGACCAGAGGTCGCCAAGCATGAAAGGGCTTCGATGGAACGAGACGAACCCTGGCCCTCAGAACAGCAGCGACCGGGACAATGATGAAAACGGCGCCAATGCAAACCGTTGGATGGATTGCACCATTCAGCTAGCGCCCCGGGATGTGGCGGCTGCTACAGAACCACTGAGCCTCGCGAGACCCAGCCCCCAGAACAAGTCTTCAACGTTCGCTTTCGTAACGAGCGCTACGACTTGCGTCCCGCGGGCTCCGAAAGGCTCCGCTCACGCCTTGCCATCCGTCGTGCATCAACAGCGCTCCACCTCTGATCTGCTGCGCGAACACAAGGCCGAGCTCGGCAGCTTGAGGGTGTTCTGAACCTCCACTGCTGCCTACTGAGCGGAGGCGCCAGCCGCCGCATGGGCCAGGACAAGGCGCTCTTGCCCCATCCCGAGGGGGGCTGCTGGCTCGATCACACCCTGCTGCAACTGGCCAGCCTCCAAGCTCCGATCACGCTGTTCAGTCGCTGGCCGCAGCATCTGATGCGGGCTAAGACGCTCGCCCTCCCCCAGCTGCAAACCCTGCTGGAACCGGAGCCCTGGGAAGGTCCGCTGCTGGCCCTGCATCGCTTGATGAGCCTCCTCCCCGATCAGCGCTTGTTGCTCTGCCCCGTGGATATGCCGGCGCTGAACAGCGACGTACTCCAAGCCTTGAGCCAAGCAGCCGAGGCTGAGCCAGAGGCCATTCATCTCGCCCATGACGGCACGCGCTGCCAACCCCTGCTGGGGGTGTATCCCAGTGACACAGCCTCACGCCGTTCGCTGGCATCGGCCATCGCCACCGGCGAGCGGCGGCTGCAGACATGGCTCAGCGCGGCGCGGTGCCGCAGCGTGAGCTTGGATGCAACAGCGATCCGCAACGTGAACAGCGCCGATGAGCTGGCCCAGCTGCCCCGCCTTTGATGACGGTCGCTGACCTGCTGGACCGGCCCCTTGGCGTGCTGCGGCTCTCGCTCACGGCCCGCTGCAACCTGGCTTGCCCCTACTGCCTGCCGGATGGCCAGGAACCATCAGGGCTCCTGAGCATGGAGCAACGGCTCCAGGTGGCGAAGGCGGCGGTCGCCCTGGGGGCCAAAAGCTTGCGCCTCACCGGCGGTGAACCCCTGCTCTACAAAGAGCTCGATGAACTGATCGGCGCGCTGCAGCCACTGCGGCGCGAAGGATTGCAGGAGATCGCTCTCACCAGCAATGGGATGCTGCTGTCGGCCGAGCGGGCCCAACAGCTGCGTGAGGCAGGGCTTGATCGCCTCACCCTCAGCCTCGATGGCACCACCGGCACCAGCGTGGCGGCGATGGCGGGGCTAGCGGATCCAGCGGCCGGCGAACGGGCCCTTAAACAGGTGCTGCGGGCGATCGAGCATGCGCGTCAGGCCGGCTTCGATCCAGCCCAGGGGGCGCTGAAGCTCAATGCCGTGATCCAACGGAACCGCAACGCGGAGCAGGTGTTGCCCCTGGCCCAGCTCTGCCGGCAGCAAGGGCTGGAACTGCGGCTGATCGAATACATGGATGTGGGCAACCGCAACGGTTGGCGGCGGGCTGAGGTGGTGCCAGCCGCTGAGATGGTGCGCACCATCGGCGAGCAGTGGCCGCTCGAGCCCCTGGGGCGCGCGGGGTCCAGCACCGCCAACCGCTGGCGCTACCGCGATGGCCGGGGTTGCGTGGCGATGGTGGCATCGGTGAGCGAGCCCTTCTGCGGAGATTGCAACCGCCTGCGGGTTACGGCCGATGGCATCGCCTACACCTGCCTGTTTGCCGCACCCGGCAGTGGCGTGGATCTCAAACCCTCACTGGCAGCAGGCCGCGATCAGGGCGACCTAGAGGCAGCACTGGACCAGCTCTGGAGGCAGCGCGCCGATCGCTACAGCGAAGATCGCTCCCGCAGCGCCACCCCCCCAGGCGCCCATGCGGAGATGGCCTATCTGGGGGGCTGAGGCCTGAAGCTCAGAGCCCGAGCAATTTCCACGACGCCAGCAGCAGCACGGCCGCCAGGGCCCGTCGAATCCAGGCCACCGGCCAGTGGCGACTCCCCAGGCGCGACCCCAGGCCGCCGGCCAGCACCACCACTCCCAGCCAGAGCAGCAGATCCGGCCTGGCGAAGGCCCCTGCAGGCCAAGCGCCCGCCCAGGCCAATCCCGCCAGCCCTGCAATCGAGTTCACGAGGATGAACAGCACCGACACCGCCGCCGCCTGACGGGTGGTGCACCAGCGGCAGAGCAACAGCAGCGGCGTGAGAAACACCCCGCCACCGGTACCAGTGAGACCGGCCAGCAAGCCCAACACCCCGCCGGCCGCCATCAACACAGCGGGCCTGGGCTCCTGAAGCAGCGGGGGATCCTGCAAACGGCGCCCCAGCCGCCAGGCCGACAGCAGCAACACAACCCCCACCAGCCGCCGAAACCACAGCGCCGGCAACGCCAGCCAGCCGCCCAAAAAAGCAGCCGGAATCGCCAGCACGTACACCGGCCAAAGGCGCTGCCAGGGAAGGTGACCCGCCCGCAGGAAATTCCAACAACCCACGCTTGCCACCAGGGTATTGAGCAGCAGCGCCAACGGCTTGATCTGCTCAGCGGGCCAACCGGCCAGCGCCAGAACGGCGATGTAGCCCGACGCACCGGCATGGCCAACGCAGGCGTACAAGAAGGCCACAACAGCCAAAGCTGCTGCGATCACACCGCTCGTCACAACCAGTGGCGGGGGTAGGGCTGTGCCCCGGGCACCCAACGGCTGAAGCCCCAGGCCAGCAGCACCAGCAACACCGACCCGCTCAAAACTGGAAACAGCAAAAAGCCCCAGCCCACCTTCAGGTAAACCGCCAGAAACGCCATCCCACCGGCGGGGGGATGCAAGCAGCGCAACTGCTGGCAAAGAACAATCGTGAGGGCCACGGCCAGCGCCGATACCACAGGCCCCTGCCCGGCCACGCTCACCAAAGCCACCCCGACCAGAGCACCGAGCACATTGCCCAGCACGATGTTGCGCGGTTGCGCCAGAGGCGTGGCTGGATAGCCAAACAGGAGCACGCAGGAGGCCCCCAAGGGGGCCGCAATCAACACCTGTCCGCTCCACAGCGAGAGCAGGCCCAGCAACAACACCGCGCACAACGCCGCCAGGGAGGTCACCCCGATCTGATTGAGCTGAAAGTGCGGCTGATAACGCCGGCCCCTCCGCCGCTCCCGCCGAGTCACCACGCGCAGGCGCCGCAGCCTCCTCATCCCGCCGGCTCCGTGAGCCGCGGCAGCAATTGCACCAGGTTGCAGGGGCGCGTGGAGGCATCGAGCTGGGCTGCAATCAAGCGATCCCAGGCGGTTTCCACCGCATCGAGCGAACCGGGGAGCACAAAAATCACCGTGCCATTGGCCACGCCTGCCAGGCAGCGGCTTTGCAACGTGCTGGTGCCGATCGTTTCAAAGGAGAGCACGCGAAACAGCTCGCCAAAGCCCTCGATCGTTTTGTCGAGTAGCGGCGCCACCGCCTCGGGAGTGCCATCGCGGCCTGTCAAACCTGTGCCGCCGCTGCTGATCACCACCTGCACGGCCGGATCGGCGATCCAACGGCTCAGCTCGGCACGAATCTGATAACGGTTATCGGGCACGATGCGGCGCTCCACCAAGCGGTGGCCGCCCGCCTCAAGCCGCTGCTGCAGGGCATCACCGGAGCGATCATCCGCCCGGGTGCGCGTGTCGGAAACCGTGAGCAGAGCGATGGCGAGGCTCAAGACCAGGCATGAAGGCGATCACCATGCTGGCAAGGAAGCCGCCGGGGGCTCTGGTTAGCGTTGGCCCCATGGGTGAAGCACTGGCGAACGGGATCCGCATTTGCTTGTTCGCCGGGCTCAGGGAGCAGGCGGGCTGGGCTGAGCAGCACGTGCCCGTAGCAGCAGCCGCGCAGGAACCACTCACCCCCGAGCACCTCTGGAACAGCCTGCAACTGCCAGGTGCCTTGAGCAGCGTGCGCATCGCCATCAACCACCAGTTCGCCGACCCGCAGACCCCGCTTCAACCCGGCGATGAGCTGGCCTTTCTGCCTCCCATCAGTGGGGGCTGAGGCCACAGCCATGCCGCTGCGCATCACGCTTCACACCACGGCGTTCGAGCCCCTGGAGGCTTTGGCCCAGTGGCAACAGGAGCTCTTGAACGGGGGACAGACCCCCAGCGCAGCCGAGAGCCTGTTCATCGGCCGGGTGCGCGGCGAAGCGGCCGATGGCGGTGCCCTTGCGGCCCTCGAGCTCGAGCACTACCCCGGCATGACCGAACGACAACTGGAGCAGCTGGCCCAGGGCTGCATGGCGCGCCATGGCGCCCTCAGCTGCCTGATCCAGCACCGCATCGGCCGCGTGCTCCCGGGGGAAGCCATCGTGCTGGTGGCCATCGGCGCCGATCGCCGCGGCCCCGCCCAGCGCTGTTGCCAGGAGCTGCTCGAAGCGCTGAAGCACGACGCACCCTTCTGGAAACGCGAGTGGCACGCCGATGGCCGCAGCACCTGGATCACCGGCAACACGCCGTTGTGAACTCAGAGCAGCGGCAACCGCAACAGCTGCGCCCACAGCTCTGTACCCGCCTCCAGGGCCCCCAGCTCCGCCGGGATCTCCAACAGCAGATCAGCGCCGGATAACGAGCCGATGCGCGAAGAGGCCTGCGATCCCTCCACCCGGGCCCAGAGCCCACCATCGGGCGCCACCACCAGCTGGGCCCGCGCCAGTTCAGGTCGGCCGGCACCACGGCGCAAGGCTGCCTCCAGGCGCACCTTCAGCCGCGGCAACGGCTCCGGCTCAGCGCCCTCCAGCTTTTGCAACGCCGGCCAGAGCAGCTGCAAGGCCGTGATCGCCGCAGCCACCGGATTACCCGGCAACCCAAAGAAGGGCACCCCTGCCACCTGCCCCCAGGCAAACGGCCGCCCGGGCTTGAGAAACAGCTTCCAGAAGCGCACCTGCCCCAGCTCTTCCACAAGCGGGCGAATCCAGTCGCTGTCGCCGGCGGACACGCCGCCGGTGCTCACCACCACATCACAATCCGCCGCCAACTCCTGCAGGGCCTGGCGCAAGGGCTCCGGCTGATCCACCACCACCCTCTGCTGCGCCACCGCATATCCCAACCGCTGCAGCAACGCGCTGAGAAGCGCGGAATTGCTCTCCCAGATCTGGCCTGGCCCGCGCACCTCACCGGGTGGCAGCAGCTCATCACCGCTGATCAGCAGACCAATCCGGGGCCGGCGCATCACGCTGAGCTCGCGCACCCCACAACTGGCCAGCCGCCCCAGCTCGGCCACCCCCAACCGCTGGCCAGCCGCCACCAGCTCCTGGCCAGGGGCCGCTTCCTCCTGCGGGGAGCGAATCCAGGGGTTCGGCCCGCAGGGTTTCAGCAGCTCCAGTTGATCGCCTTGAGCGGCCATCAACTCCTGGGGCAACACCCGTTCACTGCCCTCCGGCACCACGGCGCCGGTGAGGATGCGCACCGCTTCACCTCCCTCAAGCCTGGCGCCGAAGGGCGCACCGGCTGCCGAAACCCCAACCAAACGCCAACGGGCACCGGGCTGGGGCTGCTCGCTTCCGGCGATGGCGTAGCCGTCCATGATCGAGGCGCGAAACCCGGGCACGGCCGCAGCCGCCTGCACAGCCCCGGCCGTGATGCGCCCCAGGGCAACGGACAACGGCACCATTTCCGAGAGGCCCGTGGGTTGCAGCGCTTCGAGGATCTGAAGGCGGGCCTGCTCCAGCGGCAGCCCTTCGCGGCCGTAGGGCTCAGTCATCGCGCTGCCAGTCGCCATGGCGACCGCCGCTCTTGCTGAGCAAGCGCACGCCGCTGATGGTCATCGCCGGATCGGCGGATTTGAGCATGTCGTAAAGGGTGAGCAGGCCCACTTGCACCGCCGTGAGCGCCTCCATCTCCACCCCGGTGCTGCCGGTGGTGCGGGCACTGGCCTCCAACCGCAACCCAGAGCCATCCGCGCTGGGCTCAATCACCACCTCCACACCGCTAAGTGCAATCGGATGGCACAGCGGAATCAACTCCCAGGTGCGCTTGGCCGCCTGGATCGCCGCCACCCTGGCCACGGCCAGCACGTCGCCTTTGGGCGCTCGGCCCTCCATCACCAACGCCAACACCTCCGGGCGCATGTGGATGCATCCCTCGGCCCGCGCCTCCCTGCGCGTGCTGGGCCGTTCGCCCACCTCCACCATGTGCACCTCGCCCGTGGCCTTGAGGTGCGTGAGCGAGAGGGGTGGCGGCTCCGGCGGCATGGATGAAGCGGCAGGGATCAAGCCACCATCCTGATCGGCATCACCAACCTGGCCGAGCAAAACCAAAATCTTTCCGAACAGGGTGGAACCAACCGGACAACACCTTTACGTTTCCGATCACGCTGAAGGTCGAAACATGCTCGTGAAAAGTGGGAATGGCTCCATTTCGATGGTGGGTGGGTTTGTGATGAGCGCGCCCCAACAGCACAACCAGCACCGTGCAACCAGCAACGGCTTTGCTCTGCTGCTGAGCCAACTGCTCAAGCGCCTGCGTTGACCGCCGCATTCCGCATGGGAAGGTGAGCCCACACCTGGGCCCATCCCCATGCGCTGGAGCCGCCCCTCCACCAGCCTCTGCGCGTTCGTCACGCTGCTCAACGACCGGCTGGGCGAGAGCATCGTGTTTCCGCTGCTGCCGTTCCTGCTGGCGAGCTTCACCAGCAACGGCCGCACCCTGGGTCTGCTGGCGGGCAGCTACGCCCTGGCCCAGTTCGCCTTCACACCGCTGATCGGCGCCCTGAGCGACCGCTACGGCCGCAAACCGGTGATCGCCGCCTGCGTCGCTGGGTCCGTGCTGGGGCTCGGGCTGTTCGCCATCACCCTCAGCATTGATTGGCAGGCCATCCCCTGGGCCGCCGGCAGCCTGATTCCTCTGGCGCTGCTGTTTGGCGGGCGGCTGATCGATGGTGTGAGCGGCGGCACCGCCGCCACCGCTGGCGCCGTGCTGGCCGACATCTCCACTCCGGAAAATCGAGCCAAAGCCTTCGGCTTGATCGGCGTGGCTTTTGGCCTGGGCTTCATCCTCGGGCCCGCCTTCGGAGGGGTGCTGGCGGGCTTCAACGTCACCCTGCCGGTGTGGGTCGCCACCGGCTTTGCCGTGATGAACCTGCTGCTGGTGCTCACCGTGCTGCCGGAAACCCATCCGCCGGAAGCCCGTCAGGCGATGCCGCGCAAACGGGATCTCAATCCCTTGGTGGCCCTCAAACGGGTGTTCACCAACCCTCAGGTCCGCCGCCTCTGCGCTGCCTTTTTCCTGTTCTTTCTGGCATTCAACGGCTTTACCGCCGTGCTGGTGCTCTATTTCAAACAGGTGTTCAACTGGGGGCCTGGACTGGCCACAACAGCCTTCCTGGTGGTGGGCGTGGTGGCCACGGTGGTGCAGGGCGGCCTGATCGGCCCGCTGGTCAACCGCTTCGGTGAATACCGGCTCACCCTGGCGGGCCTCGGCTTTGTGATCGTGGGCTGCCTGCTGATTCCCCTGGCCCGAAACAACAACGCCGCCGCAGTGGTGTTCAGCGCTGTGGCGATCCTGGCCCTGGGCACGGGCCTGGTCACCCCGAGCCTGCGGGCGCTGGTGTCGCGCCGGCTGGGCGACAGCGGTCAGGGCGCAGCCCTGGGCAGCCTGCAGGGTCTGCAGAGCCTGGGCAGCTTCATCGGGCCACCCCTCGCGGGCCTCAGCTACGACCTCCTGGGCCAGCGCAGCCCCTTCTGGCTGGGGATCGCCGTGCTGGTGGGTGTGGCGTCGCTGGTGGCAGGCGGCCTGCCGTCAAGCGGGGAGCGCACGCAAAACAGCGCCGTGTGATTGCTAATTTGCACCGACAGGTTGATTGGTGCCGAATTGGCTGAACCCGCAGTAGCCCCGGAGCTTTACATCAACCGGGAGCTCAGCTGGGTGGCCTTCAATCAGCGGGTGTTGGCCCAGGCGCTGAGCGAGCACACGCCACTGCTGGAGCAGGCGAAATTCAGCGCCATTTTCAGCAACAACCTCGACGAATTTTTCATGGTGCGTGTGGCTTCGTTGAAGTCACAGATCGAGGCGGGCGTTCAAAGCCTCAGCGACGACGGCCTCACCCCCAGCCAGCAGCTGGCCAAGGTGCGCGAAGCACTGGCACCGCTGCTCAGCCAGCAGCAGGCCCACTACCGCCACTACCTCAAGCACCAGCTGGCGGAAGCCGGCGTGCACCTGATCGACTACGCCAGGCTCAACAAGAAGCAGCAGCAGTGGATCAACACCTACTTCCAAAACGCCATCTTCCCGGTCCTCACCCCGCTGGCGGTGGACCCGGCCCATCCCTTCCCCTTCATCAGCAACCTCAGTCTCAACATTGCGGCGCTGATTCGTGATCCCGAATCAGGCCAACAACAGTTCGCCCGGGTGAAGGTGCCGCAGAAAAACCTGCCGCGCTTTGTGCAACTGCCCGTGGAGCTGAGCGACCACGAACCCACTCCGATTTATACGGCCGTTCCCCTTGAGCAAGTGGTGGCCTTCAACCTGCAACTGCTCTTCCCCGGCATGACCGTGGAGGGGCACTACTTCTTCCGCGTCACCCGCGACGCCGACCTGGAGCTGCGCGATCTAGAGGCCGACGATCTGATGGAGGCCCTGCAGCAGGGCCTGCGCAAGCGGCGCATGGGCGGTGAAGTGGTGCGATTGGAAGTCGCCGACGAAATGCCACAAGACGTGGTGGATCTCCTGCTGGAGGGCACCGGCGTGGAACCGGCGGACCTCTACCGCATCAACGGGCCGCTGGGTCTCGACGACCTGATGAGCCTGATGGGCGTGCCGCTGCCCAAGCTCAAAGACAAGCCCCATCGCGGCCGAACCCCCGCCGCCCTGGCCCGCGCCCAAAAAAGCCTGCTGGAAGACGGCTCGATCAAAGCCGAAGAATTCGAGAGCATCTTCTCGGTGCTGCGCCGAGGGGATGTGCTGCTGCACCACCCCTTCGATCTGTTCTCCACCTCCGTGGAGGAGTTCATCAATCAGGCCGCCGACGATCCCTCGGTGCTCGCCATCAAGATGACGCTCTACCGGGTGTCGAAAGACTCCCCAATTATCGCCGCCCTGATCCGAGCCGCCGAAAACGGCAAGCAGGTGATGGCTCTGGTGGAGCTCAAGGCCCGCTTTGACGAGGACAACAACATCCAGTGGGCCCGGCAGCTGGAGCGCTCCGGCGTTCACGTGGTGTACGGGGTGATCGGCCTCAAGACCCACACCAAAATCACCCTGGTGGTGCGCAAGGAAAAGGAACGGCTTCGCAGCTACTGCCACATCGCCACCGGCAACTACAACTCCCGCACCTCCACCCTGTACACCGATCTCGGGCTGCTCTCAGCACGCCCTGAGCTGGGGCAGGACCTAGCGGAGCTGTTCAACTACCTCACCGGCTTCTCCAAACAGCAGGAATTCCGCCGCTTGCTCGTGGCCCCTGTAACCCTGCGGCGACGCATGCAGGAGTTGATTGAGCGCGAAACCGAACATGCGCTGGCCGGACGCCCTGCCTCGATCAAGGCCAAGATGAACGCCCTGGTGGATCCGGCGATCATCGCCAGGCTCTATGCAGCATCCCAGGCCGGCGTGCAGATCGATCTGGTGGTGCGCGGCATGTGCAGCCTGCGTCCAGGGGTGGAGGGCGTGAGCGACAACATCCGCGTCTCGAGCGTGATCGGTCGCTTTCTTGAGCACTCACGTCTCTTCTGGTTCGCCAATGGCGGCGACCACGAGATGTTCATCGGCAGTGCCGACTGGATGGGCCGCAACCTGGACCGCCGCGTGGAAGCCGTGGTTCCGATCGAAGATCCAGGCCTCCATCAGAAGCTGCTGCGCCTGATCGATGCCTATCTCGCCGACAACTGCACCGCCTGGGACATGCAGGCCGATGGCCGTTTCGTGCGGCGCATCCCCGACGAGGAAAACGTGGCCGTTCAAGCCGATTTAATTGAGGGCTGGCACCGCAACTTGAGCAGCAGCGACAACTAGCTGTCATCACCGATACAACCAGAAAGAAATACCGATGAAAATGCTGCGGTAAATCTTCCGATTCGCTGCAGTCTCGAGTTAGCAAAAGTGCTACATTCCGGCCAAATCAATGTGAGATCGGGGCTGCGGGCATGTCTCACCGCTCCAAAACATCTCCTCCACGCTCCACCGCCCAGCCCACCGCCACCGGCCTCAACGCCATTTCAACGCCATGGACGCCAACAACAGCACTGCTTCCGGGCCGTCGAGCAACAGATCAACCCCTCGATATGGCGCATCACGTCAGGGAGGTCGCCTCAGTGCTGATTCGATCGGCTGGTATCTGAGCAACATCGGCCGGGTGCCACTGCTCACCGCCGCTGAAGAGATCGAACTGGCGCATCACGTGCAACTGATGAAGCAGCTCCAGGAGCTGCCCAGCGATCAACTCACCCCGCGGCAAAAACACCAGATCCGCATGGGCTGCCGGGCCCGCGATCGCATGATGGCGGCCAACCTGCGCCTGGTGGTGAGCGTGGCGAAGAAATATCAGAACCAAGGCCTCGAACTGCTGGATCTGGTGCAAGAAGGCGCCATCGGCCTGGAGCGTGCGGTCGACAAATTCGATCCCGCCATGGGCTACAAGTTCTCCACCTATGCCTATTGGTGGATCCGTCAGGGCATGACCCGGGCCATCGACAACAGCGCCCGCACCATCCGCCTGCCAATTCACGTGAGCGAGAAGCTCTCCAAGATGCGCCGCATCACCCGAGAGCTCTCCCATCGCTTCGGCCGGCAACCGAATCGGCTCGAGCTGGCCCACGCCATGGGCATGCAGCCGGAAGAACTCGAAGATCTGATCTCCCAGAGCGCCCCCTGCGCCTCCCTCGATGCCCATGCCCGCGGAGACGACGACCGCAGCACCCTGGGCGAACTGATCGCCGATCCCAACAGCAATGAGTCCATGGATTCCATGGACCGCAACCTGCAGAAGGAGCATCTCGGCACCTGGCTCTCCCAGCTCAACGAGCGGGAGCGGCGGATCATCGAACTGCGCTTCGGCCTCGAGGGCCAGGAACCCCTCACCCTGGCCGAGATCGGCCGGCAGATCAATGTTTCCCGCGAGCGGGTACGCCAGCTGGAGGCCAAGGCCATCCTCAAGCTGCGCATGATGACCAATTATCAGCAGGCTGCCTAAGCCCGCGCCGTTGACCTCGGTTCTCTTTCAACAGCTCACCGGCATCGCCGTTGTGCTTCTTTGGCTCGCCGTTGTGGTGAGCATCGCTCTCGCCGTTCGCCATTACTTCCCCGATCAGCGGGAATGGAGCCGCAAGGTGGTGCACATCGGAACTGGCCCGGTGGTGCTGCTGGCCTGGGCACTCGGCATTGGTCGTGGGGTGGCCCTGCCAGCCGCCATCGCCGTCACCTTGGCCACAGCGCTCAACCACCGCTTCAGGCTGCTGCCCGCCGTAGAAGATGTGGGCCGCCATAGCTACGGCACGATCGCCTATGGCGCTTCGATCGCGATCTTGCTTGCGCTGTTCTGGCCGGCTCAACCGCTGGCGGTGGCAGCGGGGGTGCTGGTAATGGCAATCGGCGATGGCCTGGCGGGCCTGATCGGACCGCAGCTGCGCTCACCCCGCTGGCGCGTGCTCGGTCAGGGGAAATCGCTGGCCGGCACCCTGGCCATGGCCGGCGGCGCCCTGGTGGTGCTGATCGTGTTGCAGTGGATGGCCCACGGCCAGGGCCTGGCCGCCCCCGCCCTGCCCAACCTGATCTGGATGGCCCTGGTGGCCACAGCCCTGGAGCAGCTCAGCGGCTTTGGCCTCGACAACCTCAGCGTTCCCCTCAGCGCTGGCCTGCTCTGGCAGCACTGGGCCACCTAGACCGTCAGGCCAACAGCATCGCTTCGCAACGCCGCTCCCAGTCGTGCTGTGTGCCCAGGCCAGCCACCAGGCGCCGATCATCGGGCTCCGCCACCAAGCGCAGCTGCCACTGGCGGATGGCTTCGGCACGCTCCAGCCACACATCCACCACGGTGCTGTGGATGCGATCACGCTCCCAACCGCGCCCCTGAGCCGTGTCCAGCGCCCACTCCAGCAACGCATCCAGTTGAAACGGCCGAAAGCCAGCAAAGGCAGGCCCCTGGCTCACACTGCTCTGCTCGAGATAAAAGAGCTGCAAAGGATCAGACACGCCACAAAACTGCAGGAGATAGGTCATCAGCAGACCCCCTGATTGCGTCTTTCCAAACACTACCCAGCGCACCCCGGAGCGCTGTTCAGCTCAAACAGTTTGCAAACTCACAGTGAATTAGCACTCGCAACACGAGAGTGCTAATTCATCTCTTCACTGGCTCAAACCGCAGCCACAGCCTTGCCTTGAGCGTGGGCAACAGCCCCGGCCAGTTCCGCCAGCACCTCGCGGGTCACGCCGAGATCAATGCAGGCATCGGTGATGCTCTGGCCGTAAGTGAGCTGCGAGAGATCCGCCGGGATCTTCTGGTTACCAGCCACCAGATGGCTCTCGATCATCACGCCCATCACATGGCGTGAGCCAGCGCGCAGCTGCTCCGCCACCGCCGCGGCCACCTCGCCCTGACGGCGGTAGTCCTTGTTGGAGTTGCCGTGGCTGCAATCCACCATCACCCGTGCGGGCAGGCCGTCTTTCTCCAGGGCCGCCGCCGCCGCTTCGATCGCTTCCGTGTGGAAATTGGTGCCCTGCTTACCGCCCCGCAGCACCAGGTGGCCATCGGGGTTGCCGGTGGTGGTCACGATCGCGGCGCTGCCGTCTTTGTTGATGCCCAGGAAATGGTGGGGGCGTGCAGCAGCCTCCATCGCATTGATGGCGGTGCTGGCGCTGCCATCGGTGCCGTTTTTAAAGCCGATCGGCATCGAGAGCCCCGAGGCCATTTCGCGGTGGGTCTGGCTCTCGGTGGTGCGTGCACCAATCGCAGTCCAACTGATCAGATCGGCGATGTACTGGGGCACCACCGGATCCAGCAGCTCCGTAGCGGCCGGTAGGCCCATCTCCGCCAGATGCAGCAGCAGGCCGCGGGCCAGCTTCAAGCCGGTGTTGATGTCGTAGCTGCCATCGAGGTGGGGGTCATTGATCAGGCCCTTCCAACCCACGGTGGTGCGGGGCTTCTCGAAATACACACGCATCACCACCTCCAGCTGATCGCGGTGGCGCTCGTGCTCTTGGGCAATGGCGGCCGCATACTCCTTGGCGGCGTCCACGTCGTGCACCGAGCAGGGGCCGACGATCACTAGCAAGCGCTGGTCGTCGCCCCGGAGGATCGCCTTGATCCGCTCGCGCGCCTCACGCACCGTGGCCGCCGCTCCATCACCCAGGGGCAGCTCGCGGTGCAGCAGCGCCGGCGCCACCAGGGGCCTGGTTTCCACCACGTGGAGATCAGAGGTGGAGATCATGCCGGCAGCCGCGCAGGGGCAGGGGGATAGGGAAGCCTAAAAGCCCGATTGCAGCCGTTGTCACCAGAGCAAGGCAGGGCGGCAAAGAACAATGGGTGTCACGTCACAGTTCGTCAGGTCCGCAGGGGCCCCTTACGCCGATGGTTGCCAGCAGCTTCCTTGCCGAGTACCGCGCCGCCGCTGCGGAACGTGAAGCCCTGGGAATCCCGGCCCTGCCGCTCACAGCCGCCCAGTGCCAGGACCTCACGGAGCTGCTGCAGGCACCGCCCACCGGAGAAGAGACCTTCCTGCTGCACCTGCTCTCCGAGCGCATCCCGCCCGGTGTGGATGAAGCCGCCTACGTGAAGGCTGACTGGCTGAGCGCCGTGGCCCAGGGCAAGACCACCAGCCCGCTGGTGAGCCCTGTGGAGGCGGTGAACCTGCTCGCCACCATGATCGGCGGCTACAACGTGGGCGCGCTGATCGAGCTGCTCTCGAGCAGTGATACCGCCATCGCCGAGGCCGCCGCCACGGGCCTCAGCCGCACCCTGCTCGTTTACGACGCCTACAACGATGTGCTGGAGCTGGCCTCCAGCAACGCTTACGCCAAGCGGGTGATCGACAGCTGGGCCAATGCCGAGTGGTTCACCGCCAAGCCGGAGCTGCCCGCGGAGATCACCGTGACGGTGTTCAAGGTGGAGGGCGAAACCAACACCGACGATCTGTCGCCGGCCACCCACGCCACCACCCGCCCCGACATCCCCCTGCACGCCACGGCGATGCTGGAAACCCGCATGCCCGGCGGCCTTGAGCTGATCAGCCAGCTGAAGCAGAAGGGCCACCCCGTGGCCTACGTGGGCGATGTGGTGGGCACCGGCAGCTCCCGCAAATCCGCCATCAACTCGGTGCTCTGGCACACCGGCACCGACATCCCCCATGTGCCCAACAAGCGCAGCGGCGGCGTGGTGCTCGGCGGCAAGATCGCCCCGATCTTCTTCAACACCGCTGAAGACTCCGGCGCCCTGCCGATCGAGTGCGACGTGACCGCCCTCAACAGCGGTGATGTGATCACGATCCGCCCCTACGCCGGCACGATCGAGCGCGCCGCCAGTGAAGCGAAGGCTGGCGAGATCGTGGCCCGCTTCGAGCTCAAGCCCAGCACGATCACCGATGAGGTGCGCGCCGGCGGCCGCATCCCGCTGCTGATCGGCCGCTCGCTAACCGACAAAGTGCGCGCCCAGCTGGGCCTCCCCGCCAGCGATCTGTTCATCCGCCCCACGGCCCCGGCCGACAGCGGCAAGGGCTTCACCCTGGCCCAAAAGATGGTGGGCAAGGCCTGCGGCCTGGCGGGTGTGCGCCCCGGCACCAGCTGCGAGCCGCTGATGACCACCGTGGGCTCCCAGGACACCACCGGGCCGATGACCCGCGATGAGATGAAGGAGCTGGCCTGCCTGGGCTTCTCCGCCGATCTGGTGATGCAGAGCTTCTGCCACACCGCGGCCTATCCAAAGCCGGTGGACCTCAAAACCCACGCCGAGCTGCCCGACTTCATCAGCTCTCGCGGCGGCGTGGCCCTGCGCCCCGGCGACGGCATCATCCACAGCTGGCTGAACCGCATGCTGATGCCCGACACCGTGGGCACCGGCGGCGACAGCCACACCCGCTTCCCCCTGGGCATCTCCTTCCCAGCCGGATCAGGCCTGGTGGCCTTCGCGGCCGCCATCGGCGCCATGCCGCTCGACATGCCCGAATCGGTGCTGGTGAAGTTCTCCGGCTCCCTGCAGCCGGGCGTAACCCTGCGGGATGTGGTGAACGCGATCCCCTACGTGGCGATCCAGCAGGGGCTGCTCACCGTGGAGAAGGCCGGCAAGAAAAACATCTTCAGCGGCCGGATCATGGAGATCGAAGGATTGCCCAATCTGAAGCTCGAGCAGGCGTTCGAGCTCACCGATGCCACCGCCGAGCGCTCCTGCGCCGGCAGCACCATCAAGCTCTCGGTGGACACCGTGAGCGAATACCTGCGCAGCAACGTGGCGCTGCTCAAAAACATGATTGCCCGGGGCTACAGCGATGAGCGCACCCTGGCCCGCCGCATCAAGGCGATGGAGGCCTGGCTGGCCAACCCGGTGCTGATGGAGGCCGACGCCGACGCCGAGTACGCCGCGGTGATCGAGATCAACCTCGATGAGATCACCGAGCCGATCCTGGCCTGCCCCAACGACCCCGACAACGTGAAGACCCTGAGCGAGGTGGCGGGCGATCGCATCGATGAGGTGTTCATCGGCTCCTGCATGACCAACATCGGCCACTACCGCGCCGCCGCCACGGTGCTCGAGGGCCAGGGCGAGAACAGCGCCCGCCTCTGGGTGTGCCCGCCCACCCGCATGGATGAGGAGATGCTCAAGCAGGAGGGCTACTACGCCATCTTCGAGAAGGCAGGCTCCCGCATGGAGATGCCCGGCTGCTCGCTCTGCATGGGCAACCAGGCCCGCGTGGAAGACAACACCACCGTGTTCTCCACCAGCACCCGCAACTTCAACAACCGCCTCGGCAACGGCGCCCAGGTGTACCTGGGCAGCGCTGAACTCGCTGCGGTGTGTGCCCAGTTGGGCCGGATCCCCAGCAAGGAGCAATACCTGGCGATTGCCGCCGCCAAGATCGATCCCCGCGGCGCCGAGCTCTACCGCTACCTCAACTTCGATCAGATCGAAGGTTTTGAAGACAGCGGTCGTGTGGTGAGCGCGGAGCAGGAAGCCAAGGTGCTGGCGGAGGTCTGATCGGTCCTTGCTCGGCAACCGCCTCCCGCTGGACCCTCAAGCCTGGAGGGCCAGCCGCAACCTTGAGCGACTGATTCAGCAGCGCTGGCCAGCCGTGTTCATCACACTGCTGGTCACTTCGCTGGGGGCGGCCGTCACCGGCTTGCTGTTCAAAACCGGCGTGGGCTGGCTGGGTAGCTGGCGGCTGCGCTTGCTGGAGGTGGCCAGCCCCTGGCTGGTGCTGCCGTTGCTCGGCGCCATGGGCGGTGCCTTGTCGGGTCTGCTGGTGCAGCAGTTAGCCCCTGCCGCCGCTGGCTCGGGCATCCCGCACGTGATGCGATTTCTGGCCCGTCAACGGGTGCCCATGCAGCTGCGGGTCGCCGTAGTGAAACTCGTGGCCGGCATCGTGGCCATCGGCAGCGGCTTCCCCCTCGGGCCGGAAGGCCCCTCAGTGCAGATGGGCAGCTCGGTGGGCTGGCAGATGGCGCGCTGGTTCAAAGCGCCGCCATCACTGATGCGCGTGATCGTGGCCGCCGGAGGCGGCGCCGGGATTGCCGCCGTGTTCAACGCCCCCCTGGGCGGCTTCTTCTATGCGATCGAAGAACTGTTGCGGCAATCCGGCCCCGTGCTGCTTCTGTTGGTGATGAGCACCGCGTTCCTGGGCAGCTTCTGGGCCGATCTGATGGGCCTGGCCGGGATGGGCAGCAAGGCCGCTGGGATGGGACACGAAGGCTTTCGGCTGGTGAGCGAGTACAACCCCGATCTCACCTTCATGCCTCTGGATCTGATTTATCTCGTGGTTTTGGGGGCGGCTGTTGCCTTGCTGGCCGAGCTCTACAGCCGCTACGTGGTCACGATGCAACGACTGGGCGTGCGTTGGTTTCCCGACCAACTGGTGCTGCGCATGATGCTGGGCGGCCTGATGATCGGGCTGGTGTACGCCGCACTGCCCGACGACTTCCGCAACACCGCGGCACTGCAACACGCCATTGCCGATGGCCACGTGGATGTAAGCAAAGCCGCAGGCATTTTTACGTTGCTGTTCTTTGGCACAGGCCTAGCCGCCTCCACGGGGGCGCCTGGCGGCCTGTTCGCTCCGATGCTCACCTTGGGTGGCGCACTTGGACTGATCGCCGCAGGGTGGGCGGAGGCCGCCACTGGCCATGCACCCACCACGTTTGTCTTCGCTGGCATGGCTGCCTTCATCGCGGCCTGCTCGCGCACACCGATCACAGCTGTGTTCCTGGTGTTTGCCCTCACCAAGAACCTTTTGATCCTGAAACCGCTACTGGTTTGCGCCGTCGCCAGCACCGTGATGGCGAGCATCCTGCACGAGCAATCGATCTACAAACGCCAGCTGAAGCTGATGGGCACCCTCAAGCCCTTGCTTCCATCACGCTGAAGGCAGCCTCGGCCGTCAGGTCAGCGGTGGTTGGGCGACAAAATCCAAGGGTGTCAGGCCGCCGTTGCCATCGGGATAGTTCGCGAAGCCCACGGTGACCTGGCCAAATTGTGAGTTGGCCGTTGTGAGCACACTCGCCTCCTGGTCACTGCTGCGGGTCACCTTCAGATCACGCCAATGGGCATCGGATTTGAAATCGCCTTGCTTGTTGCGCTTCACCGTGACAACGGAAGCGATCGCTGCATCACCTTTACGGTTCAACGCCACGCTGGTGGCAGGCAAGCGATAAGCGCCCCTCTTCGTGCGATAGATCCCCTCAAAATGGCTGATTAGATCTGTGCGCTCACGGTTGCGATAGGCAAAGCTGGTGTAGTGACTGAATCGGCCCGTGACGCTGTCGTAATCAATCAAGTAAGCCTCTCCCGAATCCACACGACTGTTACCGCGCTTGAGCCGCTCACCCGAGCCTCCAGCAATGGTGTAAGTGCCGTCTTCGTTATCCCAGATGCCATAGGCGGTGTGGGTCACCAAGGGATCACGTTGCCCCGGATATCGAATCAGGGTCTGTGCACCTGTCTCGAGATCAACAATGAAGGCGGTGGAACTCAAGCTGAAGTAACCAGTGAGATCATCCACATCAGCGTTGTCGGCATTCCCCACCGCCAATCCACCATCCACCGAATGCACAAAGGTGTATGTGCCTGGCGTACCCAGCTGCGTGATGCCCTGCACGCTCCGCCACCCATCTGCACTCGACCCATCCACGGCGCCGGTGTAGGCAAAACCAACGATGGCGGGATCCTCCGGTGTGGGGCTCGCACCGTTGAGATTGCGGGTGTAGGCGCCCACCAAATTGGCCTGGCCCGCCCCCAGATTGTCGGGGCCATATACGCTGGTACCAGCGGCAGCAAAGCTGTCGGGAACAGCCACGGTGCTCCAAACGCCGGATCCACTCACCCCATCACGAGCAACCGCATCCAGCGGCCCCTGGTAAACCAAACCCACGGGCGTTGGGCCGGGTGAGTTGTTGGCACCCACCAAGAGATAGGTGCCAGGAAGATCGCCGCCTTTGATCCCCTGAAGGTAAGTCACAACCCCTGAGCTATTGCCAGGGTTGTATTGAAAGGGGGATGTGACCTTCAGAGGACGGCGGGGCATCCGATTCGAGGCTGCAGGTTCTCAAAACGCTAGGTGGATTCACCCTGAACAGCCACATCAACCCAACCCTGTTGAGCAGATGAAACCGGCCAGGTGAGAGCCTGGAGCAACACAACCACACCCCCTCCTGAACCAGGAAACCCTGCTGTTTGAACCCGCCGCCCCGGCCGCCGGAGCGCTGCGGGCGGTGCTGGCCTTCCCCAGCACCTACACGGTGGGGATCACCAGCCTTGGTTATCAAGTGGTGTGGGCCACCCTGGCCCAACGCAGCGACGTGGATGTGCGCCGCTTGTTCACCGACCAGGGGGACCCGCCACACCGCCACTGCGATCTGTTCGGCCTGTCGCTGAGCTGGGAGCTCGATGGGCCAGTGCTGCTCGATCTACTGGAGCAGCAGCGCATCCCCCTATGGGCCGCTGAGCGTGGCGACAACGATCCGATCGTGTTTGGAGGCGGCCCGGTGCTCACCGCCAACCCTGAACCCCTGGCCCCCTTCTTTGATGCGGTGCTGCTGGGGGATGGCGAACTGCTCTTGCCCGCCTTCATCGATGCCTTGCAGGCCTGCCGCACAGCACCGCGGCCCGAGCGGTTGCGGCAGCTCGCACAGGTGCCCGGCGTGTATGTGCCGGCGCTCTACGCGCCGCGCTACGGCGCAGAGGGGGAACTGCTGGCCGTGGAGCCCATCGAGCCAGGCGTCCCCGCCACGGTGGCGAAACAAACCTGGCGCGGCAACACCCTCAGCCACTCCACGGTGATCACGCCGGAGGCGGCCTGGCCTTCGATCCACATGGTGGAGGTGGTGCGCAGCTGCCCGGAGCTCTGCCGCTTTTGCCTGGCGAGCTACCTCACCCTGCCCTTCCGCACCCCAAGCCTCGACGACGGCCTGATCCCTGCCGTGGAAAAGGGTCTTAGCGCAACCCAACGCCTCGGGCTGCTCGGCGCCTCGGTGACCCAACACCCCCAGTTCGGCGACCTGCTGCAGTGGCTGGATGGCGAGCGCTTCGAGGGCACCCGGGTGAGCGTGAGCTCCGTGCGCGCCGCCACGGTCACCCCGGAGCTGGGTCGAATCCTGGCCAAGCGCGGCAGCAAATCGCTCACGATCGCCATCGAAAGCGGCAGTGAACGGATGCGGGAGGTGGTGAACAAAAAGCTCGCCACCGATGAGATCCACGCCGCCGCTCGCTACGCCAAAGAAGGCGGACTCACGGGCCTGAAGCTCTACGGAATGGTGGGCCTGCCCACCGAAGTCGACGCTGACGTAGAGGCCACAGCCGAGCTGCTGCTGGCCCTGAAGAAAGCCACACCCGGCTTGCGCCTCAGCCTGGGGGTGAGCACCTTCGTGCCCAAGGCCCACACCCCCTTCCAATGGCAGGGGGTGCGACCGGAGGCGGAGAAACGGCTGAAGCTGCTGGCTAAACGGCTCAAACCCAAAGGAATCGAACTGCGGCCCGAGAGCTATGGCTGGAGCGTGATCCAAGCGCTGTTGTCCCGAAGCGACAGGCGCCTGGCCCCGGTGATCGCCGCCGCCCGCGGCCGCCACGAAAGCTTGGGGGGGTGGAAACAGGCCTACCGCGCCGTGCGAGAGGGCGATACACCCTCCGGATCAGCGCCCCTCCCGCCCCCCTGGGACGAGGTGATTCATGCCAGCTGGAATGCCGAGCGGGTCTTGCCCTGGGAGCACCTCGAGGGACCGCTGCCAAAAACCACCCTGCTCAAGCACCAGCAGGAGGCGCTGGCCTGAAGGCCCAGCAGCGCAACCCTGCCAAGAGGATCCAACCGGCGATGTTGAGGCGGCTGTCGTACATCGGGATGTCGCTGGCGTGCAACACCGCCACCACCAGGACTGAGGCCCACCAGGCCCGCTCGAACACCGGCCCAGTGGCCATCCCCTGGCGCAGGCCGCGAACCAGCAGCCACAGCACCAGTCCCACCACCAGGAGCGCCACGGGCAATCCGAAGCTCACCGCCAGATCGAAGGCGATGTTGTGGGGGTGGCCATGCCAGCGGCCGGTGCGCAGGGGATAGATCACGCTGAATGCGGCAGAGCCCCAGCCCAGCCAGGGGCGCTCCGCGATCAGCCCGGCTGCCACGCTCCATTGGGTGATGCGCAGGGAGGCCAGCTTGCGCTGGCTTTGATAGTTCAGATCGTTGAGGCGCCCCCAGACCGACTGCGGCACCAGGGCACGGGCGGGATCCTGCAACACCGCAGGCACCCCCGGCAGGGTGGCCAGGGCCACGGGTAGGAGCGCCAACAGCAGGAGCGGCAGCAGCCATAGCCAACTGCCAGGCCCCGCCACCAGCGGCACCGCCAGCAACATCGCCCCCCAGGCGTTGCGGGAATCGGTGAGATAGAGGGCCGCCACCTGGGCAGCCGCCAGAGCCAGCACCACCAGCAGGCGCCAGCCACTGCCGGCCAGCCCTTGCCGCCAGCGACGAGCGCAGGCCAACAGCGCCGCCAGCAGCAGCGGCCAGCTCAGCGACAGCCAGGCGGCTGTGATGTTGGCGTAATCGAACAGGCCGGAGAGGCGCCCTTCCGGGCGGCCCCCCTCCTGCAGATGCCAGATCACAGCCCCACCGAGGATTTGCCAGGGCCCCTGCCAGCCCAGCCAGAGCTGCCCCAGGCCAGTCACCACCACAGGCACGGTGCCGGCCACCAGCGCCAGGGCCACCCGGCGCCGCGCCGCCGCATCGGCCACGTAGGGCTGGAACGCCCAGAACCCCCAAAACAGGGGCACCCAGTTGAACAGTCCCACCCAGGCGAGGGACGGGGCATAGCTGGGCAAGGCCTGGCTGCGCAATGAGGCCATGGCCGCCCCTGCCAGCATCAAGGCCGCCACCAGCGCCAACACGCCGTTGACCCGGTCATGCCACCAGGGGCTGCGCCGGCGGCTGCCCTGAATCAGCGGTACCAGCAGCAGGATCGCGGCGAAGAGCGCGCTGGCGGGCAACACGAACACCCCGAGCTGAAAACAACGCCAGCCCCACAGGTCCGCCTCAGGCGGCCGGTGGGCATCCAACCGGGCGCGCAAGGCAGCCCCGCTCACTCGAACACCGCCGTGCGACCGCGATACACCATCACCTGACGCTTCAAGTGCAGCCGCACCGCCCGAGCCAGCGCCAGGCGTTCGGTATCGCGGCCCTTGCGGATCAGATCCTCCACTTCATCGCGGTGGCTCACGTTGACGGTCGACTGGGCAATGATCGGACCGGCATCCAGCTCGTCGGTCACGTAGTGGCCGGTGGCACCGATCAACTTCACGCCCCGCTCCCAGGCCCGGTGATACGGCTGGGCGCCCATAAAGGCAGGCAGGAAGGAGTGGTGGATGTTGATCACCCGGTGGAAGGCATCCGGGGGATCAAAGACCGCCAGAAAACGCGGCGTCAGCACCTGCATGTACTTGGCCAGGATCACCAGCTCGATGCCGTGCTCCGCCAGCAGCTCCAGGTGGCGGGCCTCCGCCTCCTCGCGGTTGGCATTGCTGATCGGCACATGCTCGAAGCAGGCGCCGAACTCCTCGGCGATCGAGCCCAGATCGGGGTGGTTGGCGATCACCAGCGGCACCCGCATCGGCAACTCGCCGGTGCGCACACGCCAGAGAAGATCCAGCAGGCAGTGATCCTGCTTGCTCACAAAGATCGCGACGGCAGGCTTCTCATCGGAGAAGGTGACGGTCTGCTCGCCGTGGAGCCGCTCAGCCAGCGCCGCCGCGGCCGGAGCAATCGCCTCGCGGGGCAGGCCGAAACCCTCGAGCTGCCACTCAATGCGGCTCAGGAACAGCCCAGCTCCCTGATCACTGTGGTGATCGGCGTGCACGATGTTGCCGCCATTACCCGCCACCCAACCGGACAGCTCACGCACCAGGCCTGGCTGATCCGGGCAGATCATCTGAAGGATGGCCGTGGCAGCCGTCATGGCGAGGCGGGGCGCAGCCCTGGAAAAGCTGAATTCTGCCGGCCTGCTGGCCACGGCCCGTTGCAGCTCGCCATCGGGGCGCTTCAAGGCGAAAAGCCCTGGGTAAAGTCCCGCAATCAAGCTCCAACGTCATGGCTGCTCAGTCGATGTCCGCGCTGACCACCCGGTTTGCATCCGCCCTGCGCAGCCTGGCCCTGGTGGCTCTGGCTCTGGTGCTGAGCTTCGGCCTCACCGCCTGCAGCGGCGGCAAGGCGAAGGCCCCCACCCTCAGCGCCGACGACATCGCTGTGATCGAACGCCAGGCCGAGGGCTTCCTCGCGGCCCGCGACCGCCTGCCCGAGCTCGCCACGCTGGTGAACGAGCGCGACTGGACCTTTACCCGCAACCTCATCCACGGCCCGATGCAGGAAGTGGGCCGCGAGATGCTCTACATCAACCAGCGCCTGCTCCCCGCAGAGCGCCCCGAGGCCAACAAGCGCGCCGACGCCCTCAAGGAAGCTCTGGCTGAGCTCGATGAAGCCGCCCGCCTGCAGGACGCCAACAAGCTGAGCAAGGCCTACATCAAGGTGGCCAGCGGCTTCGGTCTCTATGCCCAGGTGCTGCCGGCCCAGGTGCAGGCCGACCTCAAGCAGGCCTGATTCCAGCCTCTATCACCATCACCACCCCCGAGCCCACCCGCCGGCCCACGTCGATCACCGTGATCGGCGCCGGCGTGGTGGGCCTTTCTGTGGCCTGGCTGCTCTGCCAGCACGGCCACCGGGTGCAACTGATCGATCCAGCCCTGGCCCGCGGCCAATCCATCGATGCTGGCAGCAGCGCCGCCCTCGGGCTGCTCATGGCTCAGGTTTTCCGGCGCAGCAGCGGCCGGGGCTGGCGGCTGCGGCAGCAATCACTGGCGCTGTGGCAGCAGTGGCGAGAGCAGCTGGCCCAGCGCGGATACCAGATCCCCTGGCGAGCTGGCCTGCTGCAACTGGCCTGCAACGAGCAGGACTGGCAGGCCCAAACCCGCCTGGCTGAACAACGCCAACAGCAGGGTCTACCGCTGCGGCTGCTTAGCCAGGCGGAACTGCAAGCGCTCAGCCCCGCCCTTCCCGCTGAAGCCGCCGGAGCGCTCTTCTCTGCGAACGACGGTCAACTCGACCCGCAACCAGCCATGCAGGCCCTCCTGCACGATGGCCAGCGCCACGGCCTGCGCACCGAGGCGGCGGCTGTGCTGCAGCTGGAGCGTGGCAGCAAAGACGCCGATGGGCGGTGGATGATCCACACCGAGGCAGGCACCTGCAGCAGCCACTGGCTGGTGATCGCAGCCGGCCTGGCAAGCCCAGCGCTGCTAGAGCCACTGGGCCACACGCGCCCCCAAAGCCCGGTGCTGGGCCAGGCCCTGGAGCTGCAATTGCCAGCTGGGTGCAATGCCGAGAGCTGGCCAGGCAGCGTCAGCTGGGATGGCATCAACCTGGTGCCCCGCCCTGGCGGGAGGCTCTGGCTCGGCGCCACCGTGGAGCCGGGCGTCACCCAAGGCAGCCCCGAGGCTCTGGCCCAGATGCGCCATCTCAGCGGCGCCGCGCCCGACTGGCTGCGGGAGGCCACAGCGCTGCGGCATTGGCAAGGCCTGCGCGCCCGCCCCGACGAGCGACCGGCCCCGCTGCTGGAGCTGCTCGAACCCGGCCTACTGCTCACCAGCGGCCACTACCGCAACGGCGTGTTGCTGGCCCCCGCCACGGCGGCGTGGGTGCTGGAGCAGCTCGAGTCTCCGAGACCTTGATCTGGTCTTTAAGCCACACTGGCGGGCTGTACATAGGGTCAAAGGCAGGTCGCTGAACCCACGGCCTCCACGACTACCTCCTCCGACATGCGCCGAACCACCACCGCTCGAGTCCTCACCGGACTGGCCGGACTCGCCGCCAGCTTCAGTCTTGCTTCCTGCTCGCTGGGCGGCGGCGATGCCGTGAAAGGCACCCTCGCGGGCGCTGGTGCGTCATTCCCCGCCGCCATCTACCAGCGCTGGTTCCAGGAACTGGCTTCGGAAGGCGTTCAGGTGAACTATCAGTCGGTGGGCTCCGGCGCCGGGGTGCGCCAGTTCACCGCCGGCACGGTGGATTTCGGTGCATCCGATGCGCCGATGAAGGAGGACGAGATCGCCAAGGTGAGCCGCGGCGTGCTGCAGATCCCGATGACCGCCGGCGCCATCGCCGTGGCCTACAACAATCCCGGCTGCGACCTCAAGCTGAGCCAGCAGCAGTTGGCGGAGATCTTCCTCGGCAAGATCACCAACTACAGCCAGCTGGGCTGCGCTGACCGGAAGATCACGGTGGTGCACCGCTCCGACGGCTCCGGCACCACCTACAACTTCACCAAGCACCTGGCCGCCATCTCTGAGGCCTGGAAAAACGGTCCTGGCACCTCCAAAACCGTGGCCTGGCCCACGGGCGTGGGCGCTAAGGGCAATGAGGGTGTGGCCGCCCAGCTCAACCAGGTGGAAGGTGGCCTGGGCTATGTGGAATCGGCCTACGTGAAAGGCAAGCTGCAGGCTGCGGCACTCACCAATGCCTCCGGCGAGATCGTGAAGCCCAGCAGCGAAAGCGAGAGCGAAGCGCTCGGTTCGATCGATCTGGGCCCCAACCTGATCGGCGGCAATCCCAATCCGCTGAAGGGCTACCCGATCGTGACCTTCACCTGGATCCTGGCCTACCAGAACGGCAACGGCGCCAAGGCCGAACTGCTGCGCAAGGCGTTCAACTTCATGCTCTCGGAGCAGGCCCAGGCCCAGGCACCCCAGCTCGGCTACGTGACCATGCCGGCAGCCGTGATTGAACAATCCAAGGCAGCCGTGGCCAAGATCAGCGAGTGAGCACCAGACGCGGCCAACTGTTCAACCCGTTACAAAGAGCACAGCTGCGGGGCTAGACCCGCGGCATCATTGGCCCACGACCTGCATCGGGTCGGGCAAGGGAGAACATCGAGACGGGTTGGCACCCGTCTCTTTTTTTGCCTGAGCCCAAAGGCATGGGCATGAAAAAACCCCGGCCGAAGCCGGGGTGAACGAGCCGTGACCAGAGGTCACTTGCTCTCGGTGAACTCCGCGTCGATCACATCGTCGCTGGCGGATTCAGCGCCACCGCTGCCGTTGCCGCCGGGGGCGGCGGCGCCTTCAGCGCCAGCAGCTTGCTGATACACAGCAGCCCCAGCGGCGTAGAGGGCCTGCTGCAGGGTTTCGAGTTCGGACTTCATGGTGTCGTAGTCCTCCTTCTCGATCGCCTCCTTGAGCTTGGCGGAGGAGGCCTCCACCTTGCTCTTGTCCTCGGCGCCCACCTTGTCGCCCAGTTCGCCCAGCTGCTTCTCGGCCTGATACACGAGGGTTTCTGCCTGGTTCTTCAGGTCGATGCGCTCGCGCTTCTCCTTGTCGGCGCTGGCGTTGGCTTCGGCATCCTTCACCATCTTTTCCACCTCGTTGTCACTGAGGGTGGAAGCACCGGTGATCGAGATGCTCTGCTCCTTACCGCTGCCCTTGTCCTTGGCAGTCACGCTCAGGATGCCGTTGGCATCGATGTCGAAGGTCACTTCGATCTGAGGCACGCCACGGGGGGCGGGGGGGATGCCATCGAGGCGGAAGGTTCCAAGCGACTTGTTGTCGCTGGCCATCTCACGCTCGCCCTGCAGCACGTGGATTTCCACGTTGGTCTGCCCATCGACAGCCGTGGAATACACCTCCGACTTCTTGGTCGGGATCGTGGTGTTGCGGGGGATCATCTTCGTCATCACACCGCCCAGGGTTTCCACGCCCAGGGACAGGGGGCTGACGTCCAGCAGCAGGATGTCCTTCACCTCACCGGCGAGCACACCGCCTTGGATGGCGGCACCCACGGCCACCACCTCGTCGGGGTTCACGGTCTGGTTGGGGTCCTTGCCGGTGACGCGCTTCACCAGCTCGAGCACCGCGGGGATGCGGGTGGAACCACCCACCATCACCACCTCATCGAGCTCGGAGGAGGAGAGCTTGGCGTCCTTGAGCGCCTGCTCCACCGGCACGCGGCAGCGGTCGATCAGCTTGGAAGCCAGCTCCTCGAACTTGGCGCGGGTCAAGGTGAGATCGAGGTGCTTGGGGCCCTCAGGGGTGGCCGTGATGAACGGCAGGTTGATCTCGCTCTGAGTAGCGCTGGAGAGCTCGATCTTGGCCTTCTCAGCGGCCTCAGTGAGGCGCTGCAGGGCCTGCTTATCGGAGCGCAGGTCGATGCCTTCGTTGGCCTTGAAGGTGTCGGCCAGGTGATCGACGATCACCTTGTCGAAGTCGTCGCCGCCCAGGTGGGTGTCACCCGAGGTGGAGAGCACCTCGAACACACCGTCACCCACTTCGAGCACGGACACGTCGAAGGTGCCACCACCCAGGTCGAACACCAGGATGCGCTCGTTGCTCTTCTTGTCGAGGCCGTAGGCCAGAGCGGCCGCGGTGGGCTCGTTGATGATGCGCAGCACCTCGAGGCCAGCGATCTTGCCGGCGTCTTTGGTGGCCTGGCGCTGGGAGTCGTTGAAGTAGGCGGGAACTGTGATCACCGCCTGGGTGACGGTTTCACCGAGGTACTTGCCAGCGTCTTCAGCCAGCTTGCGCAGCACCTGGGCGCTCACCTCCTCAGGGGCGAACTGCTTGCCCAGCACCGGGCACTTCACCTTCACATTGGAGCCGGCCTTCTCCACGCCATAGCTCACTTCCTTCGACTCTTCGTTCACCTCGTCGACGCGGCGGCCGATGAAGCGCTTCACCGAATAGAAGGTGTTTTCCGGGTTCATCACCGCCTGGCGCTTGGCGATCTGACCCACCAGTTGGTCCTGGTTTTTGGTGTAGGCCACCACGGAGGGCGTGGTGCGGAAGCCCTCGGCATTGGCGATCACGGTGGGCTTGCCGCCCTCCATAACCGACACGCAGCTGTTCGTGGTGCCAAGGTCGATACCGACAACCTTGCCCATGGATGTCCTCTGAACTGGAGGCATCCTCAACAGCGGGCCCGTGCCGGGGCTAGGTGTGGTTGCCGAACAGCACCCGACCCAGCGTGAGCGGCTTCCCCAGCATTCGCGGCACCACAGCCCTGGTGGGGGTACTGGGCGACCCCGTGCACCACTCCCTCTCGCCGGTGATGCAAAACGCCGCGCTGCAGGCGATGGGGCTCGATTGGGTGTTTCTGGCTCTGCCCGCCGCGGCCAACCAGCTGCCTGCGGTGGTGCGAGGCCTGGAGGCCATGGGCTGCCGCGGCCTCAACGTGACCATTCCCCACAAACAGGCGGTCGCTGCCCTCTGCCAAGAGCTGAGCCCGCTGGCTGAACGGCTGGGGGCCGTGAACACGCTGGTGCCGCTGGCCGGCGGCGGCTGGCACGGCACCAACACCGACGTGGAAGGGTTCTGCGCGCCGCTGCGCCGCTGCGGCAGCAGCTGGAGCGGCAAGCGCGCCGTGGTGCTCGGTTGCGGCGGCAGCGCCCGGGCCGTGGTGGCCGGCCTGGTGGAGCTGGGGTTCAGCTCGATCCAGCTGGCGGGCCGGCGGGCCGATGCCCTGGCGGCCTTCCTGGCGGACTGCCAGGCCTGGGCACCGCAACTGCAAGCGCTCAGCTGGGCCAGCGAGGACGGCAGCCTCGCCGACGCCCTCACGCAGGCTGATCTGGTGGTGAACACCACCCCGGTGGGCATGGCCTCAGCCAGCAACCCTGCCGCCGCAGAGGCTTGCCCACTCAACGACGGCGAGTTGAGCGCTCTGCAGAGCGGAGCCAGCGTGTACGACATCATTTACACCCCACGCCCCACGCAACTGCTGCAGCGCGCCACCAGCCGCGGCTGCCGCAGCTTCGATGGGCTGGAGATGCTGGTGGAGCAAGGGGCCGCCGCCCTGCGCCTGTGGAGCGGCCTGCCGGAGGTGCCGGTGGAGGTCATGCGTCAGGCACTGCTCGAGCACCTGCCATAGCCTCTGGCCATTGAGGAGCACGCGATGGGCGACATTCCCTGGTGGCAACGGTTGCTAGCGGTGCTGGCCTACCTGCTGCCCTGGAGCGATGCTCTGCCCTTTGCCGGCTCGCTCGACAACCTCTTCCCGGCCCTGCAGTGGCTGATGCTGCCGGCTCTGCCGGTCCTGCTGCTCGAGCGCAATGTGCCCTTCGGCGGCTTCCTGCTCTTCCTGGTGCTGTTCCTGGCGGTGGTGCGCAACCCGCGCATCCCCTACTACCTGCGCTTCAACGTGCTGCAGGCGATCCTGCTCGACATCGTGCTGGTGGTGGTGTCGCTGGCCTTCCAGCTGCTGCAGCTGCGCAACATGGGTTTCGCCGGCCGCACCCTCGACAACACCGTGTTCCTGGGAATGCTGGTGCTGCTTGTGTTTGCCGTGGTGCAGTGCGTGCGCGGCAAGGAGGCCGACGTTCCGAGCCTCTCAGAAGCGGTGCGCATGCAGCTGTAGGGTGGACGATCCGCCGCTGGAGAGCAGGGGCCTCGCTCCGGCCCACCAGCCACCGTTCCCTTCGGCGTCCAAGTCGGATCGCGCAAGCCATGTCGCAGCCCTATTACGAAACGATGTACATCCTTCGTCCGGACATCCCGGAGGAAGAGGTGGAAACCCATGTCACCAAGTACCGCGATCTGGTGACTGAGGCCGGCGCTGAGGTGCTCGATTGCCAGATGCGTGGCAAGCGCCGCCTGGCCTACCCCATCGCCAAGCACAAGGAAGGCATCTACGTGCAGCTCGCCCACAACGGCGACGGCCAACAGGTGGCCACCCTCGAGAAAGCGATGCGCATCAGCGAAGACGTGATTCGCTATCTCACCGTCAAGCAAGACGGCCCCCTGCCTGCCCCCCGCAGCGGCCCCGTGGCCCAAGCCACCAGCGACGCTGCTGCCCTGCAGACCACCGAAGCCTGATCGCTTCCGGCAGCTTGAATCCCGACCAGGCCTTGGTTAAGGTTTGGTCGGGTTTTTTGTGGCTGGGCGTTATCCGGTGGACGAACCAATCACCGAGCAGCCACAAGAAGCCAGCGAGCTTCCTTTGCAGCTAGCGCTGGCCACAGCCGAGCGCAAACTGGCGGAAGCACGGCTACAAACGCCGAGCTCGAAGCGCTGCTCGAGGAGATTCCCGAGATCTTCGAGCGCAAATTTGAACAGCGCCTACAACCGGTGCTGGAGCGGCAAGAACGATTGCTCGACGACAACACCGAGCTGCGCCAGCAGATCCAACTGCTGGCGCCAGTCCCGGGTGAGGTGCGCTTGCGCTTTAACCCCGACGCCGCCACTCAGGGCGGGCTGGCCCTGCCACCGCTGCCGAGCCGGCCGCCGATCCGGCGCATGGGCCGAGCGGATCGCCAGAGCCCTCGCGCCGCCTGAGCTCAGCGCTGGCTGGCGGCCCAGAGACGGGTGGGCAGGCCCCAGACATAAATGAAGCCTTCAGCGGCGCGGTGGTCGAACTGATCACCGGCGTCGTAGGTGGCCATATCGGGCACGTAGAGGCTGTTGGCGCTGCTGCGGCCCACAACGGTGGCGTTGCCTTTGTGCAGCTTCACCTTCACGGTGCCGTTCACGGTGCGCTGGGTGCGATCGATGAAGCCGTCGAGGGCATCCTTGAGCGGGCCGTACCAAAGGCCCTGGTACACCTGATCCGCCCATTGCTGCTCGAGCTGGCGCTTGCTGCGCAGCACGTCGGCGGCGAGGGTGAGGCTCTCCAGTTCCTGGTGGGCCTTGATCAGGAGCAGCAGACCCGGGGTCTCGTAAATCTCCCGGCTCTTGATGCCCACCACCCGGTTCTCGATCATGTCGAGGCGGCCGAAGCCATGGTTGCCGGCGAGTTCATTGGCGCGGCGGATCAGGCTCACCGGATCGAGGCGCACCCCATCGATGCTCACCGGGTTGCCCTGCTCAAAGCCGATCTCCACCACCTGTGGCTGATCAGGCGCCGCATCCACACTCACGGTGAGGGCGTAGATCTCCTCAGGCGGCTCCACGTTGGGATCCTCAAGCGGGCCGGCCTCAATCGAACGACCCAAGAGGTTGAGGTCGATCGAATAGGGCGACTTCTTGCTCACGGGCGACGGGATGCCGCAGCGCTCGCCATAGGCGATGGTTTCCTCGCGGCTCATGCCCCACTCACGAGCCGGGGTCAGCACCTTCAGATCAGGGGCCAACGCACCGATGGCCACATCGAAACGCACCTGATCGTTGCCCTTGCCAGTGCAGCCATGGGCCACGGCATCGGCACCCACCTCGCGGGCAATCTCCACAAGACGGCGGGCAATCAGGGGCCGGGCCAGGGCGGTGGAGAGCGGGTAGCGGCCTTCGTAGAGAGCGTTGGCACGGATCGCCGGGAAGGCGAATTCGCGGATAAACGGCTCGATCAGATCCCCAACGATCGACTGACTGGCACCGGAATCGAGGGCCTTCTGGCGGATCGGCTCCAGCTCATCGCCCTGACCCAGATCAGCGGCGAAGGTGATCACCTCCTCCACGCCCCACTCGTTTTTCAGATAGGGGATGCAGACGCTGGTGTCCACACCGCCGGAATATGCGAGTACCGCCTTCTTGGCCCGGCCCATCAACGCTCTCCATGCGCGCAATCGATCGATTCTCCCCTGTCGTGGTGGCGCCGCATCCGCGCGAGCAGCAGGGCCGCCATCAGCGCCGGCGGCAGCAGCACCAACAGCAGAGCCAGCAGCGCCGGCAGGCCTGGATTCGCCTGGGCCCAGGCCTGCTGCAACAGGGGCGACGGCCAGTGCTGGCCGGCAGCCACCAGCGCCGCGCTCAAGGCCAGCGCCAGCAACCACGGCCCCAGCAGGGCCCGCCAGAGGGGCGTGTTGTGGTGAGCCAGAACGATCGCCGCAGGGGACTCCGTTAGGATGGTCGATTGGCACACGCCGGGCCGCAAGCCGCACGTGCCGCCGCCCGCGCTCAACCCGTGCCCTCCCCGATCGCCATATGAGCAGCAACCTCAGCACCAGCCTCAGCCAGTTGGATGGCATCAACCCGTCGCTCACCCGCTACGGGCGCAATGAGCCGGCTCCGGTGCTGCCCCTGCGCGAAGAGCCCGATCTGCTGAGCTGGCTGGAAACCAGCGGCCGCCTGGTGGCCGATGAGGAAACCGCCAGCAGCGATGTGAGCACCGTGGAGGAAGAAGAGCTCTCCGCACTGATGGGCGAGAAAGAGGACTACAACGCCGCCGACGAGCAGAACGAGGAAGATTGGGAGGACTGATCTCCTCAGCCCCTTGATCTCCCCCACCAGGCTGATCGCCTCCATGCCCAGCAACAGCCGCTCCCTGGCGCTGTTGCTGGGTTTGTTGCTGTTGGGGCTGAGTGCCCTCTGCGACTGGTTCAGCCAGGCTCCGCAACTGGTGCCCCCGTTGCTGATCAGCGCCGCGGTGAGCAGCGTGCTCTGTGCCTGGGGCGTGCCGCAACTGCGCCGACTCAAGCTGGGCCAGGTGATCCGAGAAGAGGGGCCCCAGGCCCACCAAAGCAAGGCGGGCACTCCCACCATGGGCGGCCTGCTGGTGGTGCCGGTGGGGGTGATCGCCGGAGGTCTTGTGGCCCCCGCCGATCAGCGGCTGCTGGCGGTGGCCGCGATCACCCTGGCCACCATGGCCATCGGCGCGGTGGACGACTGGCGCAGCCTCACCAAACGCCACAACACCGGCTTAAGCCCCCGCGGCAAATTGCTGCTGCAGGCCCTGTGCGCCATCGGGTTTCTGGCCTGGGCCCACTGGGATCAGCAGATCGCCGCAGCGATCGCCCTACCCCTGGGTTGGGTGCTGCCCCTCGGGCTGCTGATCTGGCCGCTTGGCCTGTTTGTGTTCCTCGCGGAGAGCAACGCCACCAACCTCACCGATGGCCTCGATGGCCTGGCCGCTGGCTGCGGCGCCATCGTGTTCAGTGGCCTCGGCGTGCAGCTGATGCTGCGGGGCCATGAAGGCGATCCCGCCATGGCCGGTTTCTGCGCCGCCATGGCGGGCTGCTGGCTGGGCTTCCTGCTGTTCAACCGCCACCCGGCACGGGTGTTCATGGGCGACACCGGATCGCTGGCCATGGGTTCGGCCCTGGCGGCGGTGGCGCTGCTGAGCAACAGCCTCTGGCCGCTGCTGTTGATGGGCGGGGTGTTCCTGGCCGAATCGCTCTCGGTGATCGTGCAGGTGTGGGTGTTCAAGGCCACCAAGAACCCCGCCACCGGCCAGGGCAAACGCGTGTTCCGCATGGCGCCGCTGCATCACCACTTCGAGCTGGGCGGCGCCAGCGAGCAGCAAGTGGTGGTGGGCTTCTGGCTGATCAGCCTGATACTGGTGGTATTGGGACTGGTGCTGCTCCCCTGATGGCGTACTTCACCTGGAAGGAGGCCGGTCTCACGGCCGATTGCGCCAGCCTTGAGGCAATGGCGGCGCGCTTTGAGGAAGCGGCCGCACTGATGCGGCGGATGGCGGCGGAAGGGTTCGTGCTGGAACGCCACAGCGATGGGCAGCACATCACCCACGGCGATGCCTCGGTGTTTGCCGCCTACGGCTTCATCGATGAGCAGTCACCGGTGCGACAGCTGGATCTGATCGATCAGGCCTGATCAGTCCGGCTTGGGCCGGCAGGTCAACCGGGCCGGCGCAGGTAACCCACCAACCAGACCACGATGAACGCCAGGGCCGAAATGCCTAGGTACACCAGGGTCCAGCGCTGGAGGCTCTCGATGCTCAAACCATTGAGCAGTCCATCGGCGGCATCACCGGCGGTGGCATAGGCCAATGGAAGGAACTGCAGCACAGGGGGGCGCCGGGGCAGGATCGGAGCAGTCTCTCGCCTCAGCCGCGGCCATGGCCAGCCCCACCTTTCCGCGCACCCTGATGTTGCTGGGCAGCGGGGAGCTGGGCAAAGAGGTGGCCATCGCCGCCCAGCGCCTGGGCTGCCGGGTGATCGCGGTGGATCGCTACGCCGGCGCACCGGCCATGCAGGTGGCCGATCAAGCCGAGGTGGTGGCCATGACCGACCCGGAGGCCCTCAAGGCTGTGGTGCGCCGCCATCAGCCGGATGTGGTGATCCCGGAAATCGAAGCGCTGGCGGTGGATGCCCTGGCGGAACTGGAATCCGGCGGTATCACCGTGATCCCCACGGCACGGGCGACGGCGGTCACGATGAATCGCGATCGGATCCGCGATCTCGCCGCCACCGAGCTGGGGCTGCGCACCGCCCGCTTCGCCTATGCCGAAAGCGCTGAGGCGTTAGCCGCCGCCGCGGCGCCCCTGGGCTGGCCGGTGGTGGTGAAGCCGGTGATGAGCTCCTCCGGCAAAGGCCAGAGCGTGGTGCAGGGCCCCGATGGCATCGCCGCCGCCTGGGACGCCGCCATGGCCGGCGCCCGTGGCAGTGGCGCACGGGTGATCGTGGAGGAGTTTCTGCACTTTGAGCAGGAGATCACCCTGCTCACCGTGAAGCAGTGGGAGGGCCCCACCCTGTTCTGCCCGCCCATCGGGCACATCCAGGAGCGGGGTGACTATCAATGCAGCTGGCAACCGGCCCATCTGGAGTGGGAGCAACTGGCCGCCGCCCAGAGCATGGCGCGCCTGGTGACAGACAACCTCGGCGGTGCCGGCATCTTCGGAGTGGAGTTTTTTGTGTGCCGCGGCCGTAACGGCAGCAGTGAGGTGGTGTTCTCCGAGCTCTCCCCCCGCCCCCACGACACCGGCCTGGTGACACTCGCCGGCCAGAACCTCAGCGAATTCGAACTGCACCTGCGGGCGGTGCTGGGACTGCCCATCCCGGAAATCCGCTCCACCGGCCCTGCCGCCAGCCGGGTGATCCTGGCGGAGCAAGCCAGTGAGAGCGTGGCCTTCAGCGGCTTGGATCAGGCCCTGGCGGAGGTGGATGTGCAGGTGCTGCTATTCGGCAAGCCCGATGCCCGCCCCCACCGGCGCATGGGCGTCGCCTTGGCCAGCGGCGCCAGCCTGGAGGAAGCGCGCACGAAGGCGGATCAGGCCGCGGCCGCGATCACGGTGCTCCCCGGCCGCTGATCCAGCTGGGCGAGAGGCCCAGATGCCCCTGGCCACAAGGGAAGACGCGCGATACGGTGCGGCCACGCACACCGTCCATGTCGCAGGCCCAGCCCAATCCCGCGCCCCGTCGCCGCGATTCCCGCGGGCGGCTGAAACCTGTGGAGCAGCAGGAGCGGCAGGGCCGTCGTGGCGCAGCGCCCGCCCGCAACAAGGCCACGGTGACACCGCTCGACCAGCGGCGGCGCCCCAAAAACACCAAACCAGCGAAAAGCGGCCTGCCGCGACTTCCCCTGTTTCTTGCCGGGATCGGGCTGGGCTACGGCCTCAATGGCCCGATCCCCCATCTCGCCACGGGCCTGCTGGGGGGCCTGCATCACCCCAGCAATGTGATCAGTTCGCTGGTGGCACCGGCCGGCATGGGCGACCGGCGCATCGTGGTGATGGGCACCGACCACGTGAGCACCAACACCGATGTGATGTTCACGGTGCAGCTGCGCGATGGCCGCACCGAGCTCACCCAAGTGCCGCGCGACACCTTCATCGAATCCGACCGCTATGGCGTGATGAAGGCCAATGCGCTCTACAGCAGCGGCGGGCCTGACATGGTGAAGCAGGAGCTCAGCAAGCTGCTGTCAGCTCGTGTGGATCGCTACCTGGTGCTCAACCTCAATGCCGTGCAACGGCTGGCGGATGCTCTGGGTGGGGTGGAGGTTGATGTGCCGAAGCGGATGTATTACGTGGACAACAGCCAAGGGCTGTACATCGACCTCTATCCCGGCCGGCAACTGCTCAAGGGTGAAGCCCTGGAAGGTTTCCTGCGCTTCCGCCACGACGAACTCGGCGACATTGGCCGGATGGAGCGGCAGAAGCTTGTACTCAAAGAGGTGTTCAAGAAGCTGGCCAATCCCGCCATGGCCACCCGTCTGCCTGAGCTGATGAACATCGCCGGCAAGGACGTGCTCACCGACCTCTCTCCAGTGGATATGGGTGCCCTGGTCACGGCCATGGCCTCCACCAAGCTCAGCTCCAGCCGCTTGGAAGGCACCCCCTACTGGCATGAAGACATCAGCTACTGGCTGCCGGATGCCAACCCGCATCGCGAGCTCTATCGCAGCCAGGAGCAACCGCCCCTCTGAGCGATCAACGCCGCAGGAAGCGGTAGTGATCCAGGCCCTCCAGCACCCCCCAGGCTTGGCGGCGTGAAGCGAAGAACACCTTGGAGCGGCGGCGCAGATCGTCGAGGGAACGATCGTGATCGCCCACCACCACGCCCAGGGCACGGCCATTGAGCAGCTCACCGTCACCCTGCTGCGAGGCCACCACCAGCACCTGCTCCAGCGGCAGCCCCCAGCGCAGGCTCAGATGGCGAATCGCCTCGGCCTTGGAGGCCCGCAGCGGCAACACATCCAGGAACCAGTGGTGGAACAAATGGGCGCGGGCTTCCAAGCGGCCCTGGCGCAAGCGCTGGCGCACCATCTCCAGCACCCCAGCCGGAGGCGGCTGAAGGGTGTAGCTGAGCTTGAAGGGCCCCTGCTGCGCCTCCGGTTGGGGAACCAGGCGCGGCGCCAAATCCGCCAAGGCCTGCTCCACGGCATCACGCTGCCAACCCTGGGCGATGTGCTCTCTCCAGGCCAGATCCGGCACACCCTCATGGCCATAGAGGATCTCGGCACCGGCCTCGAGAATCCAGACCTGGGGCGCCGGCAGATGCAGTTCGTGGTAACGAAGGCTGGCTGAGGCGAAGCTGCGACCACTGATCATGCCGATGCCGCAGCTGGAATCAGCTGCCAAGCGACGACGTAGCTCCTGCAATCCCGCCGGATCGGGTGCATCGAGGCACACATCCAGATCCAACAGCAATAGGCGCTTCACCGGCGCGGTGGGCTCAGCCGGCAGCACAGGCTGCGGCCGCTGCTGCTGCACCTCCTGACAACGGCGCTGGGCCAGGCCGAGATAGGCGCACACATGGGCATCCCAGCTGAAATTGCGGCTCACGGCCTCGATGCCGTTGTCGCGCCAGCGGCGCCAGCGTTGGGGATGAGCGGCAGCGGCTTCAAGGGCTTGCTGGAGGTCGTCGAGGTCGGTCACATCCACCAGCTGGCCGTTGGCGCAGCGCTGCAGGATGTCGCGGGGTCCGCCGTCATCGGTAGCCACCAGCGGCAGGCCGCAGGCCGCCGCCTCCAAGAGGGTGAGCCCGAAGGGTTCGGTGAGCGCTGGGTTCACAAACACGCCGCCCCGCCGGGCTGCCCAGCGATAAATGGCCGGGATATCGTCGCCGCGGTGCTGCTTCGGATAGGCCACCCGCCCGTAAAGATCGAAGCGATCCACCAGTTCAAAGATCTGTTGGAACTGGTCGCGCTGCTGTTTCTCCATCGAGCGGGGATCCTCCCGGCAGCCCAGCACGAGCACCAGGTTGTGGCGCTCCTGCAAGAGAGCCGAGCGGCCATAGGCCTCCACCAGGGCAGGCACGTTCTTGCGGCGCACAGCCCTGCAAATGCACAGCAGCGGCGGCTTGGCCGGATCCCGCAAAAACGGCCGCATCAACTCCGCCACCGCCTGCTCCTCACCCGGCAGCGGCTGGGGATGGAAGCGCCGGGCATCCACTCCCGGCGGCACCACCACCGCGCGGCCGGCCACAAAGCGGTCGTAGCGGCTGTACTGCTGCTCCGCCTCCTGTTGCGTGCTCGTGATTACCAGGGCCGCCTGCGCCAGGGTGCGCTCCTCGGCATCAATCCGGCGGCTGATGGCGTAGGTGTGCTCGATCTGGTCGTGGGCCATGCCTCCGGCCAGCAGACGGCGCTGCTTCTCACGGCCAAGGGAATGACCGGTAAACAGCAAGGGAATGCCCAGCCGCTGCGACACCAGGGCGCCCACGTAACCGGCATCGGCGTAGTGGGCATGAATCCAGTCGGGACGACGCTCCTGCGCGGCGATATGCGCGACCACCGCATCCGCCAGCTCATCGAGATGGGGCCAGAGCAGCTCCTTGCGCAGATAACGGCGCGGGCCGCAGGGCAGGCGCACGATGCAGGCTCCACCGCCCAACTCCTCACGGGGCTCGGCGTAATCGGGAGACACGCGCTTGTCGTGAATCAGCCGGGTGACCACCTCAACCCGGTCCACCTCCGGCCGAGCCGCCAGGCTACGCATCAACTCCAGCACGTAGGTGGTCTGCCCACCGGTATCAGCATCACGCCCCAATTCGAGGTCGTGACCACGAAACAGACCGTGCAGATGCAGATGAAGCAGATAGAAACCCATCCGGATCTGCGGCGATTAGCTCAGCTTTAGCCGAACTTTCAAGAGCAGACAGCAAGAAATGCGGAAAAGATCCCGAATTCATGCACAAATGCTGACGTAAATAGATTAAAGAAATCAGGCCTTGCCCACCAGCTTCTGGCGCAGGCCCTTGATGCGGTCGCGCAGGTTGGCGGCTTCCTCGAACTCCAGGTTCTTGGCCGCACTCTTCATTTTTTCTTCCAACTGCTGAATCAACTCCGGCAGGGCATCCAGGGGTACTTCGTTGTGCTCGGCCTGCTCGGTGGCCTGCTCCAGCTGCTCATCGTTGAGCCGGCGCGACACCTCCAGAAAGGCCAGGATCGAATTACCCGCCCGCTTGCCTGCGGGGGTGGGTGTGATCCCGTGCTTCTCGTTGTAGCTCTGCTGGATGGCGCGGCGACGCTCCGTTTCCGTGATCGCCTTATCCATGCTGTCGGTGAGGTTGTCGGCATACAGCAGAGCCACACCCTCCACGTGCCGCGCTGCGCGACCGATGGTCTGAATCAGGGAACGCTCGGCCCGCAGGAACCCCTCCTTATCGGCATCGAGGATCGCCACCAGCGACACCTCGGGCAGGTCGAGGCCCTCCCGCAGCAGGTTCACCCCCACCAGCACGTCGTACTCGCCGTTGCGGAGGTCTTGGATGATCTCGATCCGCTCGATCGAATGGATCTCGGAGTGCAGGTAGCGCACCCGCACGCCGTTCTCAGCCAGGTAGTCGGTGAGGTCTTCGGCCATGCGCTTGGTGAGGGTGGTCACCAGCACCCGCTCCCGCTTATCGGCCCGCAGGCGAATCTCTCCCAGGAGGTCGTCGACCTGGCCTTCGGTGGGCCGCACCTCCACGATCGGATCGAGCACGCCGGTGGGGCGAATCACCTGCTCCACCACCTGGCCATCGCTTTGGCGCATCTCCCAGTCGCCCGGGGTAGCGCTCACGAAAATCGTCTGCCGCGCCTTCTCCCAGAACTCCGAGCCTTTCAGGGGGCGGTTATCAGCAGCGGAGGGCAGGCGGAAGCCGTGCTCGATCAGCACCTGCTTGCGCGATTGATCGCCGTTGTACATCGCCTGCAGCTGACTGCAGGTCACGTGGCTCTCATCCACCACCAGCAGCCAGTCGTCAGGGAAATAGTCGATCAGGCATTCCGGCGGCGTGCCGGCGGCACGGCCGGCCAGATGGCGGGCGTAGTTCTCCACGCCGTTGCAGTAGCCCACCTGCTCGAGCATCTCCAGGTCGTAGGTGGTGCGCTGCTCCAACCGCTGCGCCTCCAGCAGGCGACCCTGCTCATTGAGCACATCCAGGCGCTCACGCAACTCACTGCGAATCGCCTTGATCGCATCAGCGAGCCGCTCCTTCGGGGTGACGAAGTGCTTGGCCGGATAGATGTTGATGCTCTCGAGGCTCTGCAGAATCTCGCCGGTGGTGGGATCCACGTAGCGGATCGCCTCCACCTCGTCTCCGAACAGCTCGATCCGCACCAAGCGGTCTTCGTAGGCCGGGCCGATCTCGAGCACATCACCGCGCACCCGGAAACGGCCGCGGGAGATTTCCAGATCGTTGCGGGAATATTGGTTGTTCACGAGCTCCCGCAGGGAGCCGCGTAAATTCAGGGTTTCACCCACCTCGAACTTCACGGCTGCCTTGAGGTATTCACTGGGAATCCCCAGGCCGTAGATGCAGCTGATCGAGGCCACCACAATCACATCGCGCCGCTCAAACAACGAGCGGGTTGCCGAGTGGCGCAGCATGTCGATCTCTTCGTTGATCGATGCCGTTTTGGCGATATACGTGTCGGAGACGGGCACATAGGCCTCCGGCTGGTAGTAGTCGTAGTAGGAGATGAAATATTCAACGGCGTTGTTGGGGAAGAACTCCCGCAACTCATTGCACAGCTGTGCAGCCAGGGTCTTGTTGTGCGCCAGCACTAATGCCGGCCGCCCCGTCTGGGCGATCACATTGGCGATGGTGAAGGTTTTGCCCGTACCGGTGGCCCCCAGCAGCGTCTGATAGCGCTCGCCGCCCTCAACGCCAGCCACCAGACCCTGGATCGCCGCGGGCTGATCACCCTTGGGGCTGTAGGGAGCGTGCAGTTGGTAGGGGTTGGCCATCCGGCCATTCTCGGGCAGTCAGCCCAGCGGCGTGGTGCTCATCAGCAACGCCGCGCGGGTGGCGGACACCTCCAGGCCGAGCCCACCCAGGATCACCGCAGAGAGCACGGCGTACACCACAGCCCCGAGCACCGCGCTCACCAGGCCGTTGCGCAGCCGGAAGCCCTGGATCAACCAAGCGGCGAGGGCGAACAGGATCACCGTGATCACCCAGTTGTAAACCCAGCTGATCGGGCTGATCAGCCCGCCCAGGCTGGTGATGGCCCAGGGCAGGGCCAACAGCGCCTTGAGCGGCAGCACCAACAGGGTGCCCAGCAAGCCGATCACCACCGCAGAGAGCAGCGCCACCCCGAAGCTGTCGACCTCCACCCCCAGGGGCAGGGCCGCCACGATCAGCAGCACCACAGCCCGCACGGGCCACTGCAGCAACCAGAGCAAAGAAAAACCCACAACCACGCGCGGAGCTGTCCGCAACGTAGTCATGGGTTTTGGTTCAGACCGCAGCGTTCAGCGCTGGATCAGACAGCAGCCTTGACGGCACTGCCCAGGGCTTCGCGCAGACCGCGCACCACAGCCACCATGGCGAGCTGGTCATTCAGCTTGTTCACAGCCGAACCCACTCCCACGCCGGCAGCACCAGCGGCGATCGCCATGGGCAACGTGACGGACGACAGGCCAGAGGCGCAGAGCACGGGCACATTCACAGCACGGCTGATGCTGTGGGCAGCAGCCAGGGTGGGAGCGGCCTTCTCGATCAGGCCGAGGCTGCCGGCGCTGAAGGGCTTAGCGCTCATGCCGCCCTCGGTCTGAATCAGGTCGGCGCCAGCGGCCACCAGATCCACCGCCAGCTGCTCCTGCTGGTCGAGGGGGAGCACGTGGGGCACGGTGACGCTCAGCACCACCTCGGGCAGCAGCTCACGAGTGCGGCGGGTGATGGCCAGCACTTCCTCGGCATCAAAGATGCGGCCGAGGGGATAGAAGGCGTCGTAATTGCCGATCTCCACCATCGCGGCACCGGCGGCCACGGCAGCGGGGAACAGCTCGGGATCCACGGCGCTCACGCAGATCGGCAGGCCGCTCACCTCAGCAGCCAGCTGCACCAGAGCGGGATCGCAAGCCACGTCGATCAGGTCGGCACCGCCCAGACCGGCGGCGCGGCTGATGCGCTCGACGCTGGCGGCATCGAAGTTGGTGAGGCCGGCGATCACCTTGAGGGCGCGACGCTCCACCAGAGCCGTGCGAAGCGAAGCGGGCAGCTGGGCGAGACGCGACATGCCAGTGCAGACAGAGTGGAGCGATTCTCCCACGCAGCATTTGGCGCAACCCTGGAGCCGCCACCACCTGCGCTTGCACCGCTGGCTGCTGCAGCGCCCGGAGCTTCTGCCCAATGGAGCCAGCCTGCTGCTGGCGGTGTCGGGCGGACAGGATTCGATGGCGCTGGTCGGTCTGCTCCGGGATCTCCAGCGGCTGCATCAGTGGCGGCTCCAGCTCTGGCACGGCGATCACCGGCTGCGGGCCGACTCCAGCCGCCAGGCCAGCGAGCTGCGCCAGTGGGCACAACATCAGGGGCTGGTCGTGCAAATCGAGAGCTGGGGCGAACCCCAGCCCTCTGAGGCCGCCGCCCGCGCCTGGCGCTACAGCGCCCTCGAAGCCGCCGCCCGCCACTGCGGAGCCCGCTATGTGGTGACGGGCCACACCGCCAGCGACCGCGCCGAAACCCTGCTGCTGCAACTGGCCCGCGGCAGCCACCGCCGCGGGCTAGCCAGCCTGCAGCCGCAGCGGGCCCTGGCTGCGGATCTCAGCCTGGTGCGCCCGCTGTTGCTGTTCAGCCGCCTGGAAACCGAAGAGATCCGCGAGCAGCTCGGCCTGCCCCTCTGGCTGGATGCCAGCAACTCAGAACCCTGCTACAGCCGCAACCGCCTACGCCAGGAGGTGCTGCCGGTGCTGGAGCAGCTGCACCCCGGCGCCAGCCGCCGCATCAGCGGCGTGGCTGAACGACTGGCCCAAGAACAGCAGAGCCACGACGAGCTGTTGGCTCTGGCATTGGCCGGGCTCCTGGCTGAGCAGCCTGCACCGGAGCAGGCCCTGCGGCGGCGCGACCTCATCGCCCTGAACGCCGCGAATCAACGTCAACTGCTGCAGCACTGGCTGGGCCTTCAAGGTGTCAGCTCCCTTCCGGCGGAGCAGCTGCAAGCCCTGCTGCGCCGTCTTGAACCCAGTCGCGGGCCCGGTAGCCACGCCTTGGCAGGCGGGTTCGCGCTGCACTGGGATCGTCAACACCTGTGGCTGAGCCACCCCAACCGGCCCTAAACAAGGGGGCCACCCGTCCAACCCCATGCCCAGCCCGGAGGAGCAGGCCTACGGCGCCGTGGAGCGGGCCTACGGCCAGGGGGATTTCGCGCGGGCCCTGGAGCTGGCCCTGGCCCTGCAACCGCAGCTCCCGCCGGGCCGCCCCGACCTCCTGGATCAACGCCTGCAGCTGCTGATCGGCCATATCCATCTTTACGGCCTGGCCCAGCCCCGCGAGGCGCAAGCGGCCTACCAGGCCGTGCTGGCCACCTGCCCGGAAGCCAACTACCGCCAGCTGGCCGAGCAGAGCCTGCAGCTCTGTACGCCAACCGACGCCGAGGCCAGCAGCGCCACGCCCTCCGATCTACCGGCTACGCCCTGGCTCACCCAACTGCGGGACCCCCAGCAGGCCCTCTCTCAGATCCAGGCGGCATGGGCCACCACAGAACCGGCGGCCCAACCGATCGTGCCGGTGATGCCGGAGGCACCGGCGCCACCCGCCGCCCCATGGGCAACCCGCCAAAACGCCAGCGATGACCTGGCCGATCCAGCACCAAGCCCCAAACCGACGGAAGGCCCACCGGAGCCCGAGCCCCCAGTGGAAGCCATGCCCCCTGAGCCCGAGCGTGCCGTCGCTCCCGCGCGTCAAGACGCACCACTCAGCGAAAGCGAACGCAGTGAACTGGATCGTGGCCTGCTGCTGGTGCGGCTCGCCAGCCGAGGCGAATCAGCCAACCGCCCCGAACACAACACACCTCCGGCAAGCGCACAGAAGACACCAGACAGCCCATCCCTGACGGCCAACACCATTCACGTGACCGCCCCCAGCCTGGGTGCGGCCTGGACCCTGTTCAAACGCCACTGGCGCAGCTACCTCCTCCTGGAAGGGCTGGTGGTGCTGGCGGCCTTGGCGGGTGGCCTGCTGCAGCTGATCGGCAACGGCTTGCAGGGTTTGGCAGAGGTGAACCCGTTGCTGGCCCTGCTCCCAGCCATCGCCCTGGCGATCGGCGCCATTGCCCTCAACCTCTGGTCAAACCTGCTGGGGGTAAGCCTGCAGATGCTGCCTGCCCTCGCTCTCCAGAGCGGTAGCCATCCCAGTGCCCAAGCAATGCTGCAACTGCTGCTGCGGGATTTCTGGCGCTACGTGAGGGCCGGCGTGGTGGTGGGCCTGGCAACGGCGGCCGGGCTGGTGCTGCTGATCGTGCCTGGCGTGCTCGTGGCGATCGCCACACCGGTCGTGATCCGACGGGTCACCTGCCAAGAGGAAGCGGCCGTGCCGGCTCTCATCGCGTCGGTGAAAGAGGTGGGATCGAGCCCAGCCGGAGCCGGGCTGCTCAAGTGGGAGCTGGTGGCCGGGCTGTTGATCCTGGGCTCAGTGCTCCTCTGCGGCCTGCCGCTGTTGGTCACCGTCCCCCTGGGGGGAATCCTGATCCAGCAGTATCTGGCCTACAGCGGTCTGGGTTCGGCCCGGGAGTGAATCCAGACCGAACCCGCTCGATCAGCCGGCCGCAGCCGAACGACGGCGGCGGGTCCGGCCGCTGATCTCGGGCTCTTCCGTGCGGGCCGGGGTTGCCACAGCAGCCGGCGTGGGTGCGGGAGCTGCAGCGGGTGCGGCGGCAGGAGCCGGGGCAGCGCCAACGGCCGCCAGCTCGCGGCGGGGCTGCTGCGAACGCTCGACGCGCTCGGGACGACCACCACCGCGGCCGCCGCGGGGTGCGGGACGGGTGTCGGGCTCGGCATCAGCGCGGCCCTTGTAGGCGGGGGTGCCACCAGGAGCCGGCTGCACCAGGCAAATGATCAGCGGCTCGACCTGGAGCTCGCGGCGCAGGCGGCGCTGCAGACCGATCTCGATCTCGCGCTGCACGCCCATCCAATCCACGTCGGGGGCCTTGCCGCCGCTATTGCGCGACAGCTGCTGCCAACGGTTCTCCAGCACCCAGGTGATTTCGCGCTCGGCCCAGAGGCTGAGCTTGCGGGGATCAGCGGCTGTCACCACACCGCGCAGGTTCACCCTGGGCGGGGCAGCCATCACGCCATCGGTGCTGATCACCGCGAGCATCGTGATTACACCGTCGTCGGCGAGTTGCTGACGCTCCTTGAGCACGCGGGCATCGACGATGCCGTTGCGGGAGGCATCGAGCAGCTCGATACCAGCTTTCACCGGTTCACCCTTGGCGATCGAATCGGGGGTGAGTTCCACCACATCACCGTTGTCGATGATCAGGATGTTTTCAGCGGGAACGCCCATGGATTGAGCGGTCTTGCTGTGGCAAACGAGCATGCGGTGCTCGCCGTGCACAGGCACGAAATACTTGGGCTTGGTGAGCGCCAGCATCAGCTTCTGGTCTTCCTGGAAGCCGTGGCCCGACACGTGGATGCCTTCGCCCTTGCCATAGACAACCTTGGCGCCCAGCATCATCAGCCGGTCGATGGTGTTCACCACCGAGATGGTGTTACCGGGGATGGGGCTGGCGGAGAAGATGATGGTGTCTGAGGTCTTTACCTGCACCTGCGGGTGTTCACCGCGGGAGATGCGGCTCAGAGCAGCCAAGGGCTCACCCTGGCTGCCGGTCATCAGCAGCAGGGTTTCACGATCGGGCAGATCACGGATCTGCTTGATCGGCACGAAGAGGTCATCGGGAGCGCGCATGTAGCCCAGCTCACGGGCCTTGGCGATCACGTTGAGCATGGAGCGGCCCAAGAGGCCCACCTTGCGACCGTTCTTGAGAGCCAGCTCCAGGATCATCGCCACGCGGTGAATCGAGCTGGCGAAGGTGGTGATGATCACCCGGCCATCCGCCTGGGAAATGTGGCGGTCTAGGCAGGGGAACACCGAGCGCTCAGGGGGGCAGAAGCCCGGCACCTCAGAGTTGGTGGAATCGCTGAACAGGCACAGCACACCCTGTTCGCCGTAATGGGCGAGGCGAGCCATGTCGAAGGTTTCACCGTCGACAGGGGTGTGATCGAACTTGAAATCACCCGTGAAGATCACGGTGCCCACGGGTGTGGTGATGGCCAGCGAGAAGCTGTCGGCCATCGAGTGGGTGTTACGGATGAACTCCACCGAGAAGTGTTGCCCCACCTTCACCACATCGCGGGGAGCCACGGTTTGAAGGATGGTGCGATCCATCACACCGGCTTCTTCCATCTTGCCGGTGAGCATCGCCAGCGCCAGGCGCGGGCCATGAATCACGGGGATGTTGAAGTTCTTGAGGTGGTGAGCAATGCCACCAATGTGATCTTCGTGACCGTGGGTCACGATCATGCCGCGGATGCGCTTCTGGTTTTCCTTCAGATAGCTGGTGTCGGGCATCACGACATTCACGCCGTGCATGCCATCACTGGGGAATGCCAGACCGGCATCCACCAACATGATGTCGTCGCCGTATTCAAAAACGCAGGTGTTCTTGCCGATCTCGTGAAGGCCACCCAGGGGGATGACACGCAGACAGGGTTTCTTGGCTTGGTTCGTCATTCAGAAAAGGGGGTCCGGCGCAGCCGGAATCAGAACGGAAACATCGAGGGAGCAAACGCCGTAGCGCGCTCGGGTAGGCCTTGGCGTCAGGTGGGACGCAGGGCTGCCAGCACAGAGGAGAGTCGGTCGCGCACGTCGTTCGAGGCGGAAACAAGAGGAAGCCTTGGGGCACCCACGGGCCAGCCGCTGAGTTCCAGCGCAGCTTTCACGGGGATGGGATTGGTGGTGCAGAACATCGCCTTGCAGAGCGGCAGCAGCTGCTCGTGCAGCGCCAGGGCCATGCGGTGATCACCGGCGAGGAAGGCCTGCACCATCTGTTGGATCTGATCGCCGGCCACATGGCTGGCCACGCTCACCACACCCACAGCGCCCACAGCCAGCATCGGCAGCAGCAGGGCATCGTCGCCGCTGTAGATCGCCAGGCGCTCACCGCAGAGGGCGCGCAGCGCACTAACTTCTTCGGTGGTGCCACTGGCGGCCTTGAAGCTCACCAGGTTGGGGAGATCCATCAGCCGGGCTGTGGTCTCCGGGGTGATGCTGCAGCCGGTGCGGCCAGGAATGTTGTAAAGCATCAGCGGCAGCGCAGGCGCCGCGGCGGCCACAGCCCGGAAATGGGCTTCTAGGCCTTCTTGGGGTGGCTTGTTGTAGTAGGGCACCACCACCAGAGCGCCGTCGGCACCGAGGGCGGCGGCTTCACCGATGGCCTCCACGGCCTCTGCGGTGCAATTGCTGCCGGTCCCCGCCAACAGGCTGGCGCGATCTCCCACGGCGCTCTTCACCGCCGAGAACAGCTGGTGCTGCTCATCCCAGCTCAGGGTGGGTGACTCACCCGTGGTGCCACACAGCACGAGGCCATCGGAGCCATGCTCCACGAGATGGCTGGCCAGCCGTGCCGCGAGATCGAGGTCGACGGAGCCATCGGCGGCGAAGGGGGTCACCATCGCGGTGAGCACCCGGCCGAAGGGCACAGGTGAAGCGGCGCCAGCTTGAAGCACAGAAGCCACCATGCTCAAGCCACCGCCCCTGCCATGGCAGCACCGGCGGCCGCAGCTGCTGCGGGATCCAGAAGCAGCTCGGCGATCTGAATCGCATTGAGCGCCGCGCCTTTGCGGATCTGATCACCGCAAAGCCAGATCTCCAGCGCATTGGGCTCGCTGAGGTCCTGGCGGATCCGGCCCACGGCCACCGCATCGCGGCCGGTCACATCCGTGGGCATCGGGAAGCGATTGGAGCCGAAGTCTTCGATCAGCTCCACGCCGGGGGCCGAGGCCAACAGGGCACGGGCCTCCGCCACCGGAAACGGCTCCTCAAATTCGATGTTGATGGCCTCGGAATGGGCGCGCAACACCGGCACCCGCACGCAAGTGGCCGACACCCGCAGGTCGGGCAACCCCATGATCTTGCGGGTTTCGTTGAGCATCTTCAGCTCCTCCTCGCAGTAACCGTTCTCCTGCAGGGGCGAGTTGTGCAGGAACAGGTTGAAGGCCAGGGAATAGGGCAGCACGCTGCTTTCCGGAGTGCCGCCATCGAGCACGGTGCGGCTGAGGCTGGCCAACTCCTCCATGGCCCGGGCGCCGGCGCCACTGGCGGATTGATAGGTGCTCACCACCACCCGGCGCAGCGGCCGCTTGGCCGCCAGCGGCGCCAGAGCGAGCGTCATCAGGATCGTGGTGCAGTTGGGGTTGGCGATCACGCCGTTGTGGGCGAAGGCAGCGTGGGGATTCACCTCGGGCACCACCAGAGGCACCTCCGCATCCATGCGGAAGGCGCTGGAGTTGTCGATCACCACGGCACCGGCGGCAGCGGCCACAGGAGCCCACTGCTTCGAGACCGAGCCACCGGCCGAGGCCAGCACCACATCCACGCCGTTGAAGGCTTCAGCGCTGACCGGCTCGATCGTGAGCGTCTGGCCGTTCCACTCCACGGTTTGCCCGGCGGAGCGGGGTGAGGCCAGCAAGGTGAGTCGCCCAACCGGGAACTGGCGCTCGGCCAACAGCAGCAGCAGCTCCTGACCAACGGCACCGCTGGCACCAAGAACGGCCACGTGCAGAGGGCGCTGAGGCAGGGGGCGAATGGAGCTGGTCAACGGTGGTTCAGGTGCAGAGATGGCGCTGATACGAGAAGAACGTGCAGCCGGAGTGACGAATGGGGGCAGGTGCCGAAGGGCGGATGCGATCTGCCAAATGCTGTGCGGAAGCCCGTCGGGCTTTCGCTAAAGGATCTTCAGGTCGCTGTTCTTGCTGCCAACAATACGTGGCCAACGCAGGGCTGGCGACTCAACGAATGGGCCTGTCACACGTCAGTTCCTAGGATCGTGGGCTGCCTAGACGCTGATCCATGAGTCCTGCCGCCGCCAAAGCCAGCCAATCCGAGCTCAAGGTGAGCACCAGCCCTCGCCCCGGCAGCCGGATGGCGGTGGAGATCGGTGTTCCCGCAGGCCTCACCCAGACCAGCCACGAGCAGGCTGTGGAGAAGCTGAGCCGCACCATCAAGCTGCCCGGCTTCCGCAAGGGCAAGGTGCCCCGTGCGGTGCTGGTGCAGCAAATCGGCGCAGCCCGGATCCGCGCCACCGCTCTGGAGGAGCTGGTGGACAACGTGTTCCGCAATGCCCTCAAACAGGCCGAGATCCCGGCGATCGGCCAGCCCAGCGTGGATGGCGGCTTTGAGGCTCTGCTGGAGCGCTTTGAGCCTGGCCAAGAGCTGAGCCTCACCCTTGAGATGGATGTGGAGCCCACCCCCAGCCTCAAGAGCACCAAGGGGCTCAAGGCCGAAGCCGAAGCCGTCAGCTTCGATGCCGCCCGCGTCGATGAGCTGATCGAGCAATCGCGTCGTCAGCTGGCCACCCTGGTGCCCGTGGAGAAGCGCGCCGCCGAGCAAGGCGACGTGGCAGTGATCAGCTTCAGCGGCACCTTTACCGACAACGGCGAGGCCATCAGTGGCGGCAGCGCCGAAGCGATGGAAGTGGAGCTGGAAGACGGCCGGATGATCCCCGGCTTCGTGGAGGGCATCATCGGGATGAAGCCCGGCGACAGCAAAACCGTGGCTTGCCAGTTCCCCGAGGAGTATCCCCAGGAGGATGCCGCCGGTCGCAAGGCCAGCTTTGAGATCAGCCTGAGCGAGCTGAAGACCCGCGAACTGCCCGCCCTCGACGACGCCTTCGCCCAGCAGGCCAGCGACAAGCAAACCCTCGCTGAGCTGCGCGCCGACCTGGAGGAGCGCCTGAAGGAAGACGCCGAGCGCCGCAACGAGTCGAACCGCCACGACGCTCTGCTGGCGGCCCTGGTGGAGCAGCTCGAGGTGGAACTGCCCGAAACCCTGGTGCAGGAGGAGATCATCTCCCTGCTGGAGCAAACCGCCGGCCAGCTCGCCCAACAAGGCATGGACGTGAAGAAGCTCTTCACCCCCCAGCTGATCCAGAGCCTGCGTGAGACCTCCCGCCCCGAAGCGGAAGAGCGCCTCAAGCGCAGCCTGGCCCTGAAGGCCCTGGCCACCGCCGAGAAGATCGAGGTAGCGGCCGATGAGATCGAAGCGAAAGTGAAGGAGCTGAGCCGCGGCTTCAGCGACAACTCCCGCATCGATCCCGCCCGCCTACGCCAGGCCGTTCAGGAAGACCTGATGCGCGAGAAGCTGATGGGTTGGCTGGAGAGCAACTCCACCATCACTGAGAAGGCTGCAGACACCGCCGAGGCCAAGCCCAAGAAGGCCGCCGCCAAGAAGGGGAGCAGCAAGAAGGCCGAGCCCGCTGCCGAGGCCTGATCCCCATAGATTGGCCAGACTGACAACAGTCCGGCCGCGTGATCAACGCCAGCACCCCCCACCCGATCCAGAACCGCTGGCTGGGCGCTCGCCCGGAAGCCACCATCGCCTCCAAGCCGGTGGCCGCTCCCGGCGTGCTGCCCACGGTGGTGGAGCAATCGGGCCGAGGCGAGCGTGCCTTCGACATCTATTCCCGCCTGCTGCGCGAGCGGATCATCTTTCTGGGCACCGGGATCGATGACCAGGTGGCCGATGCCCTCGTGGCCCAGCTCCTGTTCCTCGAGGCTGAAGACCCCGAGAAAGACATTCAGATCTACGTCAACTCACCGGGTGGCTCGGTGACCGCTGGTCTGGCCATCTACGACACCATGCAGCAGGTGGCACCGGATGTGGTGACCATCTGCTACGGCCTGGCGGCCTCCATGGGCGCCTTCCTGCTCTCCGGCGGCACGAAAGGCAAGCGCCTGGCCCTGCCGAACGCGCGGATCATGATCCACCAGCCCCTCGGCGGCGCCCAGGGCCAGGCGGTGGACATCGAGATCCAGGCCAAGGAAATCCTCTATCTCAAAGACACCCTCAACGGGCTGATGGCCGAGCACACCGGCCAGCCCCTCGAGAAGATCGCCGAAGACACCGACCGCGACTACTTCCTTTCCCCGGCAGAGGCGGTTCAATACGGACTGATCGACCGCGTTGTCACCGACGACGCCCCGGTTTGATCCTTAAGGACGGCTGACGAAACACAGGATCCCGTTGATCCTGGTTTCGGGCCCCTGACCCGCCCCAGCCAGGACGCTCCCGCCGCACCGCCGCTTCTGCTCGATGCCCAAGTTCGATGCCCACCTGAAGTGCTCGTTCTGCGGCAAGTCGCAGGACCAGGTGCGCAAGCTGATCGCCGGGCCGGGCGTGTACATCTGCGACGAGTGCATCGACCTCTGCAACGAGATCCTCGATGAGGAGCTTGTGGAGGGCCATGGCAGCGGGGCACGCCAACCGGCGGAAGCCAAGGGCAAATCACCAGCCAAAAAGAGCGCCAAGCCCGCCCCCACCCTCGCCGAGATCCCCAAACCCCGGGAGATCAAGGCCCACCTCGATGCCCAGGTCGTGGGGCAGGAGGAGGCCAAGAAGGTGCTGTCGGTGGCTGTTTACAACCACTACAAGCGCCTGGCCTGGCAGGGCGATGGCAAAGGCGAAAGCAACGAGACCGCCACGCGCCTGCACAAGAGCAACATCCTGCTGATCGGCCCCACCGGTTGCGGCAAAACGCTGCTGGCCCAAACCCTGGCCGAGCTGCTGGATGTGCCCTTCGCCGTGGCCGATGCCACCACCCTCACCGAAGCCGGCTACGTGGGTGAGGACGTGGAGAACATCCTGCTGCGGCTGCTCCAGAAGGCCGATCTGGATGTTGATCAAGCCCAGCGCGGCATCATCTACATCGACGAGATCGACAAGATCGCCCGCAAGAGCGAAAACCCCTCGATCACGCGCGATGTCTCGGGTGAAGGGGTGCAGCAGGCCCTGCTCAAACTGCTCGAGGGCACCGTGGCCAACGTGCCGCCCCAGGGGGGCCGCAAACACCCCTATCAGGACTGCATCCAGATCGACACCAGCCAGATCCTGTTCATCTGTGGTGGCGCCTTTGTGGGTCTGGAGGATGTGGTGCAACGGCGCATGGGCCGCAACTCGATCGGCTTCATTCCGGAAGGGGGCCGCAGCCGCAGCCGCCAGAACAAGGATCAGCAGGCCGCCCACGTGCTGCGCCACCTCGAGCCCGACGATCTGGTGAAGTACGGCCTGATCCCGGAGTTCATCGGCCGCCTGCCGGTGAGCGCCGTGCTCGAACCGCTCGACAGCCGCGCCCTGGAAGCCATCCTCACCGAGCCCCGCGATGCCCTGGTGAAGCAGTTCCAGACGCTGCTCAGCATGGATGAAGTGCGCCTCGACTTCGAGCCCGGTGCCGTGGAAGCCATCGCCGCCGAAGCCCATCGCCGCAAGACCGGCGCCCGGGCCCTGCGCGGCATCGTGGAGGAGTTGATGCTCGATCTGATGTACGACCTGCCATCCGACAAGAGCACCAAGGCCTTCACCGTGACCCGCGAGCTGGTGGAAGAGCGCACCAAAGCGAAGGTGCTGCCCATGCCGGGCAGCGATCAGGTCCAGCAGGAATCCGCCTGATCGCGGTGCTCCATGGCGGCTGCTGATCACCTGCAGGTGCCGCGGCAACACGGGCTCTTCAACCACCACGGCATCGATCTGGGCGACGGCACCGTGGCCCACTACCTGGAGGGCCGCGAGATCCTGCGCAGCCCGCTGGAGGAGTTCAGCCGCGGCCAACCGCTGAGCGTGGTGCCCTACCCAAGCGAGCAGTGCTCGCCAGCGGGGGTGACGCTGCGGCGGGCGATGGGCCGCCTCGGAGAGCAGAACTACAACCTGCTCTTCAACAACTGCGAGCACTTCGCCCATTGGTGCAAAACCGGGCGCCACCGCAGCGCTCAGGTGGAGGACTGGCTGCACACCGGCAGCCTCGGTGCACTGGCCCTGGGGCAATTCGTGCCGGCCGCCGTGTTGAGCGGCTCCCGGATGCTGCTGCGCCAGGGCCTGCGGCTGAACGACGCCCAACTGGAACAGGGCAAAGCGCTGGCCCGCCGCAGCCTGGAGCAATTGGATGGCCTGCGGCTCAAGCTGCAGGACCGCCTGGAGGCGGAATTAGCCCGCGCCGAAGCCCGCTGGACCCCCGGCGAAGCGGATGGCCGCTTTGAAATCCTGAGGCTGGCCGCCCAGAAGCTGGCCGATCAACTCAGTGAGGTGGAGGAGCTGGAGGCGCGCCTCGAGACGATGCTCGAGAACGGCCAGTAGCCTCCAGCCATGCCGGCCGCCTACCAACCCCTCCACCACAAGTACCGCCCGCAGCGCTTCGATCAGCTGGTGGGGCAGGAGGCGATTGCGGCCACCCTGGGCAACGCGCTGCGCTCCGGGCGGATCGCCCCGGCCTACCTGTTCAGCGGTCCGCGGGGCACCGGCAAAACCTCCAGTGCCCGCATCCTGGCGCGCTCGCTCAACTGCATCAGTGGCGATGGGCCGACGCCGGAGCCCTGCGGCACCTGTGAGCTGTGCACCTCGATCGCGAACGGCAACGCCCTCGATGTGATCGAGATCGACGCCGCCTCCAACACCGGCGTGGACAACATCCGTGAGCTGATCGAGCGCTCGCGCTTTGCGCCGGTGCAGGCCCGCTGGAAGGTGTATGTGGTGGACGAATGCCACATGCTCTCCACGGCGGCCTTCAACGCCCTGCTCAAAACCCTGGAGGAGCCGCCGCCGCGGGTGGTGTTCGTGCTGGCCACCACCGACCCCCAGCGGGTGCTGCCCACGATCCTCAGCCGCTGCCAGCGCTTTGATTTCCGCCGCATCCCCCTCGATGCCCTCGAGCGGCATCTGGGCTGGATCGCCGAGCAGGAGCAGATCAGTATCACCGCTGAAGCCCTGCATGTGGTGGCCCAGCGGGCCCAGGGCGGGCTTCGTGATGCCGAAAGCCTGCTCGATCAGCTGAGCTTGCTGCCGCCACCAGTGGAACCCCAGGCGGTGTGGGAGCTGCTGGGGGCCGTGCCCGAGCAGGAACTGCTGCAACTGGCCGAATCACTGGCGGCCGGTGAGCCCCTCGGGCTGATCGAAGCGA